>JBEAVQ010000035.1:0-28271 GCA_041160865.1 Pseudomonadota bacterium | reverse complement strand
GAGCAGCCACGTCCACCTCGATTAACCCCGCTTACCCATCCCCAACCAGTGTCGCCGCTGCACCAACAACGCCCTCTCGTCAGAGATGGGCTTAGGTTATGGGAGGTTTGGTGGAAGGGGGATTAGTTTTGTTTTGTCCTTGCTGAAGCATCCCTTCACCGGCTTCGGCAGCATCGGCGTATACGCCGATACCCCGCAAAACAGGAAAACGGCACCGGAAGCAGTTGGGACGCGTCGCTTCCCTACTCGTGGGGTAGCGGCGCTTGCGCCGATGCGGCCGCGAAGCGGACTGAAGGTGTCTTCGCGTGAGACTAAATCCCGACCCGCACCCCGATCTTGCCATGGCACCCAGTCGCGGTCATCATGGCGCTATGAAAACAGGTAATGTCCGACTCGACCGGCATGCTAGGCACATTCTCCTTAAAGAGATTGGTGGTCCCGGGCAGAAGCGGCTGGCAGAGGCGACTGTGGCGCTGGTCGGCGTAGGTGGCTTGGGGGCACCTGCGGCGCTTTATTTGGCCGCTGCCGGGGTTGGCCGCTTGATCTTGATTGATCCCGATGTGGTAGAACTCTCCAATTTGCAGCGACAAATCCTTTTCAAAACAGAAGATGTGGGCGTCGATAAAGTCCGCGCCGGCCAAGCCGCGATCCGGCATTTGGACCCCGCGATTGAAGTGGAAGTGCAGGTGCAGCGCCTTGATGAAAGCAATGCCGAACGCTTGATTGCGGGTGCGGACCTTGTTCTGGATGGCACCGACCAATTTGAAACCCGCTTTGCTGTCAATTCAGCATGCCATGCGCTGGGCATTCCCTTGGTGTCTGGCGCGGTTGGGCGCTGGGATGGGCAAGTGGCGGTCTTTGGCTCTGGCCTCAGCAAGACTGACCCGCACGGTCAAGGCTTGCCCTGCTACCGTTGCTTCGTGCCTGAAGCCCCACCCCAAGCCGAGACATGCGCGGAAATGGGCGTTGTTGGCGCTTTGACAGGGGTCGTGGGCTCGATGATGGCGCTGGAAGCCATCAAATGGCTGACCAAGGCCGGTAAGCCGCTGATGGGGCGGCTATGGATGATGGATGGGCTGAGTGGCCAAAGCCGAACCGTGAGTTTGACGCCCGATCCTGCCTGCCCCTGTTGTGGGGCGCGCTAAGATGCGGGAGCTGGGCCTATTGATGGCGTGTGGCCTCTATCTGACCGCCTCTCCTGCCCACGCACAAACCCAAGACATGTGCGCCCTAATGGCGCGCAATCCTGGCTGGGCAGAAGCCGTGCGCTCCGCCTCTTTGACATGGAAAGTTAGCCCCGGCACGATCCTGACTGTGATCGACCAAGAAAGTCGTTTCAAAGCCAATGCCAAGGGGGCAGGGGCGGTGAACGCCAACTCAATCCGCAATTTCGGCTTTGCCCAAGCGAATCTTCGGACGTGGAACTGGTTCTTGCGCGATACGGGGCGAACCTCGGGCTCGCGTTCGAATTTTGCCTTAGCGGCAGATTTTGTTGGCTGGCATTTCACAAAGATGGAAGCCCGTACGGGTATCCCGCGCAGCCAATTCGTCTCGCATTATTTGATTTATAAGTTGGGGGAAGGTGGCTTTCGTCGGGGGGTACCCCAGCAGGCCCGCAGTTTGGCTTCAACCTTGGGCGTGCGGGCGCAATTTCATGATCGTAAGCTATGGGATTGTAGTTTTGGCGAAGTGGAAGATCCCGACGAAGAAAGCCTCGCAGCAGCATCTGACTAATCTGATTTCTTGGGCCTAAACCCCTTAGAAGTGAGGCTTGTCTTGCGGGCAAGCGGCTTCCTCGGCTTATCCGGCTTTGGTTTGGCGGTGGATTGAGGCTTGTCGCGAGTAGAAGAGCTATGGCGGGGTTTCTTTTCGCCTTCGGCCTCACCCTTTTTGCTAATCTGACGGACTTTCAAGCCCTGGCGCAGCGAGAGTGGTGCGCTCAATTGGCCTTTATCGGGATCCGCGAAGGCAGAGCCGAATTTCGTCAAGCGTTCTTCGACGCTGCCCAGAAATTCGGCTTCCCATTCAGTCAAACCCTCTTCGCTCAACTTCGCCTTATCTGCCGCCCGTTTCAGGGCTGACAGGGCGCGCTTGGTCAGGGCAGGGTCAACCCGTCGCGACAAAAAGGCCTCAGATTTCGCCGACGGCTTCCAAATAGAGGTCGAGCATCATTTCTGCTTCAGCCCGATCATTGGCGTCTTGCTTTCGCAAGCGGATGACGGCGCGCAGGGCCTTGGTGTCAAAGCCCAAGGATTTGGCTTCGCCATACACTTCCTTGAGTTGCTCAGCCAATTCGGTTTTTTCAGTTTCTAGCGTTTCGATGCGAGCAACAAATTGGCGCAGTTTTTCCTTCGACGATGAGGTCAAAGCTTGTGGGGCGGAAACGCGGTTATCGTCGTCGGCATCATACATGTTAGGAACCTCAAAGCATCAAGTCAGGGCTGGTCTTAACCATCCTTCTAGCCTGCCTGCCTAAAGGTGCAATCAGGGCTCTGCACGAAACTGGGCAGAACTTCCCTCATAAACAGTGTCGGTCGCATGGGCGCGGATAATGCCTTCCACTAAGTCGGGCTCGACCCAATGGGGCATGTGGCCAGCCTCTGGCACCCGGAAGCTTCTGGCGTGGGGAATGTCGCGCTTTAGGCCTGCGGCATGAATGGCATTATAAACAATCACATCACCTTGGCCCGAGACGATGGTGACGGGTAGGGTCAAGCTTGAATAGCGCACGGCTTGCTTGCCCATTTCCGCACTGCCAATCACCATATCCTCGGCATTGGCCTTATAGGCCTTAGGTCGGAAAAACAGCGGTGTGCCGATCTTATCGCCATAGTCGGGTGGATTGACCGGGCCCGGGGCAAAGCCCCGCGCAATGCCCTGTGGGGCGAGCTTGGGACCAATTAGCGGGGGCAGGGTCCAGACCAGTAAGTCGCCAAGAATAGGCCAACCCGCGATGCGGTTCAGCCAGCTTGTCGACTTCTGCCATGGGTGCGAGGCCGGTGCCAAGAGGACGAGGGCTTTGACGAGCTCTGGATGGTCCAAAGCTAAGCGCAAAATGACGCCCGATCCCCAGCTGTGGCCAACAGCGACAACAGGGCCAAAGGCGGTCTGGCGCAAAATGTCCGCGATGAAGGCGGCTTGTTCTCCTAAAGTGGCAGCGTTCTTTGGACGCCCAGAATAGCCAAGACCGGGGCGATCTGGCGCAATCAAGCGCATATCTGTCAGACGATGGCCAAGCGCGGAGATCAATTCGCGCCCGTTTGAGGCTGCACCATGCACCATAAGGATCTCTGGCCCACTGCCCTGTTCAATCACATGGGCTTTGACCCCTCGCGCCGTGACAAAGCGGCCGATGGCCGGCCACGAGCGCTCAATCAACGCCACTCGTAGGATAATGGAGATCAGCATGAACACGAAGAGCGCTGCGGCCAGCACCAAAAACGGCATGAGGCGGGAAAGGTCGTCTGGGCTCACAGCGATAATCCGTCTAATCGAGCTTCCATCCGGATCAGACCGCGCTTGGCACCGTCCAGATAGGGATGATAGAAAAGCGCTTCGCGGTAAGCGGCTTGTGCGCCACGCAAGTCGCCCAAATCTTCGCGCACAAGGCCAAGGCCGGTCCATGCGGCAAAATGGCGGGGCTCCAGGCGAAGCGCCCGCTTTAAGAGCGCTTCGGCCTGCACATAGTCGCCATCATCGTACGCGATGGTCGCCAAGCGCGCTAAACCTTCCGCGAAATTGGGGTCAAGCTCGGTGATCGAGGTCAAGGCCGTCCGGGCAGCTTTTTTGTCCTGCGCGTTCAGGGCTACACTGGCGCTTTCCATCAAGAAGGTGATGGTGGGCGAGGCATTGCGGGTCATGATCAGATAGATCTCACCCTCATAGCGTGAGGCTTCTTCGGCAGAGCCGCTGCGCGCCAAGGCTTCGAAATAGGAGTTGAGCTTTTGCGCAGGGGCCGGATTATAGATGTTTGGATTGTCGACCTCAGGCACCACCACACCCGGCGTCATCGGGATAGAACCCGCGGGCAGAAGCAAAAGGAGGGGCAAAAGTCGCAAGAACCGCATGGGTTTAGCTTTCACCTAAACCGACAAGCCCGTCAAACGGGAAGGTCCGCTTCGCGCATCGCGTGGCGCAAGCCCTCTGGGCCCTCAAACAAATGGGTCACAAAGCCGAAAGACGCTGCTGCGGCGATATTGGCTGGCGAATCGTCTGTGAAGAACACTTCTTCGGCTGCAAGCCCACCCATGCGCTTCAAGCTGATGTCGAAGATTGGCTTCAAGGGTTTGGCGGTCTTTTCATCGCCGGAGACGATGATGTCTTTGAAGTGGCGCGGAAAATCAAACGGGCCAAAGCAGGTCTCAACCATTTCGCTGGGCATATTGGTCAAAACATATTGTGGGATGTTGGCCGCCGCCAGCTCTACAACCAATTGGGTAGAACCCGTGATTTCGCCGCTGATCATCTCGGCAAAGCCTGTTTTCCACGCCCCAATCTCTGCGGCAAATTCGGGGAATTCAGCTTGTCTAGCAGGAATGGTCACGGCCATTTCTTGGCCCTCATCATGGAGCATGTGCCACGACATCGGGCAGACGTGATCGAGAAAATAGTCAAGGCGGTCGGTGTCTGGAATCAAGCGCGCATAAAGTTTGCGCGGCGACCAGCCGACTAAAACATTGCCATAATCGAAAAGAACTGCGCGGATGGGCGCAGGCACGCGCAATTAGCCTTGCTTGGCTTTAAAGCGTGGGTCTACCTTATTGATGACATAGACCCGACCTTTACGGCGCACGACCTGACACGCTGCATGGCGGGTCTTCAGTGATTTGATTGAGCTCTTCACTTTCATGGTCGTATTCCAAAAGGTGGCGCGCAATGTAGGCGCAGTTAAGGTGACGTCTTTAGAGAGCGGCGCTGATACGTGTCAGAACACGAGAAGTCAATTCGCAGACGCAGAATTTACGGCCATTTCTCGCACTAAAGCGGGTAGAAATACCAGTGGCCAAACTACCAGAACTGCATTCATCCCAAACCAAACGGCGTCGACCTCACCCGACAAAAGCCAATAGCCACAAGCCATGCCACCCGCCACGATGGTTAGGATGAGGGAAATCAAAGCTAAGGGCCGCCAGATTGGGTTACCTAGGCTAGCAGCGCGCACCGCCAACAGGCCCGTAATGGAGAAAGCGATGTCGAGGGGGAAGAACGACCAGTTCCAAGCGACAACGCGGGGGTCCTGCGCATGGGCATAAAGCCAAGCACTGGGGATGCTGATCAGGCCTGCACACTCCAATAACGCCACGCTCCAATAGACCATGAACGCGACATCGGTCGCTGTCAGGGCCCATTTGAGCGATGGGCGCATTACTTCTTATTCTTCTTGTCGGTCGGACAGATAATCACGGCATAGGCAGCACCCCAACAGGTGGTTTTGCCGATCAGATAATTGATCTCAAACTTCGAGGCTAAGTAATAATTCGTGCGCTTGATCGGCAGAATGCTGGCTGCATCTAGGCTCAACTTGTCCTGCTCGCGCATAACCTGACGCAGCCGCTGCTCCGTCGGGTTAGAATAGAATAGGGCACCTAGGATCATGAGCAGAAAGAGGAGGAATCGCATATGTCGATTGAGCCCCAACTTTGTGACGGGAAAATGGCGCTAGATTTTTGAGAACATTAAAGTTGCATTGGTGCCGCCAAAGCCAAAGGAATTGGACATGGCGGTCTCAATCTCAACTTCCTTGCGAGCCCGCAGGATTGGCAAGTCGGCAAAGTCTGGATCGATCTCATCAATATGGGCGCTTTCACACGCAAAGCCCGCTTGCATCATCAACAGGCTGTAGATGGCTTCCTGTGCGCCTGCAGCACCCAAGGAGTGGCCGGTTAGTGATTTGGTGGACGAGATCAAGGGGATGTTGCCCGCAAAGACTTCGCGGATCGCGCCCACTTCCTTAGCGTCACCAACGGGTGTCGCGGTGCCATGCGGGTTGAGATAATCGGCCTTGCGACCGCCCGACATTTCGAGCGCTTGGCGCATACAACGGACCGCGCCTTCGCCAGATGGGGCAACCATATCGTGTCCGTCTGATGTAGCGCCATAGCCTGTCAACTCGGCATAGATCTTCGCACCGCGCGCTTTTGCCCGGTCATAGTCTTCCAGAACCAGCATCCCAGCCCCGCCCGCGATGACAAAGCCATCGCGATTCTTGTCGTAAGCGCGCGAGGCACTTGAAGGGGTATCATTATAGCTACTCGACATCGCACCCATGGCGTCAAACAAGATCGACAAAGTCCAGTCGAGGTCTTCGCTGCCGCCAGCAAACATCACATCCTGTTTGCCCCAGGCGATGCTCTCATAGGCATTGCCGATGCAATGCGCGCTGGTTGCACACGCGGAGCTGATCGAATAATTGATGCCCTTGATCTTAAACCAAGTCGCCAAGGCGGCAGACACGCCAGAGCACATGGCCTTTGGTACCGCAAAGGGGCCGACGCGCTTGGGCGAGCCTGTTTCGCGGGTCTTATCGGCCGCACCCACGATGGCCTTAGTCGAAGGACCGCCAGAACCTGCGATAATGCCGGTGCGTTCGTGGCTGACTTCATGGGCTTCAAGGCCTGAGTCGGCGATGGCTTGTTCCATCGCGATGTGGCCCCAGCCCATGCCTTCGGATAAAAAGCGCGCCGCGCGCCGGTCCACCAAGGTTTCCCAATCCAGCTTCGGGCGCGCTTGCACCTGGCATTTGAAGCCGTGATCGGCATGCTCTTGCGCGAAGCTAATGCCTGATTTGGCAGTTCGCAGGCTTTCGGTCACTTCTGCGGCGTCATTGCCAATCGATGACACGATGCCCATTCCTGTTATGACAACACGACGCATCGGCTTTTTCCTTATAAGGCGTCTGGCTGAAACAGTCCGACGCGCAAGTCTTTTGCGGTATAGATAACTTTGCCATCAGCCAGAACTTGGCCATCGGCAACGCCTAGAATCAAACGCGATTTGAACACGCGCTTGATGTCGATCTCGTAGCGAACGAGTTTGATGTCATTGGTGATCTGGCCAGAAAATTTCACTTCGCCAACGCCAAGCGCGCGCCCTTTTCCGGGCAGGCCAGACCAGCCCAAATAGAAGCCAACCAATTGCCACATGGCATCAAGGCCTAAGCAACCCGGCATGACAGGGTCGCCTTTGAAATGGCAATCAAAGAACCACAGGCCTGCATGCACATCTAGCTCTGCCTCGATCCGACCTTTGTCATACGCACCACCCGCTTCGGTAATGGTGGTGATTCGGTCCATCATCAGCATATTGGGCAAAGGCAGTTGCGCGTTGGCCGGACCGAATAACTTGCCTTCGCCACACGCGATCAGCTGTTCATAGCTATAAGAGGATTCACGCGCGGGGATGGTCGTTTCGGTAGTCTGCGTCAAAGGGATGCCGTCCTATTACAAAATGTTTCACAAGGGCGTTAGCATGGCGCAAGGCCATTAGCCAAGCATGCTTTCCTTTATGGCTGACGCGAATTGTCAGCGCCCCAAAGCTCGGAAGCGGCGACCCATCCTTTGAAACGACCGGCCTTCACTTGGCGCCAGCCGGGTCGTTCCTCGGTGATTTCAACGATCACGCCGTCTGTAATATAGGCCACGACGCGCGTGTCGCTGCTGGGATCGGCGCGCATCGCCACGCGCATGTCCCGCGCGGGGCGCGCGATACCGGTCCGCCGACCGTCCAGCATGCGCTTATGCACCCAGCTGACAGCACCATCTGGATCTTCAATGCGTCGCCATTCCTCTGTTTCTGCGACAACCCGCACCGGCAGGCCCTTGCGCTTGTAGACCCAGCGCACCGGATAATCTGTATCGGGGCCTGCGCGGCCATTGATGTTGGAGAATTTCAAAGAAACAAAGCGCGGGACGGGCTGCCCAGACGGTGTTTCACCCGCCAATCGGTTAAAAGGTGGATAGCCGCCAGCAAATGCATAGCCAGCAAAAAGGCTGGTCGCTGCCAAGGCAACACGTGCAAGGATGGCTTTCACTTTACCCATCGTGCGCAACTACTTCCCAATCAACGGCTTTATCGCGTCCATTGATAAAGCTCACCCCGCTTTCATCTGGCTGATGAAGGTGAACAGCGTCTTAATCTGGGGGGTGAAATTGTCTGCAAGCACGAGATTTCAGCGATCACTGCGATGTCGCTTGGCGTCTGCCCTTTGCCTTGCTACACAGGGTTATGCCTCAGTCAAAACTCAAAGTCATCGTCACCCGCAAATTGCCAGAACCCGTGGAAACACGGATGGCAGAATTGTTTGATACCGAGCTGAATGCGACCGACACGCCCATGACCTATGAACAATTGGTCGATGCTGTCAGCCGCGCCGATGTCTTGGTGCCGACGGTGACGGACAAGATCGACAGTAAGGTTCTTTCCCGCGCGGGCGAGCGCTTACGTCTGATTGCGCAGTTCGGGGCAGGCGTGGACAATATGGATGTCGCAACCGCCATTCAGCGCGGCATCACTGTGACCAATACGCCAGGTGTTTTGACTGAAGACACGGCAGACATCACCATGGCTCTGATCCTCGCCGTGCCGCGCCGCCTGATGGAAGGCGTGAAGGTGGTCGAGGCTGACGGTTTTGAAGGCTGGTCGCCCACGTGGATGCTGGGCCGCCGGGTTGCGGGGAAGCGTTTAGGCATTGTTGGCATGGGCCGGATTGGTCAAGCGGTTGCCCGCCGCGCCAAAGCCTTTGGCCTACAAATCCACTATCATAACCGTCGCCGCGTCTCTGCCGCCATTGAGCAAGAGTTGGAGGCGACCTATTGGGAAAGCCTCGACCAAATGCTGTCGCGGATGGATATCATCTCGGTCAATTGCCCGCATACGCCTGCGACCTATCACTTGCTGTCGGCGCGCCGCCTGCAATTGATGAAGCCCAGCGCTTATCTGGTAAATACCGCGCGCGGCGAAGTAATTGACGAAGCCGCACTTGCCCGCATGCTCGACAAGGGTCTGCTGGCGGGCGCAGGCCTAGACGTGTTTGAGCATGAGCCTGCGATCAATCCAAAGCTCAAGAAGCTACCAAACGTCATGCTATTGCCCCACATGGGCTCTGCTACCATGGAAAGCCGAACCGAGATGGGCGAGAAAGTCATCATCAATATCAAGACCTTCGCAGACGGCCATAAACCGCCTGACCGTGTTATTCCTGCTATGTTGTAAGGCGTGGGGAGCAAGATTGGGTTGGTTCCATCCATGGAATCCACCACGGTCAAAGAAATCTTTGAAAGCGCCTGTGGAGCCATTGCGCCAAATGACTTGGAACGATTCAAAGTGTTGCTTTGTTCACTTTGATGGCGTCCGACAATTCTGTTTGCTCAAGATGAGGCGTCAAGAAAGACGCTAGCTTAAGACCTGCTGTTTGAGGCTTTGGCTACTCAATGCTGCCAAGAAAATCCTGGCGGACTGGAAGCGCAATTACAAAGCTCACTGATCCGCCAAGCCGAAACAAAGCGTCCTTTCTTAGTCGCCCGCTCGTATGACCTGTCAACTTTCCCTATCACTTTAGTGTGATTTGACAGCCCCGGGTCTCGCACACAAGCCGCATGTATTGTTCGTTTCCTTGGGGGCTTTAATGCGTGCACTGATTTTGTCGTCATTGGGTATCATGCTCGGTAGCGTGATATCGACACCCGCAATAGCTTTACCAATTTCGTTCGTGACTGCGGCACCGCCCAGCACCGGCGCGATTGCCTTACCTGTCAGCAAAGATGGCAAGCTTGGGGAAGCCGCTATGGCGGTTGACCGGATCACAAATGGTGGGATTTCGCGCGCAATCACTGCTGCTTCGTTCCAAGGCAATTCAGGAGACACACTAAACCTTTATAGTTTTGGGCCTTACAGCCGCGTGACATTGATCGGGATTGGCGAGAGCGCCAATAGTCGCGTCGGCCTTGAAGACTTTGGAGGCCGAGTGGCGCGTGCTGCGCTGGAAGGCCAAGCAAGCACTTTTGCTGTCGTGCTCCCAGATGCGCCCGCTTTTGTCGATGCTGGGGCCTTAGTGGCATTGGGGGCACGGCTTGGCTCTTATGAGTTCCCTCAAGTTGGCAAAACAACCCGGACCACTAAAGACAGAATGCTTCGCTTGCATGTTGCCGATGCAAGCGCCGCAAGTTCAGCTTGGACAGGACGCTGGCAACCCGTTAGTGAAGGTGTGAAACTCGCGCGTGATCTAATTTCCACCCCATCTAACATCAAAAGCCCGCAATGGTATGTCGATTCTGTTAGCAAGGCCTTTGAGGGGATCCCTAATGTGTCAATCACCGTTATTGACGAAAAGGAGGCCGCACGCCTTGGCATGGGTGGTTTGGTAGGAGTTGGGCAAGGCTCAACACGGCCTGCTCGTCTGTTGGCGATCCACTATCGAGGCGAGGCTCGTGACAGCGCCCCGATCAGTTTTGTCGGCAAGGGCATCACGTTCGATTCCGGCGGCATTTCAATTAAACCCGGCGAAGGCATGTGGCGTATGCGCTATGATATGGCGGGCTCGGCTGCATCAATGGGTGCGCTATTGGCAGCAGCAAAGCGCGGAGCCAAGGTCAATGTGGTAGGTGTGGCAGCCTTGGCGGAAAACATGCCAGACGGCAACGCAATCCGCCCTGGCGATGTGCTTACATCTATGTCTGGCAAAACCATGGAGATCCTCAATACCGATGCTGAGGGGCGAATGGTATTGGCCGATGCCAATTGGTGGACTCAGGAAACCTTCAAGCCTAGCCTAATGATTAATATTGCGACCCTTACCGGATCCGCAAGAGCTGCACTGGGCGATGATTATGCCGCCCTGTTCCACAATAATGAGGCGGCTGCCAAGCGCGTTGAAGATGCTGGTGCCAAGGTCGGAGAAATGACTTGGCGTCTGCCGATACACCCTTCAACCCGTGCCGATATTAAGTCCGATGTAGCCGATGTGAAGAACGTCGTTGAGGGCGGTGCACCAGGCGCGTCAATTGGAGCTGCATTTATTGAGGAATGGGTTAAGCCAGAAACCGCTTGGGTGCATCTCGATATTGCTGGTGTCGCTTGGGCCACCACCCGCAAACCAACCATTCCTCCTGGGGCTGTTGGTTTTGGCGTGAAGCTTTTCGATGAAGTTATTGCTCAGAGCGAAGGGCGTTAGGGCAATGCGCTTCGTGTTTTAGGGTGCTCGCCATCCATGGGTGCACCATGGTCAAGGAAAACCTTGAAACCGGTTGTATAGCCATTGAGCCAAATCACTTAGAACGGCTTGTCTTATGACGATCCTGCCTTTTTGGCTGAGAAGAGGGTGCTTTTGGTGAGGGATCAACTCACCAAAAGCGGGAGGGGAAGGATCGTGGAATGGCTGGAGGGTTTTGGCTCCGCCATTGAGCTTGTTGAAATGCGCAAAGTCGAGAAGATCCGCCTTGAAGGGGCCCGAACACCGGCCCTTGTCAAAGCGATTACGCGCCACATCGATTGGTTGTCGGGCGAGAGAAAGTCGGCCGATAAGGACCTAGATGGAGCCATCAAGGCCAATTCGTCCTTCCAAGAAGATGATGAGATCTTGCAATCCACTCAGGTGTCGGCCCAATCCTGTCACGGACGCTGATCGGCGATCTCTCCGAACTGGCCTTTATGAACCAGAGACAAGCCGCCGCCCTTGTCGGAGTTGCCCCGTTCAATTGCGACTTGGGCATGATGCGCCGCAAGCGCGCGATCTGGGGGGCGCGGCGAAGTCCGCTCTGCCCTCTATATGGCCACGATCACCGCCATCAAGAGAAACCCTATCGTGAAAACCATTTATGACCGACAGCGGGCTCAGTCCAAACTCTTCAAAGTCGCCCTCGTATGTGACACCAACAATCCACATACTGGCACATAGATGCCGTCAGGGGGCTTCCCCCCCCCATTAGTCCAAAGCGAAAATATATAAGAAACCGAGATATACATATATTGCGTTCCCAAACGAGCGCGCCCCTGAGCTGCTGCATGAGGCACGCACCTAAAATCCACCCCCTTGCCAACTCAATTCTAGGCAATAAGCTGACTGGATTGAATCACGGGCGAGTAGGATTGAAAATGGCAGATGGAATGGTGCGTCGATTGGTAATTGCCGCTGTGGCTGCGGTTGTATTGGGCGCAGGAAGTAGTCAGGCAGTGCTTTCCCAAACGGTCCCTGATGTGGTCCCAACCAGCTATGAGCGGCCAAGACTGGATGAATTCTGGGGTGGTTCATTTTTTACCGACGCGGTCGTGTCGCCCAATGGGCGGGTGTTAGCGACGGTCAAATTTGTCGGTGAGGAATCCGCCATTGAACTTTTTGACATGCAGGAGGCGCGCACCAAGCGGGCGGGTGGTCTCGACATGCCATTTCATGTCTATGCACTCGCATGGAAGGACCAGAACCGCCTCTTATTGACCGGTTGGGATCGGGAGAATCGGCTCGGCGTATGGGTTTGGAAGATTGGGGATGCGCGGGCCAGGAAGCTGTTCCGTTTTGATGCCCAAGACGACGACTATGCCCCTGATCCGAAGTTTGATACTGAAGAAGAAAGTAATAGCTTTTACACCAAGCGCGACGATGCCAGACGGGCGAAGCCGCGCCCGGACCGCACATGGTTGGTTTCTAAGCTTAACTCCGACCCTGACCGCGTGTTGATTGGAACCCAGTTGGAAAATGTGGATCGATTGGTCTCCGTCGATCTCAACTCGCTCGAGTCCAAAGTTCTCGATGAAGCAACGCCTGACCATTGGACAGAGTGGTTTGTCTCGAACAGCGGAGTGCCTTTGATCCGGCGTGAGCAAGCACGGCTCGGTTCTTCCGTGCGTTTGGTTCGTTTGGCACAAGGTGCGAAACCTGCGACCACCTTGGCCGAATTTCCATTCGAAGAGCATTATGGGTTCGATGTGCTTGGCCCATCCACAAAGCCCGACCATGTCACGGTGCGAGCCAGACAGGGCAATGAAGAGTTTGCCGCAATCTACGACTATGATTTGGTCGCTAAGACTTTCTCGGAACTCCGTATTGGCTCGTCTAGATATGACATGGAGGATGCAATCTTCAACCCGGACAACACCCTGGTTGCCGGGATTGAAGCCGGGCGAGGCTCGCCGTTTGTAGCGCTGAATCCAAAGGATCAGGCACGATTTGAGGAGATCCAAAAGCGGGTCCCCGTTGGCAGTATGTTGCGGATCAAATCAATCACACCCGACGACGGATTGTGGACCGTTGAAACCGAATCCCCAACTGATCCGGGCAGTTTGTGGGTGCATGATGCGCGGTTCAATCGCATGTTGAAAATTGGCCAAACTGATCGGGTTTTGAATGAAGCCAGCATTGGGACGGCGACGTGGTTGGATTATCAGGCCCGCGACGGCCAAGCTTTAGAGGCTTTATTGTTGGCACCAGTCGGTGCTCAGGAAACGATGATGCCCTTAGTTGTGATGCCACATGGTGGCCCGCATGGTGTCTCAACCGACAATGATTGGGACCGCTTGGCGGCTTTCTTAGCCAGCCGTGGCTATCTGGTCGCTCAGCCCAATTTCCGCGGTTCGGGTGGCAAGGGACGCAGTTTCGCCTTGGCGGGCTATCGCCAATGGGGCGGGCGCATGCAGGACGATGTCACCGATTTGGTGGGGCATTTGGTCAAAACAGGTCGGGTTGATCCTAAGCGGGTTGCCATCGTCGGCGGCTCTTACGGCGGCTATGCAGCGCTCGCAGGCGCTGCTCTCACGCCAAACCTGTATCAATGTGCGGCCTCGATAAATGGTGTGTCCGATCTGATGACCAAAATGGACTGGGTGTCGCGTATGGGTAACCCCGTCTCAGAGGCTTTCTGGAAACGCACCGTAGGTGACCCGGCTGTGGATCGCGTGGCCATGGACCGGGCTTCACCGCTCAAGCAAGTTAGTGCCATCAAAGTACCGGTTTTGTTGTTGGCGGGCGATCTTGACGATATTGTCGACCCCAAGAACAGTCAGCTGATGTATGATGCGCTCAGCGCGGCGAAGAAGAACGCGCGGCTGGTTCGCTTTCCCCGCATGAAGCACTCGCCAGCGCGTTACACCGATTCAGCCAATGTATTCGGCGAGATTGACTACTTCTTGCAGAATTGCATCGGCACAGAAAAGCTGACTTCCGGTCCACCTGCGAACCGGGCAAAAAAGCGCGAGGCTTTGGTCATTATGGATACGAGCGGGGCTGTGCCAGCTAAAGAACCGAAGTAGCTGCACCAGCCCCTAAAGCGTCCCACCCCGCAACACACGTCCCATTAGGCCAAATAGCTTGCGGCTGTTCTCATTGGCTTCAGGCTTCCACTCTGGGTGCCATTGCACGGCCAAGACTGGCCCACCCCGCGCCGTGCTGGAAAAGGCCTCGACCACACCATCGGGTGCACGGGCTTCCACGCGTAGGTCTGCACCCAGCTTGTCGACGCCCTGATAATGGACGGAATTGACCTTGATGTCGGATTGACCAATGGCCGCTAAAATCGCTCCACCTTCTTCCAGCCGTACGTCATGCTCATGCGCGAACATGGCGTCAAAGCTTACCCCGTCGGGGGAATGATGTTGGAATGCGCGGGCGGGATCGGCCATGTCGCGCCGAAGCGTGCCGCCGAAATGGACGTTCAACTCCTGAAAGCCACGGCAAATCCCAAAGACGGGCTTGCCAGCTTTCAGCATCACATCGGCCAACGCTATCGCCATCTCATCGCGATTGGGATCAAACGGGCCCGGCGCGTCGGCAGTATCTTCGCCGTAGCGATGGGGCTGCATATTGGAGGGAGAGCCCGTTAGCAACAGCCCGTCGAGCCGGCCTGCCACCGTTTCTTCATCCACAAAGGCTGGCAAAGACGGGATCAACAGCGGGATCGCATCCACATGCGGGCTGACGCCGTAGAGATAGCGCTCCATCACGGCTTGGGCATATTCGGTGCCGACATGGCGCTGGCAACAAATCATGCCAAGGATGGGGCGTGCGTTCATGTGGGTCGAGCCATAAATTCTTGGATGAGGCCGCCAAATTTCTCATGCGGCGGGAATTTCTCGTATCTGTGTGTCGCGCCGATCTCAACCCATTCGAGCTTTTCTGCTGAGCAGGTTTCGAGGAAGGGCGGGCTTTGGTCGACGTCATCAAACATCGTCGCGCGCACATTGTTGAAGTCGCCAATGGTGGACGAGACTTTGGTATAGACCCAACACGAACATTCGGGGCAGACATAATGGACGGAGCTGGCCTTCATGCCATCTTGCACCGGACTGCCAGAGAGAAGCTCAAAATTCGCCCCGGCATACATCTCGCTCAAAGAAAAAGCGCTGGCGGTCATGCGCTGACAGCCTTTGCAATGGCAAGCCATGGTGAGAAGCACCGGCGGCTTGGCTTCAAACCTGACTTGCCCACAGCGGCATCCACCCAGCTTTCCAAGTGACTGCTCCTCCATGCTTACGCTTCAGCTCTGCAGCAAAACAGGGCTATCGCCATGCCAGCGCAACCAGACTTCATCGTCCCATGTGAAATCCTCTTGATCCCAGCGCGACAGATTGGGGCGCGACACCTGCATGCGGCGGCCATTGATGAGGTCAATCTCATAAATGCTCTCGCTGCCCAGATAGGAAATCTGGCGCACGATCCCGGCGGTCACATTACAGCCCGAGGGTGCATCTTCTGGCGTGGGCGGGGTAGCACCTTCTTCGCGCTTGAGGAGTTCGATCTTTTCAGGCCGAATGCCGACCCACATTTTCTCACCCCCAGCACCCGATACGCCGTGGTCAAAAAAGATCCGACCGCCCAACTCCTCGGACTGGACGATGGCGTGGTCAGGCTCATCGACTTCGAGCGTGCCTTCAAACAGATTTATGCTACCGATGAAGTCGGCCACGAACTTGTTGGCGGGGAATTCATAGAGGTTGGAAGGCGTGGCCGTTTGCATGAGCTTGCCACGGTCCATCACCGCGCAGCGTCCTGCCATGGCAAGGGCTTCATCCTGATCATGGGTCACCATCACAAAGGTGATGCCGACCTTGTCTTGAAGCTCTGCGAGTTCAAAGCGCATGGCCTCTCGAAGCTTGGCGTCGAGCGCACTTAGTGGTTCGTCCAACAGCAGTACCTTTGGCTTTTTGACGAGTGCGCGGGCCAGAGCGACGCGTTGGCGTTGCCCGCCACTCATTTGATCGGGCTTGCGCTCTGCCAGATGGTCCAGCTTGACGTCAGCCAAAGCGGCCATCACGCGACCATATTGGTCCGCCTTGGCGACATTATCGAACTTGAGGCCGTAGGCGACGTTTTCAAACACTGTCATATGCGGGAAAACGGCATAGGACTGGAACACCATATTCACAGGCCGCTTGTTGGGCGGGATGGTCGACATGTCGATGCCATCAATGAAAATCTTGCCTTCACTCGGCATTTCAAAGCCCGCCAGCATGCGCAGCAACGTGGTCTTCCCGCAGCCCGATGGGCCGAGCAGGGCAAAGAATTCCCCACGCGGAATTTCCAGAGTAACCCGATCAACAGCAGTCACCTTGCCATAGCGTTTGGATACTTCTTCAACCCGAATAATGGCGTCACGATCACTCATAGCTTAGCTCTCTTTGGTGGTTGCACTTTGGGCGCGCAAAGCAAGGACGGTGGCAAGCACCGTGATCAAGATGATGATGGTCGAGGCTGCATTGACCTCAGGCGTTACAGAGAAGCGCACCATTGAATAGACTTTGACAGGGAAGGTGATCGTCCCGGGGCCAGAGGCAAAGAAGGTGATTACAAAGTCATCTAGCGACAGCGTAAACGCCAACAAGCCACCTGCAATCAGGCCGGGCTTCATATGAGGGACGATGACATCGCGGAAGGCCTGATAGCGCGAGGCACCCAGGTCGAGGGCTGCGGCCTCTAACTCGGGATTAAAGCTCTCTAGCCGCGCCCGGACCACAATAGCGACGAAGGGGAATGCAAAGGTCACATGCGCCAAAATAATCTGCGTCAAATTAAACGGATAGGGCAGATCATTTGGAAATCCGATTTTGGCAAAAAACATCAAAACCGCAACGCCAAAGCAAATTTCGGGCACCACAATCGGCAGGTTCATGCCGCTCTCTAACGGGCCCTTGAATGGGAATTTGAAGCGCCAGAAGACAAAGGCCATCAAGGCCCCCAGCACGATCGAGATGACGGTGCATACTCCGGCAATCAAAAGCGAATTTAACAAAGCTTCGCGCAATTGCGTGTTCTCAAACGCTTTGACGTACCATTTAAGCGTAAAGCCCTTCCAGACGACATTGGCTTTGGAATCGTTGAAACTGAATAGAATCAGGATCAGGAGCGGCGTGTAGAGGAAGATAAACACGCCTGCCAGCCACGCCTTCATCGCTGGCATATTGAGGTAGTCGAGTGGGGCGCGGACAATTTTTTTGGCCATTAGTGTGCCCCCAGCTTTCCGCCCTTGCGCTCCATAAAGGCGCGAATGGCAAAGAAAATCAGGGTGATATACATCAGGATGAAGGACAAAGCGGCCCCGAACGGCCAGTCGTTGGCGCGCTTGAATTGTCGTTCAATCAAGCTTGCGATCATCAGATCATCGGGCCCACCCAGCAAATCTGGTGTCAGATAAGCCCCCAGCGCAGGGATAAAGGTGATAACAAGGCCTGCAGCGATCCCTGGGGCTGCTAGTGGGGCGATGATGCGCCTGATTGTTTCCAAATGCCCGGCACCCAAATCAAGGCTCGCCTCAATCAGGCTTTTGTCCAGCCGATCAAGGGCAGCATAAAGCGGCAGGACCATGAAGGGCAGATGCACGTAAACGAGGCCTACGACCACGGCAAACTTATTGTAGAGAAGGGGTAGGGGCTCAAAAACCCCCATTTGCATGCCAAAGACACCCAGTAAGTTGTGCAGACCTTCTAGACCTGAGTTAATCACGCCAGAAGTGCGCATCACCGCGATCAGCGCATAAGTGCGGATCAAAAGATTGGTCCAGAAGGGCAGCATGATCAGCAATAAAAGCCACGTCTTTTGCTTTTCATCCGCAAAGGTCATGGCAAGTGCCACCGGGAAAGCGACGACGAGGCATATGACGGTCGTTGCCAGCGCCAACCAAACCGAATTCCACATGACCTTCAGGACTTCGGGGGAAAACGCCTTGGCATAATTGGAAAAAGTACCTGTAATCGCAACGTCGACAGGGCCCACATTTTCGCCAACCGAATATGCCCAGACCATGGCCATTGGCACGACAAAAAATATCAGAAACCAAATGACTGGCAGCGCGATGGTCGCGCGGAAAAACGTTTTATCTTCGCGCCAATCTTGCATCATCCGCCCTCATGAAGCTTTGTCGTCTCATTTCAATCCTATACCATTAGGTCTGTCGAGGGCTTTTCCATCTTTTTACTGACTTTGTTGTAACAAATTGTATCGATGCCATGGCAATGGGCATTTAACTTTGGGTTAAGCTTGGTTCGCCCGTGGCCAAGCCCGCACCAAAACCCGCTCAGACTCCGCCCAGCGTTTCTCAACCACCAAACGCATAACTTGGACATCATCGAAAAACACCGCGCCCTTAATGCCATCGAGAACTGCTTTTGCGACATTATCGAGATCGATAGCGGGATAATCGCGGTTGAGATCGATTAGAATTTCCACCTCAAACTCGCCATGACGCGGCCGGATCTTCATGTCAGTCCTCAACAGGCGGTCGAGCTTTTGTTTGTAAACTTTCGACTGCGAGGTGACTTCAAGAATCAGGAATTCCGCCAATAGGCCAATCTGTCGGCCCTTGGTAGAGCCGCTGCCACGCCATGGCTCTGGTGTCTCGGGCTCTAGCAAGGGGAGGCTCAACGATCAAAAGTGAATAGAGAAACCGATCATGTCGGTCCTAGCCTGTTTTAGCAAGACGAGATCGGCGGGGAGCTGTACCTGGTATTTCAGGCAAATAAATTAGGTATTCACATCGTTTTGTGCGCTTGCATGCAAGTCACCTGCAACTATTTGTAAACAATCTTGCGGGTAAGGGTTCAAAACGTGATATTTCAACTGTGTTGGAACTATACGATTTTTCAGAATTCAAAGTGGAGGCGACGTTGCAAAATAACCGCACCCAAGAAGACCAGACTCAATTGCTCGGCGTGCGCATCGATACCGATGTTGCCTTACGCATGACCCGCACTCTGTGGGAAGTCCTGAGCCAGCATGACCCGATTTTGCGCGATAAGCTGGCAAACGCCTTACAGTCGGAAATCGATGGTTTGGCGCTACAAGAAGAGCTGGATGAAGGTGGTAGGCCCGGCAATGACGGTGCCACGCTGCAAATATTGAAGCTGTATCAGGCCGTGAAGGCCGATTAAGCCTTAGGGTCCAAAACACGCACCACGAAGTCATGATCATCGCGTGGCCCGGCAGGGAACTCCGTGCGCGTGGTCTCTGCCCAATTTGCCTCATCGAATGCCGGAAAGAATGCGGATCCTGTCGGCGCTGCATCCACTTCTGTTAGATACAACCGATTTGCAAAAGGTAGGGCTTCGGCATAGATTTGCCCGCCGCCAATCACACAAATCTCGGCTTGCCTGGTGGTCTTGGCCATAGCCCTTGCGGCTTCAATCGCCAGCGGCAGGCTCGTCCAAACGCTTGCCCCTTGGGCATGAAAATCTGTATCGCGGGTGATGACCAAGTTCGGGCGGCCGGGCAGTGGCCTTCCAATCGAGTCCCAGGTTTTGCGACCCATGATGACGGGCTTGCCAAGAGTGATGGCTTTGAAGTTTTTTAGGTCGCTGCCCAGTCGCCAAGGCAAGTCATTGTCGACCCCAATCACATGATTGCGGCCGCGCGCAACAACGAGGCAGAGCTTTATCGACTTCATCATCGTGGCCTAGCACCAATTGCTTAGCCGACAAATGCCTTTTCATAGACAAATTGTCCGGGCTGGCTTACCGAGCCCTCGGTAAAGCCCGCTTGCTCGAACATGGCCTTGCATGAAGCCAGCATTTCCATCGAGCCACAAATCATGCCGCGATCTTCATCCGGATTGAAGGGTGGTAGCTCGTGCTCTTTGAAGAAGCTGCCATCAGTAACGCGGGCGGGCAGGCGGTCCTTCGGGTTGTCGGCTTCGCGGGTGGCCGCGGTATCCAGGATCAGTTTGCCCGCCAAGATATAGTCGCCCACCAAGGGGTCATCCTTCAGACTTGCAACCAACTCTTTGCCATAGGTCAATTCGTCGGCGGTCCGGCAGGTCTGGGTCAGGATGACCTCTTCAAAGCGCTCATAGGTTTCAGGATCCCGGATCAAGCTGGCAAAGGGCGCAATCCCTGTTCCCGTCGCCACCATATAAAGCCGCTTTCCAGGCAAAAGCGCATCGAGCACCAAAGTTCCGACGGGCTTTCTGCCAACCAGCACCGTCTGACCGACTTCGATGTTGCAAAGCTTTGAGGTCAAAGGCCCATCTGGCACTTTGATCGAGTAGAACTCTAATTCCTCATCCCAATTCGGGCTGGCAATGGAATAAGCCCTTACCAGCGGCTTGCCGTCGATCTCCAAGCCCATCATAACAAACTCACCGGTCCGGAACCTGAAAGCAGGGGAACGGGTTGTACGGAAGCGGAAAAGACGGTCGGTATAGTGCTGGACGGCCAGCACGGTCTCTGAGGTGAAGGCGGACACGGGGATATAAGCTCTCTGATAAGTCTTGTGCCCATCAGATGGGCGAAAACAAGCTCTGCCGCAAGACGGGCTGGGATGAAACTGACAGGAGCATTTAGAGGATCTGGGTCAGCTGTGGCGTCAGGGCTCCATTTCAACAGCTTCAACACCCGTAGCACTGGCTTTTTGCCCCCAAAACAGACTATAGAGCGCGCCAATCATGCTGAGTTGTCAGCCCAACAGGTCATTTGCGGCCGGGAGACCCAATGTCAAAAGAAGAATTGCTCGAATTTCAAGGTACCGTGGTAGAACTTCTACCCAATGCCACTTTCCGCATCCGTCTTGAAAACGAACATGAAATTATTGGCCACACGGCTGGTAAATTGCGCAAGAACCGCATTCGCGTTTTAGCAGGCGATAAAGTTCTGGTCGAAATGACCCCCTATGACCTGACCAAGGGCCGTGTCACCTATCGCTTCCGGTAACACAGCTCCCATGAAGCTTATTCTGGCAAGCGCATCGCCGCGCCGACACGAGCTTCTGGCCAGAGTCGGGATTGTGCCCGACACGATTTGTCCAGCTGATCTGGACGAAACACCTCTGCCCCATGAAACGGCGCGCCAGCATGGTTTGCGGCTGGCTACTGCCAAGGCAGAGGCTATCGCTCTTCAAAATCCAGATGACCTTATCCTTGCCGCCGACACCGTGGTGTCGGTGGGGCGCAGACTTTTGCCCAAGGCAGAAACGCGCGAGCAGGCGCTGGCCTGCCTTAACCTGCTTTCCGGGCGCAATCATCGCGTCACTACGGCGGTCGCTGTCCAGCGCGGTGGGGCCAAGGCAAGCCGGGCAGTTGAAACCCGTTTGACCTTTAAACGCCTCAGCGAGGCTGAAATCCTTTTCTATCTCGACAGCGAGCAGTGGATGGGCAAAGCCGGTGGCTATGGCATTCAGGGCTTGGCTGGTGCCTTTTGCACTCACTTGCATGGCTCGTGGGAGGGTGTGATGGGCCTGCCGCTCTACGAGACCGTCTCCTTGCTTGAGGGCTTTGGCTATAAAAGGGCCTTTATATGAACGCGCCTAAGCCCCCTACACGTGAGATCGTCATCCACGAGCGCATTGGCGAGCTGCGTGCCGCTTTGTTTGATCGCGACCGGATTGTGGAGCTGCGCTTAGAGCGTTGGTCTACCCATGAGGCGCGCGTGCGCTGGGGCCAGATTTACGCGGGCCGCGTCACCGCCATAGATGGCCGTATCGGTGGCGCTTTTATCGATTTGGGCGTGGGGGAACCTGCTTTTGCACCCTTTGGCCGCGAGCGTGAGACAGAGTTGCGCGTTGGCGTTTCCGTAGCTGTGCGTGTCGTGCGCGAAGCCGAAGGCGGTAAGGGCCCCGCGCTTGCTTTTGAGGGCCTTGCCCCGCAAGGCCCCTGTCCACGCCTGCTTGAAGATGCCACGCCTTGGCAGGGCTGGCCGGGTGAGCCGCGCGAGGCCGATGAAGACGAGATTGACCGCATTGACGCCGCCTTCGAGGCTGCCTTGCACACAGAAGTGCCCATTGCTGGCGGCGGTCGTTTGACGATTGAGCGCACGCGCGCCTTAACCGCGGTGGATGTTGATAGTGCTAGCCGCGAAACAGGTGGCAGTGATCCTGCGCGCTTTGCTCGCGGCCTCAACCTAGCGGCAGTGCCAGAAATTGTCCGCCAAATCCGCCTGCGGGGTCTTGGTGGCCTCATCTGTGTCGACTTCACCGGGCCTCGCCGTAAGGGCGATGCCGAGGCGCTGACCAAAGCCCTTGTCAGTGCTTTTGATGCCGAAAAGAATGGTGGCGTGGCCGCGCCTAAAACCGAAGTGCTTCCCGTCTCGCGCTTTGGCATTGCCGAAATCGCCCGCCAAAAGCGCCGCCAAGCCTTGGCCGACATCTGCCTCGATGCCAGGGGCCAGCCGACAGCGGAGACTTTAGCGATTGAGGGCATCAACCGGCTGGCGAGAGCGCTCAAAGGGGCCAAAGGCCGCACCGTGACGCTTTATGCCCCGGCTGCCCCTTTAGCCTTTCTCGAGGCTGACCCCATTGGCTGGCGCCAAGACATTGCCGACACGATTGGTGGGCAATTTCATCTCCGTCTGGGCCGTCCAAGCCAGACCCAATGTGAAGTGGTGATCGCATGAGCCGGACCTGTCCTGAATGTGGTAAGCCCACCGAACACGCCTATCGGCCCTTCTGCGGCTCAATGGTTCTTATGCAATTCCTGTTCAAGAAGAGGATAATGGCATACCCGATGCAGAGGACCCCGTGGACAGAGACAATCTGATCCGCTAAACGCGCTGCTCCCGACAGGTTGCCCGGATAGCTCAGTCGGTAGAGCAGCGGATTGAAAATCCGCGTGTCGCTGGTTCGATTCCGGCTCCGGGCACCACTTTTTTCTTCTACGCCCTCAGAACATACAGCTATCAGAGGCCACAGAAATCCTTACATCCCTGCTTCCATAGCCCCAATTGACAGCGCTAACAATCTGGGGAACCAAAATCCCCAATCTCAATAAACTGGCATTGTCGCTATGCAGGTGGGGGCGGGCAAGCCAGACTGGCGGAAAAAGGGAGGGTGCTGTGGATCTGTTATTAGCCAAAAAATATGTGGATTTTCGGGTTTTTGTTCTGGGTTGCATAGGGGCTGTTGCGGCCTTGGGCGCTGGGAATCAGGCCGTCGCGCAGGGCGCACCCGCTCCAGCAGAATCCCCGTCAAAATGGTCGCTTGTTTGGTCTGATGAGTTTGATGGTACCGCGATTGATCCGGCCAAATGGAGCCATACTGTCGATTGCTGGGGCGGCGGCAATAATGAGAAGCAATGCTATACTGATCGACCGGTGAACAGCTTTGTCAAAGATGGCAACCTCGTCATTCAAGCGCGCAAGGAACGTCGTCGCGGTTATGCTTTACCGCTTGAGCAGCGCACAAATAAGGCCGCACGCGCCCAAGAAGTGACATTGCCCTACAGTTCTGCCAAGCTTATTACCAAGGGTAAAGCCGACTGGCGCTATGGCCGGATATCGGTACGGGCGCGCCTGCCACAGGGCCAAGGCACCTGGCCGGCTATCTGGCTTCTGCCTGCTGGTGAAGTCTATGGGCCATGGGCGGCCTCGGGCGAAATCGATGTGATGGAGGCAGTCAATCTGGGAGAGCCTTGTCCAGATTGCCCGGGCGGGGTTGAGAATACGATTCTTGGCACGCTGCATTTTGGTGGAGCTTGGCCCAAGAACAAGTTTTTGTCGAAAACCACTCCCTTGGTCGGCAGCCTTGATGACTTTCACACCTACACCATTGACTGGGACGCTGGCAAAATAGTTTGGTCGATCGATGGGGTGCCTTATGCCGCACAAACGCCTGCAACGTGGCACGTTGACCAAAGCCCAAGCCGACCTTCAGCGCCCTTCGATCAACCATTCTATCTGATTTTGAACGTCGCAATCGGCGGAAAATTACCCGAAGGACGCAATTTGCGGGGTGTTTCGGCGAAGAATTTTCCCAAGACAATGGAAATTGATTGGGTTAGGGTCTATAAATGTGAACGCTCACATGATACCACTGCGTGTGGGGAATAAAGGGCGGTAGCCTTTTTGAGAGACCAAATAAGAAACGAAAAGCAACAAAAAACTGAGGATAGGAAACCTTAAAATGGCCGGACCAAGCGCAGTCACGACAAAGCCGCAAGAGGGCAATGTAAACGATAGAACCTTGTTCTTTATGTCGCTTGCTTTATTCTTCATATGGGGCTTTGCGACCGTTCTGATCGATATTTTGATCCCTAAATTCCGGGGGCTCTATAATCTCAGCTATGCAGAGGCCATGCTGACCCAGTCAGCTTTCTTCTTGGGTTACTTTGTCTTTTCGATTCCTGCAGGCAATTTGGTGGCCAAAGTTGGCTATATGCGCGGGATTATCGCAGGTCTTGGCGTGATGATCGGTGGCTGCATCCTGTTCGTGCTGGCCACCCATGTAGGCATTTATCCCGGTTTCTTGTTTGCTTTGTTTGTGTTGGCTGCGGGCATCACCATTCTACAAGTTGCCGCCAATGCCGTAATCTCTATCGCAGGGGCCGCTGAAACCAGCTCCGCCCGATTGACACTTGCCCAAGCCTTCAACAGTTTCGGCACCTTCATTGGTCCATTCGTTGGTGCCAAGCTGATCCTTGAAGGTGGGCCTGAAATCCCCAAGGACATCTCCACTCTGACGCCAGAAGCATTGGATGCACTACGCGCGGCAGAAGCGACAGCTTTACAAGCGCCCTATTTAGGCATCGCCACCGTATTGGTGCTGATCATGATCGTCTTCTACATGAAGCGCGATTTGCTGCCGCCGATGGCAAAGAATGAAACGCCAACTGGTCTGGGCTTTCACCTTTTGGCCAACAAGAAGATATTGTTCGGCGTCATAGCCATCTTCACCTATGTCGGTGCCGAGGTCGCGATTGGCTCGGTTCTGGTTAATTACTTGAGTCAAGCGAGCATCTTAGGCTCAACAGAGGCACAAGCCGGTAAATTGGTCGCCCTCTACTGGGGCGGGGCGATGGCGGGCCGTTTTGCGGGCTCCTACATCTTGAGCCGCTTCCCAGCCGGTCAAGTGCTAGCGGTATTTGCTGTGGCTGCGATTGCTTTGGCTGCCTTGGCCATGGTGTTAACCGGGCAGATTGCTGCCATCGCCATTCTGTTGATTGGCTTGTTCAACTCCATCATGTTCCCAACGATTTTCTCGCAGACCGTGATTGGCTTGAACGACGAAGACACGCCAAAGGCTGCTGCACTCTTGTGCATGGGCATCGTCGGTGGGGCCATCCTGCCCTTGGTGACGGGCTTTGCTGCAGACAGTGTTGGCCTTTCAGTCGCGCTGATCGTGCCGATCCTTGGTTATGCTTGGCTCGTGTTCTTCGGTCTGTTCGTCCATCGTCAAAACACCGCACCAGCAACCTAAGCGAAGGCGAATACGATTATGCGCTCTCACATGCAGCCATTGTTCCAGAAGTCCCTCCGCGCCTGCCTCGTGCCCGTGCTTGCACTATCGCTCGGCCTAACGGGCTGTGCCTCTGGACCTAAAAAGGACGAAAAAGTCGAAACCCGGATCACCGAGATCATGAGTAAGATGAGTGTGGAGCAAAAGGTCGCTCAGCTCATCATGCCCGATATCTCGACGATCACGCCAGAAGATGTGGCCAAATATCGCTTTGGCACCATTCTGAACGGCGGCAATTCTGGCCCTTATGGCAATGAGCGCTCTGAGCCAGCAGATTGGTTGAAACTGGCTGATGCGTTTTGGGAAGCCTCGCGCACACCCCATGCCGATGGTAGCCCGGTTATTCCTGTACTCTGGGCAACCGACGCGGTACACGGGCACAGCAATGTGGTGGGCGCAACGCTGTTCCCGCATAATATTGGCCTAGGTGCGACGCGCGATCCTGCTTTGATCCGGCAGATTGGCCGCATCACGGCGGCTGAAATCAAGGTCACCGGCATCGATTGGACCTTTGCGCCTACTTTGGCGGTGGTACGCGATGACCGTTGGGGCCGCACCTATGAAGGCTACAGCGAAGATAAGGGCCTCGTGTCTGAACTGGGCGCGGCCATGGTTGAAGGTCTGCAGGGTACGGGTCCAGATTTTCTCAGCCAAGACCATGTGATCGCCACCGCCAAGCACTTCTTTGGTGACGGAGGTACCGCTGGCGTCGATACCGGCGATACAGTCGGCAATGAAACCGATCTGGTTGAACTTCACGCATTCCCTTACCGCGCCGCCTTAAAGTCTGGTGCGCAAACGGTCATGGCCTCGTTCAGCAGCATCAATGGCCAGAAGATGCACGGCAGTAAGTCGTATCTCACCGAATTGCTCAAAGTCGAAATGGGCTTTGACGGCTTGGTCGTCGGCGATTGGAACGGCCATGGCCGGATTCCAGGCTGTACGAACAAGGATTGCCCAGAATCGATCAACGCAGGCCTCGACATCTTCATGGTGCCAGAGGACTGGAAAGAGCTTTTGACCAATACCAAGGCTGCGGTCGACAGCGGCAAGATCTCGCAAGATCGTCTAGATGACGCCGTGCGCCGGATCTTGCGCGTTAAAATTCGTTATGGCCTGTTTGATCTGCCAGCCCCATCGGCTCGCAAATTAGGCGGGAAATATGCGCTGTTGGGCTCGCCAGAACATCGAGCCGTGGCCCGCAAGGCAGTGTCTGAATCACTGGTATTGTTGAAGAATGACGGTGTATTGCCAATCAATCCCAGCAAAACCATTCTGGTAGCAGGCGAGGGCGCAGATAGCATCGCCAAGCAATCGGGTGGCTGGACGATTTCGTGGCAAGGCGGCGGAGACTTAAGCAATGCCGATTTCCCTGGCGCTGAATCCATTTTTGCCGGCATTGCCAAGCAAGCCGAAGCAGCAGGCGGTAAAGCGATCCTGTCTGTCGATGGCAGCTATAAAGATAAGCCCGACGTCGCCATCGTGGTGTTTGGTGAAAAGCCCTATGCGGAGTTTATGGGCGACATCAAAAACCTGTCCTATGGTGATGCCAAGCCTTTGGCTTTGCTGAAGAAGTTTCAGGCCCAGCAAATCCCCGTCGTGGCCGTGTTCCTTACGGGCCGTCCGCTTTGGGTGAATAGGGAGCTGAATGCTTCCAACGCTTTTGTTGCGGCTTGGCTGCCTGGCAGCGAAGGCGGCGGCGTGGCCGACGTATTGTTGCAGACCAAGACTGGTCAAGTTCAAAAGGACTTTACAGGAAAATTGTCCTTCTCATGGCCGCAGGCTTGCGATTCCTATTCTCTGAATCCCGGTGAAGCGAGCTATAAGCCTTTGTTTGGTTATGACTTTGGTCTGAGCTATGGCGCTCGTGAAGCTTGGACGAAGGTGGACGAGAAATGTGCCCTTAGCCAACCCAATGCCGAAAATGATGTGGCCGTGTTCGCTCGCGGTCAAAGCGTGGCCCCATTCACCTTGGTGGCAACCGATGGGAAGGGGCAGCGCCTGACTTTAGCCGGTGCCAAGGGCACAAGCCCTGATGGTACCGTGCAAGTGGTCTCGATGGACCGCAATGCCCAAGAAGATGCCCGCACCATTTCGTGGAAAACCGGCGGCTCCTTCGGGTTTGAAGCTTCCGCGGCTGTGAACCCTTCAGCCTTGGCAGAAGGGCGAGCCATTCGCATTGACTATCAAATCGGCACCCGCCCAACCGGACCTGTGAAACTGTCGATGAGTTGCGGTGCGAACTGTCGCGATGAAATCGACATCTCCTCGTCCTTGGCGCTGGCCGAGCAAAAAGGTTGGATGACCGCCTTCTTGCCGCTGTCTTGCTTCAAAAAGGGCAGCCAAGTCAGCATGCCCCTGTCGATCCAATCGAGCGGCAGCTTTGAGATGTCAATCTCTGCAGTCACTTTGGTGGATGATGGTGGCACAGATACTCTGGATGCCTCGACGGTCGGGATGTCAGTCAACATTGATTTGCATGCTGGTAAGACAAGTTCTGCTGGTGTTGCTGCCGATGGGTCTATCGCGAACATTATCACCAGGTGGACCCTTCGAGTGACAGCCAAAGTTCTGCCATGGCAGCCTACTGCACGATTCTCAGGAATCTCGGTCTATGAAGTATCTTCTGGAGGGAAAGAAG
>JBEAVQ010000192.1:0-3227 GCA_041160865.1 Pseudomonadota bacterium | reverse complement strand
TGGTATCGAATCGCCTGATTTTGTTCCTTTAATCTAATGTGCACGCCCTCGCTCAGTCTGGTAGCTTTGGCGTGTCTTACACGTGAGTAGACCCTTTGAGTGGATCAAATCGCAGCGCCATCAGTGAAGCAGCCCAGCGTTATGGCGCGGCGCTGTTCGACTTGGCGGCTGAAGCCAAGAAAGTGGCTGCTGTGGAGCAAGACGCTAAGGCACTCTTGGCCGCTTGGCAGACCAGCGCGGACCTGCGCGCTGCCTTGACCAGCCCCTTGTTCCCCGTGGAGCAAAAGGCCGCCGCTCTTGGTGCCATCGCCAAAAAGATGAAGGCAAACGCCATAACACAAAACTTTCTCGGCCTTGCGGCCCAAAACCGTCGTTCGGCGGACTTGGGTGGTATGCTGGCGGCATTCCTGGCTCTTGCAGCTCAGGCACGTGGTGCCGTTCTGGCCGAAGTCTCGACTGCAGAGCCCTTGAGCGAAGAACAACTCAAGAGCCTCACTGAAGCACTTGGCCGGGCCTTCAAGGCACCGGTTGATGTAGAAACCACGCTAAAGCCTGAACTTCTTGGCGGCCTCGTCGTCAAGGTTGGTTCCAGGCTATTCGACGATTCTGTCAAATCTAAACTCGACGCACTCAAAATTGCGATGAAGGGGGCCTGAGGCATGGACATCCGCGCCGCAGAAATTTCCGCGATCCTGAAGGATCAAATTAAAAACTTCGGCGCTGAGGCAGCTGTTGCTGACGTCGGCACCGTGTTGTCCGTTGGTGACGGTATCGCCCGGGTCTATGGCCTCGACAGCGTCCAAGCGGGCGAAATGGTTGAGTTCCCAGGCGGGATCAAGGGCATGGCCTTGAACCTGGAGCGCGACAATGTCGGCGTCGTGATCTTCGGTGAAGACCGCGGGATCAAAGAAGGCGACACCGTAAAGCGCCTTGGCGAAATTGTATCTGTGCCCGTCGGCAAAGGTTTGCTCGGTCGCGTGCTGAACCCTTTGGGTGAGCCCATCGACGGCAAAGGCCCCCTGGTTGATATCGAAGCCGAGCGCAAGCAGGTGGATGTTAAAGCCCCAGGCATTATCCCTCGTAAGTCAGTGCATGAGCCTATGCAGACCGGGATTAAGTCCATTGACGCGCTGATCCCAATCGGTCGCGGCCAACGCGAATTGATCATCGGCGACCGTGATCATCGGCGACCGTCAAACCGGTAAGACCGCCATCGCCATCGACGCGATCCTCTATCAGCGCGAAGCCCATGACGGCAACGCGCCAGAAAGCCAAAAGCTTTATTGCGTGTATGTCGTGATCGGCCAAAAGCGTTCGACCGTTGCTCAGTTGGTGAAAACCCTCGAAGAAGCCGGCGCTCTAAAGTATTCGATCATCGTGGCCGCAACCGCTTCTGAGCCTGCGCCTCTGCAGTTCTTGGCACCGTTCTCGGCTTGCACCATGGGTGAGTATTTCCGTGACAACGGTATGCACGCTTTGATGATCTATGACGATTTGTCCAAGCAAGCTGTGGCTTACCGCCAAATGTCCTTGTTGCTGCGTCGTCCACCAGGTCGTGAAGCTTATCCAGGTGATGTGTTCTATCTGCATTCGCGTTTGCTTGAGCGCGCTGCAAAGCTGAACGAAGACAATGGCTCTGGTTCGTTGACGGCTCTGCCAATCATCGAAACTCAGGCTAATGACGTGTCGGCCTATATTCCAACCAACGTGATTTCGATTACCGACGGTCAGATCTTCTTGGAAACCGACTTGTTCTACCAAGGCGTGCGTCCAGCTGTGAACGTCGGCTTGTCGGTGTCTCGCGTGGGTTCGTCCGCTCAGGTAAAGGCGATGAAGCAAGTGGCCGGTCCGATTAAGGGTGAATTGGCCCAGTACCGCGAAATGGCTGCCTTTGCGAAATTCGGCTCGGACTTGGATGCTTCGACCCAGCGCTTGCTGGCCCGTGGTGCTCGCTTGACCGAAATGTTGAAGCAAGACCAATTCGCGCCAGTGGCCGTCGAAGATCAGGTTGTCCTGATCTATGCCGGTACCAAGGGGTATTTGGACGGCGTCCCAGTCAACGACATCAAGCGTTATGAAGCCGAATTGAAGGCTGCATTGCGCGGGAAGTACAAAGACCTGTCTGACGCGATCAAAACCAAGCTGGACATCAAGGCCGACAATATCGAAGCGCGCATCAAAGAAGCGCTTGACGATTTCGCCAAGACGTTTGCTTAAGAGCGGGGCTGAGGGAACCAATCCATGGCCAGCTTAAAGGACTTTCGCACGCGCATCGCTTCGGTGAAGTCGACGCAGAAGATCACCAAAGCCATGCAAATGGTGGCGGCGGCAAAGCTGAAGCGTGCGCAAGAGGCAGCCGAAGCGGCGCGCCCCTACAGCGAAAAAGTCGCCGGGACCGTAGCCAATCTGGCAACGTCTGTGCAGGGCTCTGATGCAGCTCCCAAGCTGCTGCGTGGTTCGGGCAACGATCAGGTCCATCTAGTTGTGGTTGCTACCTCTGAGCGCGGCCTGTGCGGCGGGTTCAACACCAATATCGTCAAGAAGTCGCGCGAACTGATTGTCAGCCTGCAAGCGCAGGGCAAAACAGTTAAAATCTTGACCGTGGGCAAAAAGGGTCGCGATCAATTAAAGCGCGTTTATGCGTCTTTATCGGTTGGCCATATTGAATTTGCAGGCGTACGCACCTTGGGTGCAGCACAAAGCGCACAAGTCAGCCACAAATTGGTTGAGATGTTCGAAGCCGGTGAGTTTGACGTCGCGCACTTGGTGTTTTCGCGCTTTAAGTCGGTCATCAGCCAAATTGCGACCGCCCAACAATTGATCCCTGTTGTGGCCCCGGAAGGCGCTGCAACGTCTGATACTGGCGGTGGCGTCTATGCCTATGAGCCTGGGGAAGAAGCGATTCTCGAAGCCTTGCTGCCACGCTATCTCGATAGCCAGATTTTGGGAGCTTTGCTAGAAAATGCCGCTGGTTTCTATGGGGCCCAGATGGGTGCTATGGATAATGCGACACGCAACGCAGGCGACCTGATCAAGAAACTGACTTTGCAAATGAACCGCAAGCGTCAAGCCATGATTACCACCGAATTGACAGAAATTATCGCGGGTGCGCAGGCGGTTTAAGCCACGCACAGATCGCGCAGCAAGAGACTACGAAGGGCAAATCAGATGAGCATCCATGTTAAAGGCAAAATCGCCCAAGTGATCGGCGCCGTTGTCGACGTTGA
>JBEAVQ010000125.1:0-6367 GCA_041160865.1 Pseudomonadota bacterium | reverse complement strand
CTAGCCCGCTTGGGATACGCCTCTGCGACGTTTATGTGACACTTATATGACAGCGGCGGCTCTGGGGTGGGAACACTGGGGATAAATGTGCCAAGCTGTTCGCACAGTGGCAACAATGTTACACTTTGTTTAGACTTTAGGCATCGGCAAACCAATCATGCCGGCTTTAGACGACCTCAGTCGACTTGGTGTTGATTTAGGTGGCACGACCCTTCAATCAGTCAACATTTCAAGCCTTAAGAAATGTCCATACTAACAGTCTGAAGCCTAAAAAAGAAAAAAGCGGCGGAGCCAGAGGCTCCACCAAGCCCCAAAAAAGAAAAAAGCGGTGGAGCCGCAGGCTCCACCGCAAGGCGATGCTCAGGGAGCGCCGGTCCAATTCTGCGCTTACGAAAAGCACAATGAAATATTCCGGACACCAAAGCCGAGCCAAAGACCCGACTTGCCCTTACGTTAGCCCGCGGCGGTCCGATTTGTAAATGGGGCGGGCAGTATTTGTGACAGATTGTCGCTTTTTAAATCGCTATTGGCCCCAAACGGCGCGTAAACGGGCATCGCGCCCGCAGCCATTGCGGTAGTACGCATAGCGTAGCGGGTTTTTCTGATAATAATCCTGATGATAGCCTTCGGCATCATAGAATGTCTTGCTTGGCAGAATTTGCACCACAATCGGCTTCTTAAAGCGGGCATAGAGCACTTCGCGTGCAGCTTCTGCCGCCTCCTTCTCAGTATCATTGGCGTAGAAGATAGCGGGTAGATAGGTTTCACCCTTGTCACAAAATTGGCCAAACGCATCGAACGGATCGACTTGGCGCCAATAAGTGTCGAGCAGCTTCTGATAACTGACCTTGGCGGGGTCATAGGTGATTTTCACAGCCTCAAAATGGCCGGTGCCACCCCGGCCCACTTGCTCGTACGTTGGATTAGCCAGTGTACCGCCAGTATAGCCGGAGGTCGTGGCAATTACGCCCGGGATCTCATCAAAAGGCTTTTCCATGCACCAAAAGCAGCCGCCGGCAAAAATTGCGGTGGCCAGATTACTTGGGCTTGTTGCGGGGGATATTGGGGCCTTTGGCGCAACGCTATCGGCTTGAGCGGGGGATTGAGTCCCGCAACCAGCAAGGGCCATAAAGGACAAAGTGACGAGGGCGGAGAAAGGCTTAAGTTGGGTCATGTGGACCTATACGCAACAATCTGTCGTTCGGTTGCACCTTGCACGCTTCTTGGCAAAGCAAAAGGGGCGCGGTTCGCACCACGCCCCTCAGCTAGTCCTGTCAAATCGATAGAGCTTAGTAGCTCCAACGCAAAGTCATGCCATAGGTACGTGGTTCACCCACGAAGGCATTGATCTGGCTGTTGACGACACGTGGTGCGAAGCCACCCAAAGCTGGCTGGTTGGTGAGCGCGGGCGCATCACCTTGCAAGGGCGCGTCAAAGGTGATTTGCGCATAACGCTCGTCGGTCAGGTTCCGGCCCCACAATTCAACCGTCCAGCGATCGTCAGCCGTGCTCAATGCAAGGCGGCCATTGAACAGGGTATAGCCTGGCTGGGTCTTACGTGGGTCCAAGTTCGAGCCTGTGATCGTATCCGTGATGGTACGGAAGTCGACATAGGCTTTGAACTTTGCTGTGTCAGATAGAACCGAGCGCTCATAATTGAACGCTGAACCGTAGGTCCAAACAGGCGAACTGGTCAGCTGAGCACCTGGCAACCAATAAAGGTTCGGGTTTTGGCCAAGGAAGGTTGTTGGCTGTGATGCCGAGCCCAAATTCTTCGTATATTCGGTCAAAGAATAAGCAGCACCACCTGTGATCGACAGCCCATCGATTGGGGTGCGGAGCACATAGTCAAACTCAACCCCTTGGGAAACCACTTCAGGAACAGAGGTCACAACAAACGAAATACCGGTGAAGGTATTCAGCTGGAAGTTCTCAAAGGTCTGATGGTAAGCTGCGAAGTTCGCGGTCAACGCACGGTTGAACCATTGGGTCTTCAAACCAACTTCGTAAGCATCCACGGTCTCAGGCGCAAACGAGGTATTTGGCTGGCGCACGGTGCGGTTGCCCACGCCTGGCGAGATAATGGATGTGACCAAATTGTTCTGAAGATCAGAGAAGGCGCGGTCCAGATTGAAGCCACCAGCCTTATAGCCACGCGAGTACGAGGCATAAGAATTGATGTTTGACGCAAACCGGTAAGCTGCCGAGAAGATGCCCGACCATTCTTTCTCGGACTTTTCTTGGCGGTGATCCATGCCATCAAGGCCGGAACGCATCCAAGGTGCACAGATTGCGCCGACAACTGCCGCCAACGAACCCGCGTTACGAGCCGCATCGAGACCCAAGCGGTTCTCAATCGCGGTACAAGCGGTGTTGCCTTGTGTCTTATAGCTTCCTTGGAATTTCTTCTCTTCCGAGGTGTAACGCAGACCCAAAGTCACGCTGAAGTCGTCGTTGAATTGGTAAATATTGTGGGTGAACAGAGCGACAGATTCAGCATTTTGCTCGTAATCGTCAAACTGACCACCACCAGCGGCCAAAGTACCGATATTGGCTGGGGTCACGCCCAAGATGGACTGCCAAGTCGAAACCACACCAGCCAATTGGGTGTTGGTAACGGCTGGGTTCAAAGGGTTCACAGCAAGAGCGGGGTTGGCCAAGGCCAAGGCTGGGCCCAAGAGGCCACCGATATAGGCTTGGTAGTCGTTGCCAGTACGGAAGCGAACTGTCGAGTTGATGGTTTCTTTAGAATAGATGGTACCAACCAACCAATCCAGTTTGCCCAAAGAGCCTGCATAGCGGAACTCTTGGGTGAAGTTATCAAACTCAGCGCCAGCGCCCTCTGATTTTAAGCTATAGACAACATCTGCGCCGCTGTAGTCAGAGTCAGCCCCTGCCGTTCGTTTCCAGTTGCGCTGCGCTGTGATCGAAGTGAGCTTGCCGAAACCGACATCCCAATTCATTTCAAGGCTGATACCTGCATCTTCAATGTCTTGGTCGTAAGTGCGGTTAGCGCTTGCAACATAGCTATCGAAGTTACGGCCAGTTTGCAGCGCGTTTGGCGAGATCTTGTTTAAAATGTCTGTGGTCGAAGGAACGCGAATGTCCCTAGTCCAAACAGCCGCTGCGCAGCATGCTTCGGCGCGGGAAGCTTGATCAACGATCAAACGTGCATCAAAGGTTTCGCTCGGTGTATAGAGCAATTGGCCGCGGATCGCATAATAGTTGGAATCGTTTGAATCCGTGCGGGCCGCACCATTGTTGACATTCATGTAGCCGTCACGCGCCCGAGCGGTCACATAGAGACGGCCAGCCAGTTTATCCTCGATCAGAGGACCGGTGATGCCAAGACCAAGACCGCCCAAGCCATAATTACCAAAGGTCGCATCGCCAGATGTGCCGAATTCAAAGCTTGGCTTCTTCGTGGTGACGTTGATCAAACCAGCCGAGGTGTTGCGGCCAAACAGCGTGCCTTGTGGCCCACGCAGAACTTCGATGGCCCGGATTTCGCCCAAGTCGCCGAATGCAACGCTGTTACGAGCGCGGAACACGCCGTCAATCACAACGCCAACCGAGGATTCAAGACCGGGGTTCGAGCCTTGGGTACCGACGCCGCGGATACGCGCGGTAACCGAACCTGAGTTTTCCGAAACAGGCACTTGCAGCGAAGGGGCCAACTGGGTCAGGTCACGAATGTCTTTTACGCCAGCCGATTCAATGGCCCGAGCACCGATTGCAGTCACAGCGACGGCAACGTTTTGCAGCGCGGTTTCGCGCCGGGTCGCGGTAACGATAATTTCTTCAACGGGCTGGTCATCTTGCGCAGAAGTTGCTTGTTGTTGCGCAAAAGCTGGTGCGGCAAAAACGGAGGTTGCGCAGGCAGCCAACAAAAGACCACGACGGCCCAATCGTTCAAAATTCATAATTCTCTCCTAGAGAAGGATTGTCCTCAGCCTGATTTTACAGAGCTGTTGCTTCCGCCAACTCTGCAAAGCCAAAAAAGCGACGCGAAGAAGACAGATCGGTCACTGGCTATACGCACGGTTGACGTAAGGGTCGAGGGTGAAATACTGCAATCCCAAGTCACAATTGCGTGCTGTTGCCAAATCGTCACAACTTGGCGCTTCACCGAACCAATAGGATGTTAAGCGCATGAAACTTGCCACAATTATGCACAATGGAGTTCCGCGCATCGCGCAAATTGAAGGTAAGGTGGCGCAGATTCTGGCAGCCCGGGCTGAAGGCTTGGGCGTCGTCTCGGCTCTACGTGGACCGGCTGACGGGCGCACCATCGTCGAAGCCGTGCCAGTCGACTCGATAAAATTCTTGGCCCCAGTCCCGCAGCCACCCCGCATCTTTGGCATTGGCCTTAATTATGCTGATCATGCCGCTGAAACAGGCCGCGAGCCGCCCGCGATCCAGACTTGGTTTATGAAGCAGATCACCGCGGTGAATGCGCCCTATGGTACGGTCGAAAAGCCTTGTGTGTCAGACATGCTGGATTTTGAAGTAGAGCTTGTTGTCGTCATTGGAGCAGAAGCGCGCCATGTACCCGTCGAGCGCGCCCACGAAGTAATTGCAGGCTATTGCGTTGGATGCGACTATTCGGTGCGCGATTGGCAAAAAGCCACCCCGACCATGATAATGGGAAAGGGATTTAACACCCATGCTCCCTTCGGCCCTGTATTGGTGACGACTGACGAGATCGCCGATTTGGATCAGTTGCGCTTACGTTGCTATGTTAATGACAAGCTGATGCAGGATGGCTGCGTGGCAGACCTCATTTTCAAAGTGCCGCAAATGATCGCCCATCTCAGCACGGCCTTTACGCTTTTGCCAGGCGACATCATATTTACTGGCACCCCGGCAGGCGTTGGCATTGCCCGCAATCCGCCCGTCTATCTATTTGCCGGCGATACAGTGCGCTGTGAGATTGACGGCCTTGGGATGATTGAGAACAAAATCGTGGATGAGGTAAAAGCCACCATCATCGCGTGATCGTAAAGCCGATGCGCCAAAGGGGTGTGGAGGTCTCCGACAGGATGCCCGCCCCTGAGATGGCAGTCATAATGCTGGTCCCGGTGACGTTCTCTCCGGAAACAAACATCTCCAAATCCCGCTTCAATGCCCATGATGCACGCAAATCCAAAGCCTGATAGGCCTTTAGCCTTCGCGTGTTCAAGTCATCTTCAAAGCGCGCACCCTCCCCACGTAGCGCGACGGTCAGTTGAGGCCCGTCGCGCAGAGGCAAAGTCAGGCCAACATAACTCGCCCATGGGGCTGACTGCGCGGGACGTAGACCAGACAAGGCCGGTAGCAAGGGACCTCCATCGACTTTTGCGTCGACCATGGAAAAGCGCAGCGCAACCTCACGCCGTGGGCCAGTCCCTGCCTGAACCCAAGTCAAGCCAGCCTCCAAACCTTTTGCCCGTATTTCCCCGGCATTTAAACGCTGCCGCAGCGTGCCTCCGGCGGGCAGAAAGCCAACACGGGGCAAAACTCCTGGGCCCGCGCCAATCGTGACATTCGCGATGGGGTCCTTGAGCCTGCTGGCATACAGGGTAACGACCCCCGTCCAATCCCCTCCCAAGCCTTGCCATTGATTTTTGAGGTCAATATCGGTACCTTCAAGCACTTCTGGAACCAGATCAGCATTGGCTTCAGTCACATCATTGCCAACACGAAATGGGCGGTGCAATTCGTTTAGGCTGGGTGGGCGGAAGGTTCGAAACAAGCTCACACGCGCCTGTCCGCCCCAAGCAAACAGGGAGACGCGTCCTGTCGCCACATGACCCTCCCGATCGACAGGTGCCTCTGACAACGTATTAGCCCCAGTTGTACGGTCAGCTTCTAAACGTCTTGCCTGATTATGGGCCCAACGATCTAGGCGCATGGTCGCATCGAGACCTATTCGTTCGTCATCTGATTGCCATATGCGGGGCACGTCGAGGCCCAGACCAATCAAGTCCTGCTGACCACCAGCAACACGGGTGCGGGTAAAGCCATTGCCGATGAAACGAAAAAGTTCGCGCGTTTCGCCTTCGCTATGACGCCAATCCAAGGTCCATCTAGGACTCCAATGTGGAAGGGCCGGGGCATAAATGAGGGACCCGCCAAGTGCCGACGCCGGGGTTTCATACTGGTCCAGCGCCGGGGTTACGCTGGCACGATCTGCAGCCACCGAGACTGTCTGATTGGCAAAGTCGCGGGTCTGCGCAAATAAAATGAGCCGTGCTTGGCCCCAATCCCCCTCCAACTTGCGTGCACCGCTTATATCCGCACCTTGCGCAGCGCTGCTCGCCCCAAGTGTACCAGCCCCTTTTTCTTCTTTGAATCCGGAAGCCCGAAACGACCATTGTCCATTGTC
>JBEAVQ010000007.1:15797-62331 GCA_041160865.1 Pseudomonadota bacterium | reverse complement strand
GGTGCATCGGATCGCTGGCCACGCCGCTTGTCTCCTGCTTCACGCGTCTTCGTCTAAGTCGTCCTTCAAGCCGGATGCTTGGGGATCAACAGGGTGGGCCTGCGTCATCTGACGCGACGCCCGAATTAAATTCACCGTGCCGGTCACAAAGCCGAGCATCAAACCGACCAAAAGGCCCCAAGGCTGCATCGTCAAAACAACATCAACACCATATCCTAAAAGCCCACCGACCAGAATTGCCGAAGCAAATTCAGAAGCCAGACGCAGCCCCAGGGACATGCCCGAACGATCCACACTTGCCTTTGGCCCGGCATTCTCTCGCTCTTGATGGATCGCAGCCACACGCTTGGCCAAATCATCAAGGGCATCAGAGCCATGTGGGTGTCTAGGGTCAGCCATGAATCAGCCGTGCGAACAACAAAAGTGCGGATTTGCCCCCTTGTCGACGCGGGCGGAAACTAGAGGTGCCCTTATCTCAAGTCAACCCGAGCAGATGTGCATCTACGCATCTGATTCTGATCACTTTTTCGGGATCTTTACAGTGCGGAGGTGCAGTGCGTCAATTTTCGATGGATTTCGGCGCAGAAAAATGGGTTTTTGAGGCGGGTTTTGGGGGTGATGAGATGGTAGCAAAAATTGTCATCCCGGACGGCGTTAGCCGAGTCCCATACCTTTCTCCTCAAACCCACTGAGGTCCCCGTTCTTCGCTTTCGCTTCGGCGGGGAGGACATGTGGCGGCTATAATCAAAAAAAGGGCCCAGCAGAACACTGCCGAGCCCCAATCTTTCAGAACTTAACCTCGCGACTAGTGCTTGTAGCTGAGCTTCAAATAGTAGAAGCCGCCGTTGAAGCCGTTAGGGGCCGTCGTAGCATATTCTGCACCAAGGACGGTCGCATATGGGTTTTTGGTAGGATAACTGTCAGTGAGATTTTCAGCGCCCAATGTAATAGAAACTGCATCGGTCAAGGAATAAGTGACCTCAGCGTCCAGAGTGACTTGTGCGTCGCCGTCGATCGGCAAGTCAAAAGCATCGGCATGGGCTTCGTAGAATTCGCCAAAATAGTTGACGCGTCCATTGAAGTTCCACTTACCTAGTGAATGGCTAATGCCAATATTGCCGCGGAATTTCGGCAAGCCTTCTTCCATTTGACGCAAGCCAGCATTGCCGTCTGATTCCAAGCCAACGAGCTTTTCCCCGCGCGTGACGTCGGTCTCAGTCCAGTTGGCTGCAAACGACAAATTGGTCTTGCCGCCAAACAGGTCCAATGGATAGGAAGCCACAAAGTCTATGCCTTGAGTGGTTGTATCCACGCCATTGACGAAGAATTTGAAGGCGGTGAAATCTGGGGTATCGCCACCTAGAGCCCGGATTGCAGCTTGTTCAGAAGCCGTCAGAGCGTTGAACTGCGCTTGGGTCAACGATTTTGTTGGTGCGCTCAACCGGATGCGATCTTCCATCTCAATGTTGAAGAAGTCTAGAGTGGCTTTGAGCTTACCCAATTCAAGACCAGCCCCGATCGAGAAGTTCTTCGAAGTTTCAGGCTTGAGTGGTTGACCGCCCAGTAGTTTGCCTAACACCGAAGTTGGTGGGATTGTGCCGGTGTTTTGCAGGCTTTGAATGCCACCCGAGCTGATCAAAGAGGTCGTGGTGTTGATGATGTTCGACTGGCCTGGCGTTGGGGCGCGGAAACCTGTGGAATAGGTCGACCGCAAGGTCAGGGCGTCATTTGCATGAACAAGGCCTGATAGCTTGTAGTTGGTCGTGGTGCCGAAGTCTTCAAAGTCTTCCGAACGCACAGCTGCACCTAAAGTCACCATTTCGGTTACGTCGGCTTCGAGGTCGACATAGACCGCTACGTTCGAACGATTCCAGCGGCCAGCGGTGGATGGGTTGAAGCCCTGGAAGCCGTTTGAACCCAGACCAAAGCCTTGGCTAGCTAATGGGCCGCGTTCCCAAGACGCTTGGTCGCCGGCCTTTAGCTCGAACGACTCATTACGCCACTCAAAACCACCTGCGATGTTCAGAGGCGATGCGAACGATGCGACCGGCATGGCGTAAGCCAAGTCAACATTGAAGGTTTTCTCCAATTGAGTCTGACCGCCCGGACGGAAGCTGGTTGGTGTGTTGGGACCTAAGGAAGGATTGATGGTGTTGCGAATGTTGAAGTCGATGTCGCTCATTCCAACGCCGAAGCTGATGTCATAATCGATGCCCTTAACTTTCCCCTTCGTGCCGAGGTAACCGGCAAGGTCAGTCAACTCACCGCCAAAGCGCGGGGTAAAGCCACCGGGAAGCAATTCAACAAACGCAAAGCAATTTGGATCAGCTTTCAAGGCTGCAAGCCCTGCAGCGCCCGGCGCAACAGCTGCACAGGGAGTCGTGCCCGGTGTGAGATCGCCCACCAGCCAGGTCGTGCCGCCGTCATTGGAATAGACGCCGCCACGGGTATTGGGGTTACGATAATAGAAACCGCCATCGGTTTCTTTTTTGCCGTAATTGCCGAAGGCATAGAAGGAGCGGTCTTCACCAGCATCGATACCAGCATTCAAGAATGCTTTAAACTCACTCTTGATTTCAGGAGAACCCCAAGTTTGAACCGGAGTAGCAAGCACGCTTGTATTGCCAGCGGCGCGCAGCGCAGCCGCATCTCCCCGCTGAACCGAGCGGCTAGTTTCGCCTGCTTCACGATACTCAAGTGTTAAATTTGCAAAGCCTGCGTCAGTTAGCGGTACGCCGAAATTGCCGGCGATTTGATAGGTTGTGCCGTCACCCTCATAGAATTGGCCATATTTAGCTTCGACTTCGAATGAGTCTGTGTCATCGCGCAGGCGGAAATTCATTACACCGGCGATTGCGTCAGAACCGTACTGAGCCGCTGCCCCATCGCGCAGAACTTGTACTTGCTTCAAGCCAATTGTCGGGAAAATTGAAATGTCAGGTCCTTGTGCACCATCAGAGATACCGCCGCCGAGGAAGGCGACCACTGCCGAACGATGTCGACGCTTGCCGTTGATCAATACCAGCGTGTGATCTGGTGCCAAACCGCGCAAGTTGGCTGGGCGAACGATTGAAGCTGCGTCGCTGATAGATTGGGTATTGACGTTGAACGAGGGAACAACGTTCCGGATCATGTTTGCGACGTCTGTATCACCTTGGGCCGCAATTTCAGCGCCGCTAATAATATCGACAGGTGCAGGTGTGTCTGCTGTGGACCGGACGGCGCGACGGCTGCCAGTCACGATGATCACCTCTTCCGCTGGCACATCCGATGCTGCAGGTGCTGCCTGGGCGAGTGCGAATTGGGGAGCAGCTACGATCAGCGCCGAGGCGACCGACAGTGCCAGCATGCTAGCGCCGCTCAGTTTCGTCGTTTTCTTCATGGATGTTTTATCCTTAACTATGACTTATCTAAGTCAGTTTTGCAAAAATACTGACTTCCCGTCGATATCTCACAAAAATGTTATGACAAGGCGCACATCATCCAAATTTCTGAAATTCTGCACGAGATTCGCGTTAAGGGCGACATTGATTCAAAGTTGTTGCAGAACGGTCACAAATTTGTGAGGTCCACGCACTGAAATTGTGCAATCGATTGTAACGGGCTTGGACTATTCGACGGAGATCAAAGCCTCTGCGCGACTCAAATCCACGCTTACCAATTGAGACACGCCGCGCTCAGCCATCGTGACGCCAAATAGGCGGTCCATACGGGCCATGGTGATCGGGTGGTGGGTGATAACGATGAAGCGGGTTTGCGTCCGCTGACGCATTTCATTCAACAGGCGGCAATACCGATCAACGTTTGAATCGTCTAAGGGCGCGTCAACTTCGTCCAGCACGCAGATGGGCGATGGATTTGATAAAAAGACCGCAAAGATCAAAGCTGACGCCGTGAGGGCTTGTTCCCCACCACTCATCAAGGTCAGGCTTTGCAGTTTTTTTCCAGGCGGGCAGGCATAAACTTCCAAACCACCGCCCAACGGATCATCGCTCTCGGTCAAGCGCAATTCAGCCGTGCCGCCGTCAAACAGGGCCTCGAACAGGACCCGGAAATGGCCATGCACGGTGTCAAAGGCTGCTATCAGGCGTTCCTTGCCCTCTTCATTAATCTGGTCGACGCCGCCGCGCAGCTTGGTGATGGCCAAAGTCAGATCGTCCTTATCGGCAACCAGGGCGTCTAAACGGGCTTCTTGCTCGGCTACTTCTTCATCCGCTCGCAAATTGACCCCGCCAATTGCTTCTCGATCATAAAGAAGTTTAGCCAGCCTTTGCTCGGTCGCATGTATCGTGGTTTGGTCAAACGCTTCGCCCATGGCTGATCGAGCGCGGCGTTCGCAATCCGCAGGATCCAGTTGAAGGGCACGGCGGATTTCATCGCTCAATTCATGGAGCCGTTCGGTGGCAGATTCGGTCCGGATCGTGGCAGCCGCGCGGGATTCTCGTGCCGCTGACAGAGCTTGGCTGGCTATCCGGTCTTGGTCGCGCAGGCTTTTGATTGCCGCTTCTGTTTGGCTTAATGCATCATCAGCTTTGGCCTTGCGGGCTTGCGCAGCAGGAACCTGGGACAACAATTCGCGCTGGCGCTTTTCAATCTCAACAGGCGCATCCGTAGCGGCTTGCTTGCGCGTCATCGCTTTGGCGCTTTCTTGGTCCAGTTCCCATAGACGCGCTTCAGCGGCCGTTAAACGGGACTGCCAAGACCCCAAATCACGCTTCAGACTGGCTTCTTGGCTGTCGCGCGCTTGGGCGCTGGTCAAGATTTGGTTTAAGTTCGCTTGGGCTTGATTGGCCCCTCCGCGCGCGGCTTGCGCTTGACCTTGCACCTCATTCAACTGGCTCGTGTCTTCTTCTGGCGGCAGGGCGGCCAGCAATTCAGCAGCCACATCGACCAATAAGCTCGCTTGGTTTTGTTCCTCGGTTGCAGCAGCGGCGCTGACTTCGGCTTGTTCTAAGCTGGCTCTGGCTCGTGCAAAATCTGCCTCTAGGCGGGCTATGCGATCTCGTGCCCCGGCTACGGCTGCAAAAGCGCGAGGGGCTTCCGCGCGAGCGTGGCGGGCTTGGGCCCTTTTTTGATCCGCCTTCGCACGCGCTTCGGCAGCAGCTTTAGCAAGGCCTTGGGCGGTTTCTTGTGCCGAAGGGACTTTGGACTTTAGAGCTTCAAGGCGCGTGCGTTGCTCCAGTTCAACTGCTGCAGATGAGATCGCATCTTTGCGCCGGACAAACCCATCCCAGCGCCGCATATCTCCTTCCACCGTCACAAGTCTGGCACCGGTCGGCAAGTCCATCAGGCCATCAAACAAGGCGTTATCAACTAGGCCAATCCCCGCCAGCCGCGCTTCCAACTGTGGCGGTACTTGCGCGATAAAGGCTGCCAGCGCTTTGACCCCATTAGGCCACTCAAAGTCGCGTACCTCTTGACCCGTCCAAGCGGCTGGCGCGTTCGCATCAAGGGCAGCTTGTAATTCATCGCCAAAGGCAGCCGCTAATGCCCGCTCATAACCCGCTTGGGGCCGAATAGTATCTAGTACCTTGGCCCAAGAGCCTACGACGGGCTTTTGGGTCATGGCCTCTAGGGCTTTAAGTTCGGACGTCAGTCGGTCGAGCTGGTTCTGCGCTTGGCGGGCAGTTTCGCGCGCCTCCGTCTCGTGGCCCGCAGCTTCTTCAGCTTCTTTCTCACTCTGGTCTGCGCGCTCTGCGGCTGTATTTGCGGCGTCAGTGATGGCTTCGGCTTCTTTGCGCGCAATGGTTAGGACATCGTCATTCGGCAGGGCTTGGCGCAGCCTCGCGACTTCCGCTTCTATGCGCGCAACAGCCTCTTGCCGTCGGCGGAGTTGGCCCTTGGCATCTTCAAGGGCCCGCGTCTGTGCATTGCGTTCAGCGACAGCGGCAGCGCGCTGCGAGATGGCTGCTGTCAATGCTGCTTCGGCAAATTCGCGTTGCTCGTTTGCCTGCGTAGCAACGGCCTTGGCTTGCACGATCTCGCCATCCAAAGCGCTGCGGTCAGGCAGGCGTGTCAGAGTTTCTGTGACCTGTTGGAGATTTTGGGTCGCATCTTCAAACAGGGTTTGTTCCCGCGCTTTATCGCTGCGAATGCGTACGAGGTCAGCCTCGGCAGCGTGCAGGGCATCCCGCGCACTTTGAAGATCGCGCTCGCATGCGATCCGTTGGCCCTCAAGTCGGCGAAGTATGGCTTCGGCTACGGCTTGTTCTTCGCGCAGCCCACCTAAACTTTCGTCTGAGTTCTCTGCTGCTGCAGCGGCTTTATTAGCGGCTAAGGTGGCGTCTGCCAGTTCTTGTTCGGCTTTGCGCTGGTTTTCTTGCGCTTGGCTTAGGGCAGATTGGGCCTCATTAAAGCGCTGTGCAAACAGGAAGGTCTCCAGCGTACGGATTTCTTCGGCTATGGCGCGATATTTGGTTGCTTGGCGGGCTTGGCGACGTAAGCCATTTAATTGATCCTGCATCGCTTGGATAACATCATCGAGCCGCTCTAGGTTCGTTTGCGCGCCGCGTAGTTTCAGTTCAGCTTCATGACGGCGGGTATAAAGACCAGAAATGCCTGCCGCCTCTTCCAAAATCCGGCGACGGTTTTCAGGCTTGGCATTGATCAATTCGCTAACTTGGTTTTGCCGGACCAACGCAGGGGAATTCGCCCCCGTCGACGCATCAGCAAATAGAAGCTGCACGTCGCGGGCGCGCACTTCTTTGCCATTGATCTTAAAGCTGGAGCCTGCAGCCCGACGGATTTTCCGCGACACTTCCAGAACCGGATCTTGATCAAATGGGGCAGGGGCGCGGCCTTCACGATTATCCAGGCTGATAACCACCTCGGCAATGTCCCGGGCAGGGCGCTTATCAGTGCCCGCGAAGATCACATCATCCATCTCGCCGCCACGCAGGGCGCGGGCCGACGTTGCCCCCATCACCCACCGCAGGGATTCAAGAATATTGGATTTGCCGCAGCCATTAGGACCAACAATGCCAGTAAGGCCCGGCTCGATCTTTAGATGCACCGGGTCCACAAAGGACTTAAACCCGACCACGCGTAGATCGGTCACCCTCATGGCTTTTTAGCCTTGGTTTTGACCTTTATTGGCGCTTTGGCTTTAGCCTGCTTCGCAGCGGATTTGGGCGGCAGGGCGGCAAGCGCGGCATCTAAGGCCCTGCCTACGTTTTCGACATCATAGGGCGGAGCCAGAAGGGTTACGCCCTTGGCGGTTTGTAAGAAGATCGTGGGGGTCCCATGAACCCCCATCTCCGCCCCCTTCAAGGATTGCTGATTGACGGCATCAGCATGGGATTGGGTGTGTAAGCAAATATCTGCTTGGGCTGCATTCATGCCGCTTGCTTCGGTAAAGATCGAATAGACCGAATCCTTCGCGCCGGTTCCTCGCTGGGCGGCATCAAAGATGACCTTTTGCTGTTGGAAGAAAGCATCCACGACACGATGATAAGCCTTAGGCCCCGCACACCGGGCTAAACTATGCATGGGATAAGAAAGTCCCATAGGTGGGGTTGGAAAGGCGCGAAACACATAGCGTACCCGCCCCGTGTCGACATAAGTCGCTTTTATCCTGGGTAAGACTTGATTGTTGAAGTCTGCGCAATGCGAACAGGTGAGGCTGCCATATTCCAGCAGCGTAACTTGCGCGCGTTCTGATCCCAACGGCCAGTCCCCATCAGGTGCCGAAGCAGCAAGTGCTTGTGCTTTTGCCGTAGATGCTTTCGGCTTTTCCTTCGCCACTGCCCAATCGCTTGGCACCGCCAATGCAGCGAACCCCGCGATTAGGCAAGCAGCCGCCCGTGCCTGCCAGTGTATGGCGCGACGACAGTCCTGCAACGGGCGGCGTAGGTGCAACGGTGTATGACCTTACTTGGCCTTAGCCAATGCCGCGTCGAGTGCCTTGCTGACATCATCGGCTGTCATTTCGCGGCCGCCTGGGGCTTCGAAACTCTCACCATTGATGAAGATGGCTGGGGTGCCCTGTACGCCTGCCTTGACGCCGCCTTCTTGCACTTCCACCAAAACTTTGAGCAGATCTTGATTGGCCATGCAGGCGTCGAATTGCGACTCATTCATACCAACCGAAACAGCGACATTCAAAAGCGCTTGTTTGGCGCCCGATGGGCCTTGGGCTTGTGTGACTAAATCTGTTTGCCCGCGCATCAAAGCGTCGATGACTTGGTCGCGCTTTTCACCCCCTGCACACCGCGCCAACAAATGGCCAGCAGTTGCCAGTTCAACCGGCATGGTTGGAAATTCGCGGAACACATAACGTACTTTTCCAGGTGTGATGTACTTTTCCTTGATCGTTGGCAGAACGTTCGTATGGAAATTGGCGCAATGTGGGCACGTGATGGAAGCATATTCAATCATCACCACTTTGGCATCCTTAGAGCCCATCGGAAAATCGCTGGCACTCTCCAGCGCGCTGCCTGGCGCACCCCCAGACTTGCCGCCAGCCGATGGGCTACAAGCGCTCAAAGCCAAAGCTGCGGCAACGACGGCGAATTTGGCTGCAAAACCAAAAGTGCGGTATTGTATAGACATCTGGTCACTCCTCTTGCGCCTGCATCGTATGGAGGCGAGGCCGCTTTGTCATCCTAAGAGCCCCTATCGGGCAAGGTCATCACTTAGTCGATAGATGCGGTGGCTTCGGCCAGCCGAGTCAAGGCTGCTTTCAAGCTTGGTTGTGTCACCTGTTCAAGCTGTTCATCCAGTTTTCGCTGCTCAGTGGCGTTCAATTTTCGTTTAGTCGCTGTGGCTGGTGCCTTCACTGCTTGTTTGAGTGGTGCACGAACTAAGGACAACTTCTTGATTTTGCTAGCCCCAGCGAGACGAACTAGTCCGACAATTTCAGCTGATCGCATGGAAAGCAGGGGGGCTGCTGCGGCAACGACCTTTAGGACCAGCGTTTCGCCTTTAATCTGATCTGGGTGACAAATGGTTGCAATCTTGTCACCCACAATCTCGGCCCAACGGGTTTGTAGCTCTCGGGCGGTTATGCCCGCTTTGCGCTGATCTTGAGGGACCAAATTGGCAATGAGGCGCGCTACTGGAGGTGGCCCTGCCCAAACGGGTTTACCACGTCGTTGCGACAGCCATGCCGCTGCTGCAACCTCTAAGTTCGGGTCAAAGCTGTGGTCGTCGTGATCCGGCAAAGGTTGATCGGGCATTAGGGATACTTACCCTATTCAACGCCACTCTGCGAGGCCCTGATGTATTTGAGGCGCGAAGCAGCTAGGAACGGGTCATGGACAAACCGCTGCCTGATAAGATTGCCGTGCTGCGACACCAGTTGCTGGCTTGGTATGACGCGCATGCACGTCAACTGCCGTGGCGCGTGCCACCGGCCGAGGGCCAAGCAGGGCGACGCCCGGACCCTTACCATGTGTGGCTATCGGAAGTCATGTTGCAGCAAACCGGGGTTATTACGGTTAAGCCCTATTTTGCAGCCTTTTTGGCCCGCTATCCGAAACTGGAAGACTTGGCCGCCGCGCCTCTAGACGATGTTTTGGGTCTGTGGGCGGGGCTTGGCTATTATGCTCGGGCTCGCAATCTGCATGCAGGGGCTAAAGCGGCTGCTGAATTGGGCGGATTTCCAGCCTCTCTAAAAGGCTTGCTCGCGATCAAGGGCATTGGCCCCTATACGGCCGCAGCGGTTGCGTCCATCGCCTTTGACTTGCCTCATGTGCCAGTAGACGGAAATGTTGAGCGGGTTTTGTCGCGTCTGTGGTTAATTGAAGCGGCTTTGCCTGCAGCCAAACCTGTCTTTCGCGACGCGGCGTCTAAATTTGAAGATCCCTATAGGCCCGGTGATTTCGCTCAAGCGATGATGGACCTAGGGGCGACAATTTGTACGCTACGGAACCCGGCGTGTGGGCTTTGTCCGTGGTCTGGAAGCTGTGCGGCTTGTGCGAACGAATCTGCTATCGATTATCCCAAGAAGCAAGCCAAAAAGGCCAAGCCCATTCGCTTTGGCGTTGCCTTTGTTTACTTCGATCCCAACGGTGTTTTGGTTCGGCGCAGGCCGAATGAAGGCCTGTTGGGTGGTATGTTGGAGGTGCCAAACTTACCGTGGCGCGATAGGCCTTATGAGAAGTCTGAAATCGTGATTTCGGAAATTAATGCAGAAGCCACATCGATTGAGGGTGAACCTGTTCGCCACGTCTTCACCCATTTCGAACTTCGGATGCGCGTTTTCGCCATCCACACCGCCAACATACAAAGCTTGGCCGGCTATCATCATTTAGCATTAGGGGCTTTGGCGACGGCCGCTCTGCCCAGTCTGATGCAGAAGATAATCGCCTCGGGTCAACTCGCCCTCGATTTGGCGAGCAATCGCTAAGCAGCCAAAGAACGACGCTTTTGCTTGGCTTTTTGCTCAAAAATTGGTTCGTTGCCCCGATGCGCTTCGTCTTATTGCAAGATGGTCAATTCAAAATCGAGCCGACATCGGGTTCGCTGCTATCCGTCACATCTCCACCCATCAATCGAGCGAGCTTGCGGGTGATCGCAAGACCAAGGCCCGTACCTCCAAATTTCCGTGTCGTTGAATCGTCTGCTTGCACAAAACGGCTCGAAGATGCGTGCTACTTGCTCTTTGATCATCCCAATTCCGTTGTCCTTTACTTGGAATAACAGATGATTGGCGCGCTGTTTCATCTCTATTGTGACCACGCAATTGCTGGTAAAATTTGCGGTATTAGAGGCCAGATTACACAGACATTGTCGCAACCGCATAGGGTCACCGAGGGCGTTTGTGATCGGTACAGATTGGATGGCCAGCACATTGCCATTGGCCTCAAGAAACGGGCGTATGGTGTCGGCAACTTCTTGCAAGATAGCCGTCGGAGAATAAGGTATCACCTCGGTCTCCATGGAACCTGCTTCAATCTTCGACAAATCTAAGATCTGGTTGATAACACCCAGCAAATGCTTGCCTGCGGCCTTAATCCGTTCTGCGTCGGCACTGCTTTGTGACTGGTTTGTAACTTGCAAGTATTCTTCAATGATTTCAGCCTGGCCGATCACAGCGTTGAGCGGCGTGCGCAATTCATGGCTCATTATGGCCAGGAACGCATACTTCGCCTTATTGGCGGCAACGGCACTAGCCCGTTCTGCTTCAGCCTCAAGCCGCCCTGCTGCATTAATGCGCAAACGCTCGATTGCGCGGGATAGCGCACCAACTTCATCGGCCCATTCTTGAAGCGGTGTTTCTTCGCTTAGGTTACCGCCCACAAAGCGCTCGGCGACTTGGACCAGGAGGGTCAAGGACTTCGTGACGCGTAAGCGTAAAAAAGCGAACACAAAAACCAATGAAATAGCAAACAGAAAAGATGTTGCGAAGAGCAATTGGTTTCGCGCCGTCTCTAGTCACTCAATCCGATCTTCTAAAAGACTGGTTAGTTCGTTTGCAACAATCAGGCTGAGGTTATGAAATTGCTTTTGTGCTTGCCATTCAAGTGAGGCGGCCACTTTGGGGTCAAAGCTCTCAGTTCCACCCAAAAGGCGGCGCGTATAGACGTCGAGGCGATCTGGCGCTCGAATAACCTCGGCAAATTCACTTTGGAAAATCCCAAGTCGCCCTGCGCGACGCGAATGGCGTAAGCTGGAAGAAGCTGAGTCTTGGAGTTCGCTGATCGCCACCCGATAGCCTCCACTCAGGCGTAGAAGCTCATTACCGTCAGTCTTGACATTTGACTTATCTTCACTCCGGAAATATCCTAACCTCTTTGGCGTCTAAGATTGCCTGGGTCGCTGGAAACCGAACGATCAGTGGGTTCATGAGGTGATAGGAACCGAGTTCTGGATCCAAGATCAAATTGGACGCGTCCCCAACTTGACTGGTCAGCGTCCGCAGTTTTGAGCGAATGGTATTATCCCCACCGATCTCAATTTTGCCACCGGCTGCAATTTCGAGAAAATCTTCTAAAACTTGTTCGACTGTGGCTTCGGTGGAAAAAGTTTGGCCATAGCGGCCTCGAGCCCGATTGCGGTCTAACACAGAGGTGAAAAGCTGAGAGGTCAGCGCGCCGCTGTTTTCAGTCTGAAACAACGCCTGCCCAAGTCTGATGTCGGCCTTATTGATGGCCTTCGCCATTTTGACGCCACGAATTTCCTTTTGAGCAAAGTCGATAGCTTTCTGCTGTTCTTGCAGAAACAAGACAAGCAAAAGTGCAATCGGTGGAAGAATAGCAGCAACCGCAACCGTCAGGCTGGCTGTCAAATCGAAGGCACGTGCGGGCGCAATACGCAGGCTCATTACCTGTCGTATATAAATTTTAAACAATTATTTTGCTTAAAAATATTTTTAATTGAGTGCAAATGGGCCGATTTGTAGGCGGCCCTTTGCAATTGTGCGTGTCTAAGCCGCCATACGGGCGCGCAATTCACGCCGTAGCGTGTCAATTGGAACGAGCCCGGCATCGGTGCGCAGATGCCAATAAGTCCAGCCATTGCAAGCAGGGGCGTGTTGAACCTGTGCACCCACCCGATGGATGGAGCCGACCATTTCACCAGCCATGATCGAGCCATCGGCGCGCACGCGCGCCGCCACATCACCGCGCGGCGAGTAAATCGCATCACCAGCCCGCAATAGGCCTTGTTCCACAATTGTACCAAAGGGCACCCGGACCTCATCCTTTTTCGACTTCATAACAGCGAGGTCGTCGAGATGGCCGGGCTCAACCCGCGAAATGCGTTGCTCAGCGGCCAAGGCATAGCCAGCATCACGCTCTACGCCGATCCAGCGGCGTCCGAGGGCTTTAGCGACAGCGCCAGTGGTGCCCGAACCGAAGAAGGGGTCCAAGATCAGATCACCTGGCTTGCTGGCGGCCATCATGATCCGATGTAGCAGTGCTTCTGGCTTTTGCGTCGGGTGCACTTTCTTGCCTGCTACATCCTTCAAGCGCTCGTGCCCTGAGCAAATGGGGATGGACCAGTCAGAACGCATTTGCAGGTCGTCATTGAGGACCTTCAGCGCATCATAATTAAAGGTGTAGCGCTTTTGATTGGCTGATTTGGTTGCCCAGATCATGGTCTCATGGGCGTTTTGGAAACGCGTGCCTTTGAAGTTTGGCATTGGATTGGTTTTGCGCCAGATCACATCGTTCAAGATCCAGAAGCCTTGGTCCTGCAAAGCCGCGCCGACGCGGAAGATGTTATGGTACGAACCGATCACCCAGATGGTGCCGGTGTCGGAAAGGCAGCGGCGAGCTGCAGCCAACCAAGCCTTGGTAAAGGCGTCATAGGTTGCGAAATCAGCAAACTTGTCCCACTCGTCATCGACGCCAGCAACTTTAGAATTGTCGGGACGGGTCAGATCGCCACCCAATTGAAGATTGTAAGGGGGGTCTGCAAAAATCATATCCACAGAGCCTTCAGGCAGGCTGTTCATGAGCTCGATGCAATCACCAATCAAAATGCGGTTTTCATAATTTGCTGACATTCTTTGCCCCTTTGAGTGTTAGGAGCACTTGAATCTACTAGGGTTAAAAAAGGATTCACAAAACGAGTCAGTGATTCTTTTTTTCTACAATCCTACAGTAAAACTTTTTTCTGCGTTGACCGCCCTCTGAAGGGGGATGTCAGAGGGCGACACGCGTTAGATCGCCTCAGGGCTTAGACGATCCTCGGTAACGGGCCTTTTAATGTCCCGCTCCAAACCTAGCGGCAGCTGCGATAACGATTGGGTGATGCGCCCGGACCACCCCGGCTGCCCTGTGGGTTTTCCCAGTTGGTGCCGCGTCCGCCGACCGGACCTGGAGGGTTATTGTCGTTGTCGAACCAACAGCGCGATTTTTGGTTCCAGAACCCATATGACGGGTGCCAATAGCCAAAATGGGCATTGTAGTAATAGCCGTGATGATGAGGCGCGAAGGTATAACGCGTCCCTTTGTTGCGGTACATGCGATCAGGTGAAGCACCGGGGCCACCATGTCCGCCTGGTGGGTTTTCCCAATTGGTACCAGCACCACCGGCTCGACCGGGGAGACTATTGTCGCGATCCTTGGCGGCAGCAGGGGCACCGGAGAAGAGGACGAGAGCTGCGGCAGCGGCAAACAAGCTTTGAATAGGTTTCATTTCACATCTCCATAGGTTTGTTCCCGTCGAGATAAGAAACGTCTTTTTGCCGCTGTTCCGTCTGCAGTGGTTGCAATGTTGCAGAAGTTTAATGTTGCAGGCCCTGCAGAACTTTTGCGACCGGCTTATAGCTCAGCCGATGGATCGGGCAGGGGCCCAAACGTTCTAAGGCTTGCTGATGGGCTTTGGTGCCATAGCCTTTGTGCTGGGCGAAACCATAACCGGGATAGAGATTATCCGCCTCGACCATAAGCCGGTCGCGCGCGACCTTGGCCAGAATGGAAGCGGCTGCAATGGACAGTGAGAGCCGATCGCCGCCAATCACACAAAAGCTGGGGCAAAGAAGCGTTGGGGCACGATTGCCATCGATCAGTGCGAGATTGGGCGCACTAGATAAGCCTTGAACCGCTCGGGCCATGCCTTCTAAGGTCGCTTTGAGAATGTTTGTAGAATCAATTTTTTGCGCAGAGACCATCACAATGCAACTTGCCAATGCTTGATCGCGAATGAACTCATACAAGGCCTCGCGCTGAGCGTGAGTCAAACGTTTAGAATCATCAATTCCCTTTGGTAGATCATTGGGGTTCAGGATCACAGCTGCAGCCGCAACAGGTCCCGCCCACGGCCCGCGTCCGGCCTCATCAATCCCGCACACCGAATGCAACGGCGCGCGCAATTGATTGGCATAGTCTGTTTCAAGTGTCAGGTCGGGCATCGCTGCAACACTATGCTGGATTCGGCCAAGAATTCGCATCTCTCTCTCATTCGCCCCCTTTCTTATCTCGGGCGGATTGCTATGGTCGGACAACTGAATAGGAAGCACCCATGAGCAGCAAAATCGAGCCAAGCCAGTTTGACGCCTACTCTAAGGCTGAGACCGACGAACCGTTTTTCACGCTTTTGGCACGTGATCCAATCGCCCCATCCTTAGTGGAGGCTTGGGCTTATTTGCGTTCTGGCCAGATCGGGGCAGCAGAGATTGCGTTCAAGCAAGCCGTAGACGCTGCAACTCATATCGATCCACAAATGCCGGGCGAAGCGCAGATTCGCTCTGCCTTCGAGGTCGCTGACGATTGCCGTCAGTGGGCACGCTCGAAAATGGTGTCAGGACGCCGGTAAACCATGACTTCTGCCCCCGATGCGGCAGTTCTGCCGCAAGGTGGGCTGTTGAAAAAACTCCTTCTGTTAGCTGGTCCGGTTGCCGGATCGAACGTGCTCGTTATGATGATGGGGCTGGTCGATGCCATTTTGGTTGGCCGCCATTCCGCGACAGAGCTTGCAGAGCTCGCTTTGGCGTGGAGCCTGAATGGTACAGCCTTGGTGGCGACCATTGGGTTATTGGTTGGCGTGCAAGTCTTGGCTGCGCGACGCTATGGCGAGAATAATCCAGCTGCGATTGGGCTAATCTGGCGGCGTGGTATTGTGACTTCCATAGCCATGGGTTTCATCTTAGCCATTTTGCTTCACTTTGGTGCTTTGTGGGCTTTGAACCATTTGGGCCAACAACCTGATTTGGCAAAAGGGGCAGCATCATGTGCGGCTATTTTGGGTCTCAGCTTGCTACCCAACGCCATTTATCTGACGTGCGCCAAAACCTTGGAAGCCCTATCTCGACCGCGTGTGGCCCTGGCCTTGATGGCAGGTGCAAATGTGGTCAATTTGGCGCTAGCCACCTACCTTGTGCCGCTTCAGGGGGCAGACGGTGCGGCTTGGAGTACGCTAGGTGCGCGCTTGTTCCTAGCTGTGGGTGCCATGATCTGGCTCTTGAACATGCCAGATGCCAAGCAATTTGGATTTCTAGACTTCACAACCCGTGCAGCACCAGGCGAGGCCAAAGAACAAGTCTCCATTGGGCTCTCAGCTGCGGGTAGTGGGATTTTGGAGGCAGGCTCGTTCAATGTTCTCACGATTATCGCTGGTCTGGCGGGCGTTGTCCAAGTCGGAGCGTTCAACATTGTGATGAACATCATGTCGATCGGCTTTATGCCGGCGATGGGCATTGCGTCCGCTACCGCTGTGATCGCCTCAAACGCGCGCGGCGCAGGCGATTTGATAGGTGCGCGTAAGATTGCTTGGATGGGCCTTGGCTTGTCAGGAGTCTATGCTTCCTTGTTCTCCCTAGTGACGTGGGTTGCCGCCAAGCCGATTGCCAGCGCCTTTACGACCGACCCCAGCCTGATGGCCTATGGGGCCGTGTTGGTTGGCCTTGTATGGTTGATGGCGGTACCCGACTTCTTACAAGTGGTTGCAGCCCAAGCGCTCCGTGCGCTTGGCAAACCATGGTTTCCCACAATGAGCCACTTTGTCTCCTACGTGCTCGTGATGTCGCCCTTGGGATGGCTGTTTTGTATCCATTTTGAACGCGGCGCACGCGGGCTTGTTGAGGCGGTCGCCCTCGCCAGCATCGTTTCGGCGGGCATTTTGGTGGTTCGTCTCTTGCTCCTAGGGCCAATCAACTCGACCGAAGCTGCAAAGGCAGCCTATCCCCAAGTCAGTGAGGACTTATCCCCATAAATAGCGATTGGAGGATTTGCGCTGGACTCGATCTTGCTGTCTTTCACCCACCTGTTCGCTTTCGGCACAGGATGGGAGACGATCGTGCGCACATTTGGCAAGCGGCATTTACGCACGGCTGGGGCAACTGCCTTTCTGGGCTTGCTAGGCACATCAGCTGCGCTGTTACCAATCGCCATCTTCGCCGTGTTCAATCAAGGCGAACCTGCGCACTGGACCCTGTATGCCGGAGCATCGATTGTCGGTGGTGCAGTAATTGGCTGGGTCTTAAGGCGCTAAAGCTCGTTTGCCGGGCTAGACTCCCAAAATCCAGCCCTCTTCTTGCTCAATCGTCTCAATTTGCGCTTCGGTCATGCCTTTGGCTGGGCCAAATGCGGCTGCTAGTTTTCCAGCCTCGTCCAGAGCGGCAAAATGCTCAGCAATCGCGCGAACTTGTGCCAAATCCTTTACCTCGCCGCTGGCGGGTACAGGCTTGACGATGGATGGATAAATCTCGGCCATCACAATTTTGACGCCGTCGAGGTCTTCTCGCGACAAAGCCTTATAGCCGGTTTCAAATGGCCAAATGCGAGCATCAGAGCGGGTGTCGCGCAGCTTCTTGACTACTGGGATCCCCATCAAAGCCTGAGAACCTACTGAGCCTGCCGTGTAAAGCTTCCAAATAGGGCTAGCGCCCTTTGCAGCCTGCTCTGCCAAGCGGTGCTCTGGCACATCCCCTGGCCCATGTGGGCGGGTCTTCTTCGATTGGAGTGTGGTCAACACATCGCGTGGCGGACAGCCCCAGAATGGGAATGGCCCACCTGAAATCAGGCGGTTCATCATGGCAGCCACTTGGAAACGATTGTTGGCATTATCTGGTTTGTCTTTGATTTCCTTCGAAAGAAAGGCTTGCATGGTCAGCCATGGGGCGCCTTCAAATTTCAGAGCCGCAGAGGTTCCTTGCGGATAGCCAAAAGGGAAATCAAAGCCGATCAGGGTGCGGTCGCCGCGCTTGTCAAACTCTGCCAAGAGGCTGGTGATTGCCTCTAGAGCTGCTTTGCGGGTTGATGGATTTTGCGCTTCAAAACGCAACTGGAGACGCACATCGCGCCGCAACGTCCCGATCCAGATGGAATCCGCCCCAGTTGCGGGCTTGGCTGCTGCCGACCAGTCAACCATTACATAATTGTCGAAAAGGCGGCTCATGGGTCGTTTCCTATTCAGGGTCGAAAATTAAAGCGCGGCTTCTACAGGGCAAGACGACGTTCGTCACCCAAGAAATACAATGCGCAAGGCCAGTCCGCGCAGGCGTGCAAGACTGGCCTTGGCTTTTCGATCATAGGCTGGCCTTTTAGGCGAGTTTGACTAACATTTTGCCAGCATTCGCCCCACTGAACAGACCCATAAAGGCGGCCGGGGCTTGATCAATTCCGTCCATCACAGTCTCTTCCCACTTGATCTGACCGTCCTTGATCCAGCCGCCCATTTCCGCCAAGAATTGGCCTTGCATGCTGGCATAATTGGAGACGATGAAGCCTTGAATCTTCAAGCTTTTGCCAACAATGTAAACCAAATTTCTTGGACCTGGGGTGGGCTCTGTAGCGTTATACTGGCTGATCATGCCGCATTCGGCAAAGCGCGCACCGGGCCGGGCCACCTCGAGCGCGACTTCGAGGTGTTCGCCGCCGACATTGTCGAAATAGATATCGATGCCCTGTGGGGCAGCTGCACGAACAGCATCCAGCAGGTTTGGTACCTTCTTGTAATTGACGACCTCATCCACGCCGACAGACTTAAGCCAAGCACCTTTTTCGTCAGAGCCGCATGAAGCCACGACCTTACAGCCCTTGATCTTAGCGATCTGACAGACGAGCGAGCCTACAGCCCCAGCAGCGCCGGATACAAACACGGTGTCGCCGGGTTTTGGCGCGCCAATTTCGAGGAAACCACAATAGGCGGTCATGCCGGGCATGCCCATTACGCCCAAAAAGGCTTGTAAGGGGATGCCGTGGGTGTCGATCTTGGTGAACAAAACTTTTGGCCCGGTTACATATTCCCGCCAGCCCAGCATGTGGGTAACGATATCGCCCACTTGGAAGTCAGGGTCGCCACTTTCAATTACTTCGCCAATGGCGTGGCCTTGCAGCGCTTCGCCCAATTGGAAGGGGGGCACATAGCTAGCGCGGTCATACATCCGCCCGCGCATGTAGGGGTCCACGCTCATCCAATGGTTCTTCACCTGGACGAAGCCAGTAGCTGGACTTGCGATTTCGACGCTGGCGATCTCGAAGTTTTCCGCAAGCGGTGAACCTTCGGGCCGCGACTTCAAGCGTACTTCTTTTGATGTGACTGCTGGCATGTGCTTCTCCGTGTAAGTTATTGGCACTCATGTGCGCTTGTGAGGGTGGGAATGACGGCCTTTTTAGAGGCGGGTCAAGTCATCTTGGCGAAGGCTTTTGGGGCTTGCTGTAAATGATTGAGAGAAATCGCTGGTTTACTGAAGTTTTTTTAGGCCCACGATTGATGGACGCCCGCGTTTTATGCTTGAGCACCACTCGCTTGTGACAGAAACATGAAGCCTATGTGATAAGCTGGGACGACAGGACCGCTAATAGGTGCCCGATAATGGTTGCCAAACGATGGTTAAAGGGGCCGGTAAGAGCTTGATGAAAGTGGGACTCATTGGAGCCGGTGTTGCTGGCGAGCGGCACGCTGCCGCGCTCCGCCCGACGCCGGGTGCAAGCCTGATCGGTCTCTATGAACCCGATCCACGGCGCTCTGAGGGCTTGTGTGCGCGTTTTGGCATTGAGCCCATGGCGCTAGACATGTTGGTAGAGCTGGCTGACGCAGTGATCATCGCGACCCCAGCGTGCACGCATGGGCGCTTAAGCTTGCATGCCTTAGCGCGTGGTTGTCATGTCCTTGTTGAACGCCCGGTTGCGACCTCTCGCGACGAAGCACAAAGGATGGTGACAGAGGCGCGCGCCCGGCAATTGATCTTGCAAGTCGGTCACCGCGAAGGGCCCATGCTCGCCGCTCTTGGCCTCGCACCTGGGATACCTGGATTACGGACTTTTGAAGCCGTCAGAGAAGCTCCCCCGCGTGAGCATGTCAGCGATGTGTCGGTTATTCTCGACTTGATGATTCAAGACATTTACGTCGCAGCCGTTTTGTTTGGCTCGCGCGCGGTTTCAGTTCGGGCAACGAAACTGGGTGGGCGGGGCGCTGCAATAGATTCTGCTGAAGCGCGCATACGCTTCAAAGGCGGTTGCGAAGCCCGCTTACGTGCGACTCGCACCGCCAGTGTTCGGACCACGCAATGGATTATGGATACGGGACAAGGGCAATCGCAAATGAGCGTCGACTTTGTGCGCGGCGCTGTTTCTCACGGGGTCAATTGGCCAAACCCAAAGCCCTTTGTAGCCCAAGATTCAGACCCAGTCGCCCAAATGTTGGCTCAGTTTGTGGCGGCCTGCGCCGCCCCCTATGTTGAGGTCTCTAATCAAGATGCGCTGTCTGCAATGGACCTTGCCCTACAGATTGAAACCATTCTCAGCGCAAACCTTTGAACCAAGCCGCGTAACGGGTTAGTTTAGGGCCATGAGCCAGACCCAACAGAAGCTGCACATCGTCTCTGCCCAATTAAACCCCATTGTTGGGGATGTCTCGGGTAATCTCGCCAAAGCTAAGGCAAGCCTCCATCAGGCTTTGAGCCTTGGTGCAGATATCCTTGTTTTCACTGAGCTGTTCTTGATTGGCTATCCACCAGAGGACTTAGTGCTGAAGCCGGCAGCCGTGAAAGACTGTCAGGCGGCTGTTGCGGAATTAGCGGTCGAAACGGCTGAGACGCGGCTGACTGTTATCATCGGCACACCGTGGCGCGATGCAAATGGACTTTATAATGCGCTGGCGATCCTGTCGGAGGGGCGTGTGGCGGAGCTGCGGTTTAAGCACGAACTGCCCAATTATGCTGTTTTTGACGAGAAACGGGTATTTAACTCTGGGCCATTGCCCGCGCCGGTGAGTATTGCGGGCATCAAAGTTGGAATCCCCATTTGTGAGGATATTTGGTTCGACCGCGTGACGCAGAGCTTAAAGCAACAAGGTGCTGAGCTTCTAATCGTGCCGAATGGTTCGCCGTATCGCCGTCCCGTCAAGCAAGACCGTTTAGCTAGTGCGCGGGCGCGGGTTTCAGAAACCGGGCTTCCGCTTGTCTATGTCAATCAAGTCGGTGGTCAGGATGAGCTCTGCTTTGATGGCGGTAGCTTCGCTCTGGATGCGAGCGGGATTTGTGTCCAATCTCTCCCCAATTTTAAGGAATGCCTTTCGATCGGACATTGGGAAAAAAAAGGTGAAACTTGGGTTTGCGCTGCTGCGGAGCAACTTGATCAGGTTGAAGGCGAGGCGGCCGATTATGCCGCTATGGTCCTGTCCTTGAGGGATTACGTTAATAAGAACGGGTTCCCTGGTGTGCTGTTGGGGCTTTCAGGAGGGATCGATTCCGGGCTGAGTGCGGCGGTAGCAGCGGACGCTTTGGGGCCTGACCGTGTGCGTTGCGTGATGATGCCGTCGCGCTTTACCAGCCAAGAAAGCTTGGAAGATGCCGCTGATAATGCGCGCCGCTTGGCCATCCCTTATGACGTTATCTCAATTGAGCCAGCAGTAGACGCTTTCGCGCAAATGCTGAGCAGCCAGTTTGAGGGCACCCAAACTGGGACCGCGGAGGAAAACATCCAAAGTCGTAGCCGGGCGGTTTTACTCATGGCCCTTTCCAACAAGTTTGGCCACATGGTTTTGACGACCGGGAATAAGAGCGAGATGGCAGTTGGCTATGCCACGCTCTACGGCGATATGTGTGGCGGCTATAATGCCTTGAAAGACCTCTACAAGATGGAGGTCTATGCCCTGTCGCGTTGGCGTAACGCCCATGTTTGCCACATTGGCCTTGGCGCTAACGGCGAAGTCATTCCAAAGCGCATCATCGACAAAGCGCCCTCGGCAGAGTTGCGAGAAAATCAAACCGATCAAGATAGTCTGCCGCCCTATCCGGCGCTCGACGACATGCTGCATGGCTTTGTTGAAGAAGAGTCCGACATTGAGGATGTGATCGCGCGTGGTCATGATCCCGCGGTGGTGCACCGGATCCAGAATTTGCTCTATGTCGCAGAATATAAGCGCCGCCAAGCGCCCCCAGGCGTAAAAATTGGCACACGCAACTTTGGCCGCGACCGGCGCTATCCCATCACCAACAAGTATCGGGATATTACCTAATTCGCGCGCCCTGAAGCCTTACGTGCCTCAACCACCCAAATGGAGCCGCCGAGTGAGAGGTGGCCGTCTTTCAGGCGCGGCAGGATTGCGGATGTCATCCTCTCGCGGACCATCGCGACACCTTCGGCCGGCAACAATGAAATCGGCAGCGCAGCAGGACCAACTTCCATAACAAAAGCTGCTATTTTAATTGCTCCTTTGGCTGAGCCCATCGGCATGGCCGCGTCGGCCGGGGTAAACTTCACATCAGTGAGGCCAGCATTGGTCAAGATCGATCTTACCCGTTCTGGGTCGGCAAACGCAAACGGACCGGGGGCATCAGGTGGTGGAGGTGACGGGGGCTCGGTCACGCTGGCCAAAACCTGCATCGGCATCGTAACCCATTCATTCTCGCCAGGTGGCCGCCAGCAGACAAACACGACCCGCCCACCTGGCTTCAGATATTGAACCATATGGATAAATGCAGCTTGTGGGTCGTCAAAGAACATCACGCCAAAGCGCGAGATCAACAGGTCAAACGGGCTATGAAACACGGCATCGGAGGCATCGGCCTCCATGAATGTTACGCCTTCACGGTCGCCAGCACGCCTTTGGGCCAAATCCAGCAGGGAAGTCGAAATATCAACCCCTGTCACCGTGTGGCCTAAGTCTGCGATCATCAGCGAGGTTTCGCCGGAACCACAGCCAACATCGAGAACCTGTTGAGGTGGTCCACCTTCAAGGTCCGCGGCTTGCATCAAGGCTTGGGTGAAGGCAGCCAGCATGGCATCGATATCGACTTGCCGTCTGGTCCAGCGTTCTCCTACAGACGTGTTCCAAAGTTCTTTTTGTGCTTGGTTTTTACCCTCAGACAAGTTTGCTCTCCCGACCGGCCCAATAGCGGTCGCGTAGAAGCCGTTTATAGAGTTTACCGGTGGGATATCGCGGCAATTCTGCCATAAAGTCAATCGAACGGGGTGCCTTCACATGGCTAATGCTGGCGCGGCAGAATGCGAGGAGTTCGGCCTCTAATTCAGGACTTGCATCGGCCATATTCATCGGCTGAACAACGGCTTTCACTTCTTCGCCAAACTCTTCATTCGGCACACCAAAAACAGCCACATCAGCCACTTTTGGATGGGTGACCAACACATTTTCGCTTTCTTGCGGATAGATATTCACCCCGCCTGAAATGATCATGAAAGCCTTGCGATCTGTCAGGAATAAGAAGCCTTCTTCATCGACATAGCCAACATCACCCAAAGTCGACCAGCCTTGTGCATTGCGGCTATCAGCGGTTTTTTCTGGGCTGTTATGATACTCAAATTGCGGCCCATTTGCGAAGTAAACCGTCCCAGACTCGCCGGTCGTTACAACCTCGCCACCTTCGCCAACAATTCGGAGCTCGCCCAACAAGGCTTTCCCAACACTGCCTCTTTTCCGGAGCCAATCCTGGGGGCCGATGGTGCAGAACCCATTACCCTCGGTGCCGGCATAATATTCATGGATGATCGGCCCCCACCAACTCATCATCTGTTCTTTGATGGCGACCGGGCAGGGGGCTGCGGCGTGCACAGCCATCTTGAGGGAAGAAAGATCATAGGCATTGCGAATGCTTTCATCTAGCTTCAGCATCCGGACAAACATAGTGGGCACCAATTGGCTGTCTGTGATGCGATGGCGTTCGACAGTTGCCAAATAAGTCTCGGGCTCAAACTTTTCCATTACCACGACCGTGCCGCCAATTTTATGAACGCACATGCACCATCGCAGCGGAGCTGCGTGATAGAGCGGCGCTGGTGATAGGTACTGACTGTCGGCTGAAATCCCATAAATCGCTTGGGCCATCATTTGTAGCGCATTGGGCGTGTCGATCGGCGCACCGGTAAGCGGAATTTTGATGCCTTTTGGCCGACCCGTGGTGCCAGACGAATAGAGCATGTCAGCCCCGGCACTTTCATCGGCAATTGGAGTCACTGGCTGAGTATCGCGCGCGCCAGCGTAGGTTTTATGGCCTTGGGGATCGCCGTCCACTACAAGTACGGGAATACTCACGCCAGCATGGGTTAGCGCCTCTTCCGCCAAAGCCAACAAATTGGCACCGACAAACAAGACTTTGGCGTGGGAGTCTGTCAGAATATAAGCGATTTCATCGACCTGAAGTTTTGTGGACAGACAGGTGAAATAAAGGCCCGCACGCTGGGCGCCCCAGGCGATCTCAAAATAGTCTGGACAATTGTCGAGCAGGACTGCAATCGCGTCTCCGGCTTTAAGTCCATGGCTGCGTAACAGATGCGCGACTTGGTTTGAGCGAGAATTGAGCGCGGCATAACTTAAGCTCTGGCCAGAGCCTGCCATGATGACGGCGGGCTTGTCCGGTGTTTGAGCCGCATGATGAAGTGGATGCATGGACGTCTCCCAAAGTGCGAGATTCTTTGTGATCTAAGCGCTGGAATAGTCGTGGCACCCCAAGCTCAATGATGCAAGTCAGTTCCGCGTGAACCTGAAATTGTGACCATTGTGCAACATCCAGCCTGTTAAGGCGGCGATTCCCCCCACCTAAGTCACGATTATGTGAGGCGTTGACTTGAAACCACGAAGATCGAACGTCACATGCTTTACAAGGGTCTGACCCGCTCAAGAGGACAAATTATGGACATATCAATTCGCGCGATGATTATCGCGATGGGCGCGGCCGCTGTGGCTGCGCCAGCGTTTGCGCAAGAACCGCCAGCCACCAAGGAAGCCGAAATCGTTGTTGTGACCGGTACCCGCGTGGCAGCGCGCTCCGCGCTCAGCACTTCTGCACCTGTCGACGTCGTATCGGCTGCACAATTGGCTCAACAAGGTTCGCCAGAATTGAACCAGCAATTAGCAATTGCATTGCCAAGCTTCAACTTCCCGCGTCCAGCCATCGTGGACGGCACCGACTCGGTACGTCCAGCAACCTTGCGCGGCTTAGCTCCCGACCAAACCTTGGTCTTGGTGAATGGCAAGCGTCGTCACACAGCTTCGTTGGTCAACATCAACGGTTCTATAGGTCGCGGTTCTTCTGCAGTTGATATGAACACCATTCCAACCGGCATTTTGGAAACGGTTGAAGTGTTGCGCGATGGCGCATCAGCTCAATATGGTTCTGACGCTATAGCCGGCGTGATCAACTTACGCCTGAAGCAGCGCCGCGAAGGTGGCAATGTCACCGTGTCGTATGGCCAGCGCCAAACCACGGTGACCACCGATCCGGCACCTGCATTGCCAAACGGCACCACCAACTTCACCGGAGCCAATATTGTTGCCAACCCAAGCTGGCAAGCAATCAAGTCTCGCGATGCAAACGACGGTGCAACCACCACGGTCAATGCTTGGGTCGGTTTGCCTTTGTTTGACAATGGCTCTTTGACCATTGCAGCAGAAATTCAAAACCGTGAGTCGATCAACCGCCAAGGTTATGACACCCGCCGTCTTTACAATTTGCTGCCAGGTGGTGCCCTTGATCCACGCGAAGCCACCATCAACCGCTGGAACCAGCAGTATGGTGACGGTGAACTGATCCAAGGCACCTTGTTTGCCAATGCCAACATTGAGTTGACTGACACGACCCGCCTGTATGGTTGGGCAAGCGTCCAAGGCCGCGACTCCACGTCTGCAGCCTTCTTTCGTTGGCCAGCTGACAGCCGCAACGTCGTTGAAATCTATCCAAACGGCTTCTTGCCAAAGATCAACTCGCTCATCACCGATAGCTCGTTTGCTCTTGGCATGGAAACCAAGTGGAATGGCTGGGACGTTGATTTGAGCTTGAACCGCGGATTCAACGAAATGGAATTCGTAATCCGCAATACGCTCAACCGCTCATTGGGCGTCGCAAGCCCAACCTCGTTCAACGCCGGTGGCTTCAACAATACCCAGACCGTCGTCAATTTGTCGGCCGTTAAAGGCTATAATGTTGGCTTGGCATCTGACTTGAACGTTGCAGTTGGCCTTGAAGCCCGTCGCGATCATTATGAGATTTTCGCGGGTGAATCTGGCTCCTACTTCCAACAGGGCGCTTTCGTTGCTGGCTCGCAAGGCTTTGGTGGCTTTAAGCCATCCAACGAAGTTGGTCGTTCGCGCGATGCAATCGGCGGCTATATCGACCTTGAAGTCAATGTAACCGACGCGTTGTTGGTCTCGGGCGCGGTTCGCGTGGAAGACTACACTGACTTTGGCAACAATGTTAGCGGCAAGATCTCAGGTCGTTATGACTTCAACGAAACGTTCGCTTTGCGCGGTTCGGTCTCCAACGGCTTCCGTGCACCTAGCCTGCAACAGCAGTTCTTCACCGCCTCTTCCACAAACGTGGTTGCCGGTGTGCCTCTTGAAATCTTGACTGTGCCTTCGACCGACCGCATTGGTCGGGCTTTGGGCGGCAGCGCTTTGAAGCCAGAAGAATCGGTGAACTACTCGCTAGGCGGTGTTTTGCGCCTTGGTGATTTCAACGTCACCCTAGACGCATACCAAATCGAGCTGACCGACCGCATCGTGTTGTCGGAAAACTTGAACCAGCCAGCTGTTGCAGCCTTACTTGCTGCCAATGGCATCGTCGGCATCAACGCCGTTCGCTTCTTCTTGAACGGTGTGGACAGCACCACCAAGGGCGCGGATCTTGTCGCTAGCTATCGCTTGCGCACTGACTTTGGTCGCTTTGACTTCACCGGTAGCTTGAGCGTCAACGAAACCAAGTTGGACAAGACCCCAGTCATCCCAGCCTTGACTGCAATTGGCTTGACCCCAACCCAATTGTTCAACCGCATTAACACCTTGACGCTGACCGAAGGCCAGCCCAAGCAAAAGGCCTCCTTCAATACCAATTGGAGCCTTGGCAAGTTTGGCGCGACTTTCAAGGCCACCTATTATGGTGAAGTGACTGAGCCTGGCACCGACGCCGCGCGCGATATCGCGCTGACCCCAGAGGTCCTGTTCGACATCGAAGGCCGCTACAAGCTGACCGACAAGGTAAGCCTGACATTAGGCGTTGAAAACGTTACCGACGTCTATCCACGTATGACGCCAGGCACCACGGTTTTGACGCCATCGACCTTCACCACCTTGAATAACTCGGGCGCATCGGCGTTCTCGCGTTATTCGCCATTCGGCTTCTCGGGCCGTTATGTGTACGGCCGCGTCTCGCTCGACTTCTAATCGTTGCGCGGACTGATCAAAAAGAAAGGCCGCGGTGGCAACACCGCGGCCTTTTCAATTGCAGGCTTGTCATTAGCGGCGGCAGAGCACGTCTTCCAGATTGCCGTTGCGGTCCTGGCCCGAGTAGACCGCATCGCGTAGGCCTTGGTTGCGGCAGAACTGGTTGGCATCGTAGCGCCCGCCAAACGGGACTGACGGGATGGTACCAGGGAAATATACCGTGTCGCGACCTGATGTTGTTTGGCCGGTATATCGCGGTGGGGTGCCGGAGGCGCCTCCAGGAAGTCCGAAAACCCCACCCGGACCATAACCGCCGCCAGGACCTGGATTTAGGCTGCTGCCGCGACCGACGTAGCGAATGGATGAGATGCGGCCCCGGAAGGAGCGCAGGTCAGGGACCGACTCGTTATAGGTCCGACAACGCGTCCCATAGTTAGGGTCCAGGCAAACCTGCCAGTCGCCGCGCGCCACCAGACTGCCTGCAGCCTCGTCAAAGTTCATCTGGCGTAAGTCTGGCGTGTCAGACGTAATTGTGATGGACTGGCCGATGAACCCGATGCCGGTGTAAAGGGTGATTGAAGGGCGGTTAAGGTCAAAGCGCTGGGCTTCAGCAGCAGGGGCACCGACCAAAGTGGCAAGGCCGATTAAGGCAAGGAGCTTAGCTCTTTTCATCTTCTTTCTCCACACAAAAGCCCAAAGCAGAGTACTTGGGGTGATGGTTTTGTTCTAAACAACGCTGTCTGAACAACCCGTGAGATTGCCATTTCACTTTTGTTCATCTTGATGTAAACTCACGAACTCAAAAAACGTCAACCAATTGGCTGTTTTTTCGTACCCAGATTGATCCAGCCTATGTCTAATAGGCCAAGGCCACGCCATCCTTGCGGCTTTCAGTGGCTGCTTCATAAGCCCCTGTTTTCGGGTCCCGTTTAATGGCCTGATAGCCGCCAAAGTCGCCATCGGCTCCGCTTAAAGTCCATCCCTTTTGGGTAAGGTTTGCACGTGTCGAGTCGCTATAGCCAGACTCAAGGGCGACCCGGCCAAGTCTAGCCTTGCAAACACCTTCTGGTTCACATCCGCCGTCATGGCGCCAGCGCGGCGCATCACCGGCCGACTGGGCATCCAGGCCATAATCAATCATGTTGACAACGATTTGGGTTTGGCCTTGTGGCTGCATCGCTCCACCCATAACGCCAAATGCCATAAAGGCCTGTTTGTCCTTAGTTACAAAGCCAGGAATAATCGTATGAAAGGGCCGCTTGCCGGGCGCGTAGACATTGGGCAACGACGGCTCGAGCGCAAAGGCCTCACCTCGATTCTGGAACATAAAGCCCAGCCCATCAGCCACAAGGCCAGAGCCCATACCCCGGTAATTGGACTGTATCAGGGCGACCATCATGCCGCTGGTATCAGAGGTAACCAAAAACGTGGTGTCGCCCTTTTCAAACTGGCTTGGGTCACCTGCGGCCACTTCGACTGACGCCTTGCTGGGGTCGATCAGCGCTGCGCGACCTTTCAAATAGGCCGGGCTGATCAGGCCCGCTGTCGGCACTTTGGCAAAGGCGGGGTCTGCCAGAAACTTCGCGCGATCTTCAAATGCCAGTCGCTTGGCTTCAATCTGCAAATGAAGGCTTTCAGCGGTACCAAATCCAGCCCCTGCCAGATCAAACTGATTGAGGATGCCCAGCATTTGTAAGGTCGTAACACCTTGGCTGTTTGGCGGTAATTGCCACACGTCGTAGCCACGGTAGTTGACCGAGATCGGCTCCACCCATTCACTTTTGTGTGCAGCAAGGTCACTTGCCCGCAAGGGGCCACCAATGCGGCGCATATAGGCGTCAATCGTCTGGGCGATGGGGCCTTTATAAAACGCGTCTCGTCCACCCCGCGCGATGAGGTTGAGGGTTTTTGCCAGGTCCGGATTTTTAAAAACCTCACCAGCTTTGACGCTGCCATTGGCGAAATAGGTTTTGCGCGCATTGTCAAATTCTTCAACTTCACCCGCCTTGGCGCGCTCATCGAGGCGCTTGAGATTGTTTGCCATATAATAAGCGATTACGGGTGGGACAGGAGTGCCGGCTTCGGCATAAGCAATGGTTGGGGCCAAGACCTTGGCCATCGGCAATTTACCAAACCGGCTGTGCATTGAAAACCAAGCATCGACGGTACCGGGAACGGTGACGGTCACGCTACCAAACGAAGGTCTGCTGCCGGGAACTCTAGTTTTGATCTTGGCTTCGCGCGCTGCACGATCAGCAAGGCTCATGCCCATGGGCGCGCGGCCTGAACCATTAATGCCATAGAGCTTTTGCGTTTTTGGGTCCCAGATCAGCGCGAAGAGGTCGCCACCAATACCGTTGCCAGTTGGCTCCAACAGGCCCAAGGCCGCATTGGCGGCAATCGCGGCGTCTACCGCCGTCCCGCCTTGCTTGAGTGTATCGATGGCGATTTGGGTCGCAATTGGGTGGGCGGTGGCCGCCGCACCATTCATCCCATAGGCTGGGCTTCGGGTGGCAAAGGCTGGCCCAGCTATGCGGTCGCCAGGACGTACGATACCCGCGTTCTGAGTGGTTTGGGCTTGGGCACTTTGAAGGGGCGCTAGTGCGAGGATGCCAGCCAAAGCGCAAGAGCCAATTTTTTGCCAAAAATGAGTTGAAATGCGCATGCGCCTAGACCCCCCTAAGTCGTTGTTGAAGGCACTGTAAACAAGATTGTGATCCTCGTCATCTAGCGCGTCTCCCACCTTGGCAAAGGGCTTAACCTGTGGTTGGATTGACCCATGATTAAACATTTCATTGTTCGCACCGCCTCGCTTTTTTGTATTTCATTTTTAATCGCTTTGCCCGCTTTACCTCAAAAGGTAGACGCGCAAGCCATCAGCCAGACCCGCCCGATCGCGGCCACGCCGCCCGGAGCGGTTTGGCCTTGGGAAGGCTCGGACCTTAAGCCCAGCAAGGATGTGATCTATGGTGTGTTGCCCAATGGCATGCGCTATGCCATCCAGCCCAACAAATTGCCTGAAAAGCAGGTCTCTCTGCGCTTTCGCATTGAAGCGGGCTCAAAGTATGAGCGCGATGATCAACGTGGCTTTGCCCACTTCCTTGAGCACATGGCCTTTAATGGCTCCACCAATATTCCTGAAGGCGAACTAACCAAAACGATGGAGCGCTTGGGCGCAAGCTTTGGTAGCCACGTGAATGCGCATGTAAGCCTTGAAGAGACGATGTATAAGCTCGATATCCCCAGTGCTGACGGCGGCCGCTTGGACACAGCTCTGTCGATCTTCCGCGAGACGGCCGACCGCCTGTTGTTGAAAGACGATGCAATCAAGCGGGAAATTGGCGTGGTTATTTCAGAGATGAATGACGGCGATGGGCCCGGGCGGCGGATTGGGCGTCAGGTCGGCCAATTTTTGCGTCCTAAAGATATCTCCACGCTCCGCGAACCGATTGGCAAGAAAGAGATTGTAGAGTCAGCAACAGCCGCCAAAGTGCGCGAATTCTACGAAACCTGGTATCGCCCAGACCGCACGATTTTGGTGATTATCGGTGATGTGGATGTAGAATCCACCAAGGCACTCATTGTCGCAAAGTTTTCGGATTGGAAGCCTAAGACGGCAAAGGCACCATCTGATCCAGACAACGGATATTGGACTAAAGAGCCTATTCGAGCAAAGATTATTGTTGAACCGGAGCAGCCAATCGTTGTCATGGCAACGCTTACCCGTCCAGATGAGACCGACTACGGTGATCTGGACACAAGCGAAAAACGCAAATGGTCAATTTTGCAGTCCATCGCAGAGGGGGTTTTCCAACGGCGGCTTGCGCGCCTGCAACTCGTCGATAACCCGCCGACTCTTGGCGTGTTTTACCAACACTCTGTTTCTGAAAACGGCCTAACGGCCTCACTAACCGTCATGCCGCGCGAAGATGCTTGGCAAGAAGCATTGAAAACCGTCGTGATTGAAATGCGGCAAGCTGTGGCAACAGGCTTTAGCTCTGATGAACTTGAGGAAGTGTTCAAAGAAGGCAGGTTGCGTCTGGAGCGCGCCATAAAGGAAGAACCCACGCGCAGGACAACAGGCATATCTGGCTCGTTGATCAATTCACTCAGCTCAGACAGCGTATCGACGAGTCCCCAGGACAATCTAGCCAACTATGATCAATGGATCGCGGAAATAACACCAGAGGTAGTTAATCGTGCCTTTGCTTCTTGGTGGCAGGGGGCTGAGCCGTCCCTAGTTATGTTAAGTAAGAAGCCACTGGAAGGGGGCGAGGCAGCGGTACTTGATGCTTGGAAAGCCGCCATAGCCGCACCATTGCCAACACGCGAAGTTGTCAAGAAAGCTGAATTCAAGCCGCTCAATCTGGGACCTGCAGGCAAGGTCAAGAAAGTCGAAGAGCTTGCACATCCTAAAGCCAAAGTGGTGATTTTCGAGAACGGCGTGCGACTGTCATTCATGCACACAGACTATACCAAGGACCGGGCAAGCATTCGTGTCGGCATTAATTCGGGCCATTTGGCCTTCCTGCAGGTTGATCCGTACTGGCCAGTCTTTGCGGATTCAACTTGGGGTGGGGATGGTGTTGGCGATCTGACGTTGGATCAATCCATTAGCGCCTTCGCTGGACGGTCAACAACGCTGGCTTCGGTTCGCATCGATCCCGATACGCTGGAAATGTATGCAAGCCCTGCCATTGCCGACTTAGCAGAGCAATTGCAAGTCATGCTGAGCCAAGTAGTCGAACCACGAATGGGTCCACGCCCGGGTCTGATGATGCGTGATGCGCTCAAGACAAGTTGGGATTCCTACAATCAGACCGCTGCTGGCGTGTACGGTTTTTTTAGTGGGACATTCTTTGAGACTGGTAATCCAGCTTATGAAGAACCAAACTTGCAGAAATATCTCGCCAGCGATGATGAGAAAGGTCGGGCCTATCTGAAGCGCTTGCGCGAGGAGGGCACCTTGCATGTTGTTGTTGTTGGCGACGCAGAGTTTGATTCTGTGGCTGCTGCCGTGGCCAAAACTTTTGGGACCTTGCCCAAGCGGGCCGGATTACCCTTGAACACCGCCCAATTGGCAACGATCCGATCCGTGCCAACAGGCCAGCGTGCCCGCATCTTGACGCATAAGGGGCCATCCGAACAAGCGATCGTTCATGTCTCTTGGCGAACCAAGGGCGGTATTGATCCCATGGAGGCTGAACGGTTTTGGGTTTTGTCGGAAATCCTCCAGTTACGCCTGACCGATAAGGTGCGTGAAGCCGCCGGTCAGTCCTATTCACCCAATGGCGGCTGGACATCGACCTCCTATGCTGATCTCGGGCGCTTTTATGCGCATGCTTCGGTAACGCCAGATCAAGTCAAGCCAGTCGAAGCCATTATTGATGGCATTGCCGCTGATCTGGTGAAAGACGGTGTCACCCAAGATGAACTTAAGCGCGTCGTAGAGCCAGCCGTCAAATCAAAAGAACGGTCGCGCCAGAATAATGGCTATTGGTCTGCCATTCTTTCAGAATTGGACACACCGAAGCTACCGGGCTCAAACACAGGTTTTCGAAAAGATCGAGAATCCCAATACGAAGCCCGCCTTCAGGCCATCACTCCCGCGCAATTGCACGAAATCGCCAAGCGTTATCTGGTGCCGCAAAACACGATCCGCATTCAGGTCTTGCCCGAAAAGCCAGCGAAGCCAGACACGAAGGTCGAGCCAGCCAAACCCTGAGGAGACAGATAGGCTTGATTTGCTGAACTGGCAGGCGTAGCGGCCTAGCTGAAGCAGAAACGAGGGCGAAGCGGCGTGGGTAGGGCTGAGAGGTTGATTGGACTTGCACGGCAAGGTGAGGGGGGCGTTCTGAACCGGCGTGCCATGCTGAGTGGCGCAGCTCTTGCCCTCGCTAGCCTCACGGGCGAGGCCCAGGCCCGCCACAATTCTCGTCAAGCTGGACCAGATTACGCCCGACTGAAATTGGTGATCGACCGCATCTGGCGCGCGCAAGGCTTACTGCTGCCCGAACTGACGCTGGAATTGATCGATACTGAACCCTTGCGTGCCGATATGTCCTTAACTGGCAGGGTTAGGATGACCACCAGCTTTGTCACCACGTGCGAGACTGACGCGCAAGTTGCAGCTTGGTTCTGTCAGCGCCTTGTAGCTTTAGGGACCAAAACCGAAGGCGTAGCGCTGGACCGCGCGGCATTGGCGGCCCTGATTGCCGCAGGATACGACCCGCGGCAGGCGTTGATCCTTTGGACGCGCTGGACAGATTCCAAAAAGTTGCGCAATTCCAGCCGCTTTAGAGACGTCCCTATTACGCCTCACCGTCTAGAAATCCTCCGAGTCCAGATCGAAAAGCTGGGCTATTTGATCTAGCGCAAGCTGAAGCAAAACATGGATTTGAACACTAGGGGACTTGAAGAAAAAGGGCGGACAGTATATCTCCCGCCCCCTCGCATGTGTGCCGTGGTAGCTCAGTTGGTTAGAGCGCCAGATTGTGGCTCTGGAGGTCAGCGGTTCAATTCCACTTCACGGTACCATGCGAGTTTTGCCTTTCGGCCTCACGGGGCCCTAGATGGCCCTTTCGACATTTCATTTCTTTGGCTGAGGGTTGATCCTTCCCCATGACACAGCCGATCCAATGACCTTGTTGCGTGATCCGTCCATATTGATTGTGGGGGCAGGACCAGTTGGTCTTTGTGCGGGTATCGCACTACTCAAGGACGGCCATCGGGTTGCAATTGTTGATTCTGGTGCACACGGCGCGGGCTGGGCCTCTGGCGGCATGCTGGCTCCGCTTTACGAAATGGCCGCAGACCCAACTTGCCCTGACCCCTATCTCGAGTTCGCCCTGAAAAGCGCGGAACTTTGGCACGTGTTGGCGCGCACCTGCGCCGTCGACTTACAATCACCCAGCTTATTCTTGGCGCGCACCCAAGAGGAGGTAGCAGCCCTGTTGAGCCTCCAGCGGCGTGCCAATAGGTTAGGCTTGGACCTGACCTCTGTTTGTGTTCCTGCCGGGCTAACAGCGCAGGCGGCCTTCCAAGCGCCAACTGAGCGCTCGCTCGCCCCCCGCGCCGCCCTCAAAAGCTTGATGAACCAGTTCCAGTCGCTTGGTGGCGAACTTCTAGTCGGCCAAGCTTATGCCATCGGCCCGCATCGGCTCGGTCTTTTAGATGGACGAACCCTAGAAGCTGAAACGATTGTCTTGGCCCATGGCTTTAGCGCGACAAGCTTTGGCCAATCCATCCCGGCCTTGCGAGCCTTAAGCCCTGTCAAAGGGCAGATGGCGCGTGTGGCACATCCAGAACTGGCAAGCCCAATCGTTCGCGCGGGTCGGATCTATATGTTGTCACGCGGCGGTGGATTGGTCATTGGGGCAACCTCGGATCCGTTAGCCGCCCCGGTCCTGAGTGTCGATGTCGATCCGGTTTTGGCATTGTTGGCCGAAGCAAAGGCGCTTCTTCCCTCATTGGCGACGGCGCCAACGGTTGAAGCTTGGGCCGGTGTGCGCCCGGACACGCCAGATCATCTGCCACTGGTGGGCGCGAGTGGCGTGGATGGGATTTATCTCGCGACAGGGACCTATCGGAATGGCTGGCTGCTGGCACCCGCTATTGGCGCCTATTTAAGCGAGCTTATATCTGGCAAAACACTGGATCAGGCTTTGATGAACCTCTTTGCACCCGAACGCTTTTCCAGCTAGAAGGCGGGTCGTAAATGTCCGGACAAATGCACGGGAGATGCGTAGAATGAGCGGCTTTGAAACAAATGAAGAGCACCGTGCGATTGAAGAAGCTGTCGGCCGCATCTGCGCCAAGTATGACGATGCTTTCTGGTCTGAGACCGATGAGACCGGCCGTTTCCCTGAACCTTTCGTCGCCGATATGGCGGACGGTGGTTGGCTGGGTTGCGCCTTTCCTGAGGCTTACGGCGGGGCGGGGCTTGGCCTAGTTGAAGCCGCCATTGTGATGAAGACAGTCGCTCAGTCAGGTGCCGGCTTTTCTGGCGCTTCGGCGATCCATCTGAATATTTTTGGTCCAAAGCCGATCGAAAAGTTCGGGACCGAGGCACAAAAACAAGCCTTTTTGCCAAAGCTTATCACCGGTGAGCATAAGATGTGCTTTGCTGTGACTGAGCCCAATGCTGGTCTTGAAACAGCGGCGATTACCACGCGCGCCGTTCGCACCAATGAAGGCTTTACGATTACAGGTCGGAAGATTTGGACCACCAGTGCCCAGCGTGCTGACAAGATCCTGATCTTGGCGCGTACCACCCCCCGCGAGGAAGCCGCCCGCCCGACCGATGGCCTCAGTCTGTTTTATTGCGATTTTGACCGCACCGCCATTGATGCGAAGCCCATCCCGAAAATGGGCCGCAAAGCGGTTGAATGTAACATGCTGTTTATCGAGGATTTGAAAGTCCCCCATGACGCCCTGATCGGCGAAGAAGGCAAGGGCTTCAGATATATTCTCTCGGGCCTGAACCCAGAACGTGTATTGTTTGCCGTCGAAGCCATCGGTCTTGGCCGTGCAGCTCTTTCCCGTGCAGCCCAATATGCCAAGGAACGCGTCGTGTTTGGCCGCCCCATCGGCATGAACCAAGGCGTCGCCCATCCGCTTGCCAAGTCGTGGTGTGAATTGGAAGCTGCAGAGCTTTTAGCCATGAAGGCCGCCGCACTTTTTGATGCCGGCCTTGATTGTGGTGCAGAAGCCAATGCTGCCAAATATCTGGGTGCTGAGGCTGGTTATCACGCTTGTGAGGCGGCGGTATTGGCTCATGGTGGCATGGGCTATGCTAAGGAATATCAGGTCGAGCGCATGTTCCGCGAATCAATGATTGCGCGCATCGCACCGGTTTCGCGCGAAATGATTCTAAACTTCGTGGCTGAGAAGGTCTTGGGGCTTCCAAAATCTTATTGATTTCTGTGCTTTAGAATTACGCTAACAGAGTCTTAACCATGTTTAGCCGATCCTGCGCCTGTGGATCCGGTCGCTCGAAGTGCGACTGAAAGGCTGTAGGAGACAAGCAAGTGACACCTGAAGCCATTGGTGGCTCACCCGTACGCCAAGCTATTGCCCACGCCTCGCGCACAACGGGCATGAGTTTTCAGTTTCTATTGTCGACTGCTGTCCGCGAAAGCTCGCTCAATCCCAAAGCTGAAGCTAAAACGTCTAGCGCGACGGGCTTGTTTCAATTCCTTGATGCGACATGGCTGACGACGGTCAAGCGGCATGGGGCCAAGCATGGCTTGGGCGCTGAAGCCTCTATGATTGAGATGGGTGCCAATGGCCGTCCCAACGTATCGGACCCCGGGCTTCGTCGCGCGATCTTAGATTTGCGCTATGATCCTAAGATCTCATCGCTTATGGCAGCTGAGTTTGCCGGTGATAACGCTGATTATTTGCGCGGCCGCACGGGCCAAGAGCCAGAGGCCGGGGATCTGTATGCCGCGCATTTTTTAGGGGCAGGCGGGGCGGCTCAATTGGTCAATGCCGTGCGGGATCGGCCTTGGGCCAGTGCTGCCGATTTGTTTCCAAGTGCGGCGGCGGCTAACCGCCCAATCTTTTATAAAAATGGCGGGGCCGAGCGCACAGTGGCGGAAGTGTTAGACAATCTGCGTGCGACCGCCAACCGGCAAGCCCCTGCTGTCAGCCAGCATGAATTGGGGGATGAGCCTGCACATCTGTTCGGGCCAAAAACCTATGCCGCGGGTACGATTGATCGCGCCTTAGCAAGTCGTTTGATGGCGAACCTGTTAGAGAATGACTATTTCAACGGTCAGCCTAATGATTTCATGCGCATGCTGGGCCAAGTCGCAGACGGCGATGACAAGTCCTTGGCTAGCTTGAATCCGACCATGCTCGCCCAACTTTATGGGGCAGGGGATCGGAAGCAGGAAGAGGCGGGCTTAGATGTCATCCAGTCGCTTATGGGGATGAAATCTATCGCTCAAATTCTGTCGCCGGATGGGCCAGATAAGCGCTCTGGCGACGACTCGTCCCTCGGCTTTGACCTGAAGGCTCCGATCTAGTTTAAGGATATTGGTGGGCATTAGCTGCCGCGTCGCAGTCCCGTGGCGATCCCAATTCCGATCATCGCCGCGCCAAGATAGCAATAGCCACAATGTTGACTGGCGATCCAGCTAAGCTCTTGCAGTAGGCCACGTGCGCTGAAATTTGCCGTATTCTGACACCAGCTCCCCAGCGATTGGGTTGAACCCGACAGCCAGGGTCCAATTGCGATCAACAAAGCGCCGACACTTATAAGCGCTAAGGCGATAAAGCGTGTCTCGTTTAAAACAGTTGCTTTTTCAGCGCCTTGATCGGTTGTCGCTTGAATTATAGGCATGGAACCAAAAGCCCCTTCATGGGTTGGAGAAGATGTCACCCTACCTGAAAGCCCTAGCGACATCCAGCAAAAACGGGACGCCGACCCTGCGACAAAATAACCCTTTTATTTTTGTGGAAATAGGGCGTATCACGGACCTGTGACTGAGGCACGGATCATCCGTGCCGGCTTCTGGGGGGCCTGTCTAACGATGGAACCAAACCTGCTTAAATCGAAGGCGCTGCCTCGCTTCGACATTTTCTTTACGTGTGGCCTCGCATTTTTAGTGGCGCTCTGGGCCGTTTTTGCGGTCTCGCGCGCTGAAGATCTTGGCATGACCGTCCATGGCTGGATCTTTTTGGCTGCAGCTATTTTGACCGCGCTTAGCTTTGTCTTCACCGCACATGGCACTGCGCTTCAGAGCGATCAGTCCAGCTACAGCGATGGCGTTATCCGGTTTGGCGTGATTGCCTCAACCTTCTGGGGCATCGTCGGCATGTTGGTTGGGGTGGTAATTGCCTCGCAGCTCGCCTTCCCAGACCTTTTGTCGTTCAAGGACTATGGCTTCTTGAACTTTGGGCGTTTACGGCCCTTGCACACGTCTGCTGTTATCTTTGCCTTCGGCGGCAATGTTTTGATCGCTACCAGCTTCTATGTTGTCCAGCGCACCTGCCGGGCCAGATTGTTCGGCGGCATGCTGCCGTGGTTTGTGTTCTGGGGGTATCAGCTTTTCATCGTCTTGGCCGCAACTGGCTATTTGATGGGGGTCACGTCTGGCCAAGAATATGCCGAACCTACTTGGCATGTCGATTTGTGGCTGACGGTCGTTTGGGTGGCCTATCTTCTGGTATTTCTTGGCACGCTTTGGAAGCGTAAAGAGCCGCACATCTATGTAGCCAATTGGTTCTACCTGGCCTTTATCGTCACGATTGCCATGTTGCACTTGGTGAACAATTTGGCTGTGCCAACGTCTCCCTTTGCTACCTCCTCCTATCCCTTGTTCGGCGGCATCCAAAACGCCCTGACCCAATGGTGGTATGGACATAATGCCGTGGGCTTCTTTCTTACGGCTGGCTTCTTGGCCATCATGTATTATTTCATTCCGAAGCAAGTAAATCGGCCAGTTTATTCTTATCAATTGTCGATTGTGCACTTCTGGGCTCTGATCTTCATCTACATTTGGGCCGGTCCTCACCATCTGCACTACACCGCTCTGCCTCAATGGGCGCAGACTTTGGGGATGACTTTCTCCATTATCTTATGGATGCCCAGCTGGGGTGGGATGATCAACGGCCTGATGACCTTGTCTGGCGCCTGGGACAAGTTGCGGACAGACCCTGTGCTTCGGATGTTTGTGGCGTCGCTGGCTTTCTACGGCATGAGCACATTTGAAGGCCCAGTGATGTCGGTGCGGGCAGTGAATTCGCTGTCTCACTACACTGATTGGACCATCGGCCATGTGCATTCTGGTGCACTCGGCTGGGTCGGCTTGGTGTCGTTTGGTGCCCTTTATGCCCTGACGCCTTGGTTGTGGAAGCGCGAGCGGCTCTATTCGTTGAAGCTTGTTGAGATGCACTTCTGGCTCTCTACCATTGGGATCTTGTTCTACATCTCCTCCATGTGGGTGTCGGGCATTCAACAGGGCCTCATGTGGCGCTCCTACAATGAGTTTGGCTTCCTGACTTATTCCTTCGTGGAAACCGTCAAAGCTATGCACTTGCCCTATATAGTCCGGGCAATCGGTGGCCTCCTCTATCTCATTGGCACCTGCATCATGGCCTACAATTTGTGGCGGACCATCCAAGGTGCTGTGGCAAAAAAAGAGCCGCTCTCCATCACTAACCCCAACCTTGTCCCCGCTGAGTAGGAGCAACGATCATGCTTTTCAAAAATCACGGCATCATCGAACGCAACTCAATGATCCTTCTGGTCGGGATTCTGCTAGTTGTCTCGATTGGCGGTATCGTCCAGATCGCTCCACTATTCCGGATCGAACAAACCATTGAGAAAGTAGATGGGGTTCGCCCATACACGCCACTGGAACTCGCCGGACGCGGCATCTATGTCCGGGAAGGCTGTTACTCGTGCCATAGCCAAATGATCCGGCCTTTGCGCGATGAGATTGAGCGCTATGGTCATTATAGTCTCGCGGCTGAAAGCATGTATGACCATCCCTTCCAGTGGGGGTCTAAGCGGACGGGGCCAGACCTCGCCCGTGTCGGTGCCAAATACTCGGATGCTTGGCATGTCCAGCATTTGATCAATCCCCGATCTGTCGTGCCTGAATCCATCATGCCGCCATATGCCTTCTTGGAAGGTCGCGAAATCGGCATCAAGGACGTGGTCGACAAGCATATCGTGGCCCAAGTCCGGGTCGGTGTGCCCTATACTCAGGCCGATATCGATAACGCCAAAACCGATTTGTTGGCTCAAGCTGACCCCAATGCCGATAGCGAAGGCTTACAAGCCCGCTATGGCGGCAAGGTCAACGTCCGCGACTTCGATGGTGATCCATCCAAAGTGACCGAAATGGATGCCTTGGTGGCTTATCTCCAAGTGTTGGGCACGATGGTGGATTTCAAAACCTATGAGCCCACGAAGGCTGAAAACCTGCGCTAGGGAGGCGTCTATGTCGTACGAACAATTATCTGCCTTCGCGCAAACCTCGGGCATGATCTACTTCATGGCCATCTTCGCTGCCGTTTGCCTTTATGTCTTCTGGCCCAGTAATCGCGCCAAGTTCGACAGGGCCGCCCGCATGCCACTTGAGAATGAGGATATTGACCATGTCCGATAAAAAACCAAAGGACGACATCACTGGTGTGGAGACGACAGGCCATTCTTGGGATGGCATTACCGAGTTAAACAACCCCCTTCCTAGATGGTGGGTTCTGACCTTCTACGCTTGTATCGCTTGGGCTGTCGTCTATTGGATTGCCATGCCAGCTTGGCCAACCCTCTCGGGCCACACAAAGGGCCTCTTGGGTATGTCTGACCGCAAACAAGTGGACCAAGAAGTAGCAAAACTGGTGAGCTCACGTGCGCCCCAGTTCGCGCAACTCCACGCAACACCGATTGAAATGGTCAGCAAGAACAAGGAATTGTTTCAGTTTGCCCAAGAATCTGGCCGGGTGGCTTTTGCTCAGAACTGCTCGACTTGCCACGGTGCTGGTGGCCAAGGCGCGAAGGGTTATCCAAGTCTGGTTGATGATGTTTGGCTGTGGGATGGCTCCATCCAAGGCATTCGCTCCACCTTGCAGACGGGCATACGCAGCGAGCATCCAGAGGCCCGTTTCAGCCAAATGCCTTCCTATGGCCGCGATAAATTGTTGGAACCCCAACAGATTGCCGATGTTACCCAATATGTGTTGACCTTGTCGCGTCAGCCAGCAGATGTCAAAGCCGCCACCCGCGGTGCACAAGTATTTGCGTCCAATTGTGTGGCTTGCCATGGCGCGGAAGGGAAGGGGGATCAAACCCAAGGCGCCCCTAACCTAACAGATCAGGAATGGATTTATGGCGGGACCGCGCAAGAAATCACCACCCAGCTTAATCTGGGTCGTGGCGGGGTCATGCCCACGATGTCGCAACGCCTGGATCCAGCGACTTTGGATGCTTTGGCTGTCTATGTCCATTCACTCGGCGGTGGCACCTAATCGTGCCCTCGACCCCTGAGGTCCAATGAAAGTGATTGATATTCTAGACCGTGCCGGCCCAATCGCTCTTGCGAGCGGCGAGGCCGCGCATGGCGTGGCGCGCTCTGATGCGGTGGCGGTGAATTCCGCTATGCAACGAGAGCTCTACGAGAAGCGCCAACAGATTTATCCTAAGGCCGTGCACGGGTTTTGGCGGCGCATGAAATGGCTCATCGTGGGCCTCTTGTTGGGCATTTATTATGTAGTTCCCTTCCTGCGTTGGGATCGACCTGGGGCCGCACCTGATCAGTTTCTTCTTGCTGATTTTACTGGCAGGCGCTTTTATTTCGGCCCCATCGAGATTTGGCCGCAAGAGCTTTACTACGTTACCGGTCTTCTGATTTTGGCCGCGATTGGGCTATTCTTGGCCTCCGCCCTTTTTGGCCGCGTGTGGTGCGGTTATGCCTGCCCTCAGACGGTTTGGACCGACCTTTTCATCGCGGTTGAACATTGGTTTGAAGGCGACCGTAATCAACGTATTCGCCTCGATAAACAGCCTTGGGATTTCAACAAAGCTTGGCGAAAGATTGGTAAACATAGTGTTTGGCTCATGATTTCGCTGGCGACAGGGGGCTGGTTCGTCGCCTATTTCCATGATGCGCCTAGCTTGTTTGTGGGCTTCTTTACCTTCCAAGCGCCCATGTCTGCCTATGTGTTCGCGGGCCTTCTGACCGCAACCACCTATGTTTTCGCCGGTACGCTGCGCGAGCAAGTCTGCACCTATATGTGCCCTTGGCCGCGCATTCAGGCAGCGATGCTGGATCAAGAAGCGCTCTCGGTCACGTATCGCTATGACCGTGGCGATCCACGTGGGGCTCACAAAAAGAACGATAGTTGGGAGGGGCGTGGCGATTGCATCGATTGTCGGCAATGCGTTGCTGCCTGTCCCGCCGGAATTGATATTCGCGATGGGCTACAGATTGAGTGCATCAACTGCGCGCTTTGCATCGATGCGTGTGACGAAATCATGGTGAAGGTTGATCGTCCAAAGGGGCTAATTGCCTATGACACGATCCAGAACATTGAACGTCGGCAGGCTGGCGAAAGGTCTGGCTATCGCTTTGTTCGTGGGCGTACGTTGTTTTATGCGGTTTTGTTTGTTGGCATCGGTGGTCTGATGCTGGCCAGCCTGGTGATGCGCTCAACCTTGGACGTCAATGTTCAGCGCGACCGCGCTCCCCTATTTGTGCCGCTGTCCACTGGCCAAGTGCGCAATGCCTACACGGTTAAAGTTCTGAACAAGGCCAACCAGACTCGTGATGTGCGCATACGAATTGACGGCGTAAAGGGGGGTCAATTGCAGGCTAATGAACTGCCGGTCGTGGACAATAGTGTCGTCTTGACGGCTGGGCCTGACCGTGTCGCCGAAGTCCGTTTGTTTGTTGTGGCAGATCCTGAACGGCTGAAGCATCATTCCACGCCTGTGATGATCGAAGTGCAATCAGCCAAGGATGGCGAGATCGCGAAATCAAAATCGGTCTTCATTCGTGGAGATCATTCAGAAGAGAGAGACGATGATGACTGATGCAATCGTTCCTGCAAAGCCCTTTCGCCTGACAGGATGGCATGTTTTGGCCATGCTCGGTGCCTTGTTCGGCGTGATGCTGGCGGTCAATACCCTATTTGTTTTTCTGGCTCTCAAAACGTTTTCCGGCGAAACGGACCATGCCTATATCAATGGTCTAAAGTTCAACGAGACTTTGGCCGCCAAGGCACGCCAATCCGAGCTTGGCTGGACAATGTCGCTAGGGCTAGAGCGGCCAACCGGCGGTGGGGCTGTGCTTGAAGCGCGTCTAACGGATCGCAATGACCAGCCTCTGCGGGGTGCTCTATTGAAGGCACGATTGGACGCACCACAGGCGCGAAAGAAGACCAGGAGCTCACCTTCTCAGAGACGGCACCGGGCGTTTACCGCGCTGTGATCGATCAAGTTCGGCCGGGTCGCTGGAAGTTTAGTGCTTTAGCCAAGCTTGAAGGTGCACCACAATTTTCGACGGAGACAACGCTATCACTACGCTAAACCCCACGACAGAGCCTGCTTTGGGCTGCCCTTCGGGTCTGGAGCCACCGGCGGTAGCAGGTGCGGCGGCAGACCCTCGTGCATTTGTCCAGCAGAGCCGCACCAGTGGCCTATCGCTTGAGCTGCTGGTTCGTGGCGCGCGATGTGCCGGCTGTTTGCTCAAGATTGAAACGGGTGTGGCTGGATTGCCCGGTGTGTCTGATGCGCGCCTCAATCTGACCACAGGGCGCTTAAGCGTCACATGGCAGGACGGTCGGATTGACCCGCGCACCATTGTTCAGCGGGTGATTGATTTAGGGTATCAGGCCCAGCCTTTTGACCCAAGTAAAGTCCAAGCCATCATAGATCAGGAAGGCCGTCACCTTCTTATCTGTATGGCCGTTGCAGCCTTTGCCGCCATGAACATCATGATGTTCTCTGTCCCCATCTGGTCGGCCCATTTCAATGGCGAGATGGAAGAGGGCACACGGACGATGTTCCATTGGATTTCGGCCTGTATTGCTCTGCCGACTGCCGCCTATGCCGGTATGCCCTTCTTTAAAAGTGCGTGGAACGCCTTGAAAAAGGGGCGGGCGAATATGGATGTGCCCATTTCGCTGGGCGTTTTACTGGCCTCTGGCCTGTCGGTGGTTGAGACCGTGCTCGGCGGCGAGCATGCCTATTTCGATGCCGTTGCCATGTTGCTGTTCTTCTTGTTGATTGGTCGCTATCTAGATCACGCCCTACGACAAAAAGCCCGGCAAGCCGCGCGTGATCTTCTCGCGTTGCAAGCCGTTACCGCCAGTCGACTTGAGCCCGACGGCAGCTCTATCAGTGTCGCCGTGGGCGAGATCCGTCCCGGGGACCGGGTGATTATTCTGCCGGGTGACCGCATTCCAGTTGACGGTACCATCCTTGAAGGCATCTCTGAAGCCGACTTCTCGTTGTTGACGGGTGAAACAGCCCCGGTGGCATTAGCGCAAGGCCAAGCAGTGCGGGCCGGGGCTTTGAATTTGTCTGGGCGGCTGGTCTTGGGAGCCAGCGCCCGTAGCGAGGACAGCTTTCTGGCTGAGATCGCCCGCCTCGTTGAAATGGGTGAGCAGAGCAAAAGCATTTATGTCCGCTGGGCCGATCAGGCTGCAAAACTCTATGTACCCGTCGTACACGCCGCGGCATTCTTGACGGCTGTGGTGTGGTTGCTTCTGGGAGCGGAACCGCGCGTGGCCATTCTCAATGCCTGCGCTGTTTTGATCATCACTTGTCCCTGTGCGCTCGGCCTTGCTGTACCCGCGGTGCAAGTGGTGGCATCTGGCCGATTGTTTAAGCGCGGGATTTTGCTGAAGTCGGGTGACGCGCTTGAACGCTTGGCTGAGATCGACTTTATCGCGTTTGATAAGACTGGTGTTCTTACGCTCGGCCAGCCGAAATTGCTGAGTACTGGGTTAGTTACAGAAGCCGCATTAGCTCAAGCAGCACTTTTGGCGCGAGCTTCTCGCCATCCTTTAGCTCGCGCGATTTCCCGGGCTGCAGGACCTGGGCCCGCTATCAAAAACGCTCACGAGGTACCAGGGTGTGGCGTTGAGGCTCAGATCGACGGCTTGCGGGTCCGCTTGGGCCGCGCATCTTGGGTTGGGGTGGAGGAAGCTCAGTCTGAAGAGACGGAACTTTATTTCGCCGTTCAGGGCCAGGCTCCTATACGCTTCTGCTTTGAGGACACATTGCGCCCTGACACCGTGCAAACCATTCAAGCCTTAAAAGCGCGTGGGTTTCAGCCAATCATTGTATCAGGAGATCGAAAGAGAGCTGTTGCACGTGCTGCTCAAGCCGCTGGAATTGAAACCTATCTGGGTGAGCTGACGCCGTTTGAGAAAGCCGCCCATCTAGATGGTCTGAAAGCACAAGGACACCGCGTATTGATGGTCGGCGATGGACTAAATGATGCGCCCGCCTTGGCTAAGGCCTTTGTCTCGATTGCGCCAGGAACGGCGGCCGATGCCAGCCAGTCCGCCGCAGACCTTGTGTTTCAAGGCGATCAACTGGGGTCGGTTTTAGAGGCGATTGACGTTGCCCGCACAGCGAAGAAGCGCGTCATGGAGAATTTCTGGTTCGCAGCTCTTTACAACTTCATTGCTGCACCCATCGCTATGCTGGGCCTTGTTACCCCATTTATTGCCGCCATTGCGATGTCCTCCTCATCAATAATCGTGACCTTGAATGCGCTTCGCCTCGCATCGGTTCGTAGCAACGGGGGATAACACTATGGATGGTATGATGTTTTTGATCCCAATCGCGTTATTCATGGGCTTCATTGGCCTCCTCGCATTCTTATGGAACCTGAATAACCGACAATATGACGACCCAAAGGGTGCAGCGATGCGCATCCTCAATGATGATGATTTTCCCTTACCTTAGAACCCAGCATCGGAGGCAGATATGAGCCCGTTTGAGATCACATTAGGGGGAAATGAGCGGGTTCAGGTGGTCCGTGTCATGCCCGATGCGCATTGGCTTTGGCTTGCCATTGGTTGGGTCGATTTTAAAGCCACCTGGCGCTACAGCATGTTGATTGGCCTTGTGCCCGTCGTAGTGGCCTGGGTCATGGTGCTGGCACTGTGGCAGGCCGATATGCTGGGTTTTTTACCCGCTGTTTGTGGCGGTTTTGCTCTGATAGGCCCGATTCTAGCCATTAGCTGTTATGAGATTTCCAGACTACGGGCGCTGGGCGAGCCCATAACACTTCGGGCCATTTTAAACCCGCGCATTGTCTCGCCCGGCCAAGTCGCGATTATCGCCTTCGTCTTGATGCTGATTTTGATGGTCTGGGCCCGCCTCGCGAGCTTCCTGTATGCCTTCGCTTCCGGTGCCCGACCGCCAGCCATGCAAGTGGACTTCATTTATTTCGCTTTGCAGACGCCCGAAGGCCTGATCATGGTTACAATTGGTACGCTTGTAGGGGCAGTTCTTGCCACGATTGGCTATGTGGTCTCGGTCGTCTCCATTCCGCTCGCAGCAAATCGCTCCGTGGACGCCATGACCGCCATGCTGGTTTCTGTTGTCGCGGTTTCCCGCAACAAAGGCGCAATGGCTTCTTTTGCCTTTAACATCGCCATGCTGGTAGGCTTGTCGCTAGCTACAGGCTTTGTCGGGTTGATTATTGTGTTTCCTTGGCTCGGACATGCAACTTATCATTGCTATAAAACGCTAACTGGAGAGACTGTCACCACATCGACCTGACGCGGTCGCGCCATAGCAAACACAAAGTCCAAAGGACTGTGAATCCGGGGGGATTATGGACGTCTCACTGCCGCTGATCATTATCCTGACCTATGCGGCACTCTTGTTTGTTTGCGCCTCTTGGGCTGAAGGGCGGGGCGGGCAGAGCCTGAAAGCCCGGTTACGTCGCCCAGCTTATGTTCTGGCATTGGGTGTTTATTGCACGAGTTGGACGTTTTACGGCGCGGTTGGCAGTGCTGTCGCCGACGGCTGGGCTTATGTTCCCATCTACCT
>JBEAVQ010000007.1:0-15776 GCA_041160865.1 Pseudomonadota bacterium | reverse complement strand
CTTCGGGCGTCAGTTTCTGGTTCGCATGGTCGACGCGGTCAAATCGGATGGCGCAAACTCTATTTCAGAATTTATCGGCGGCCGGTTTGGGTCGAGCCGCAGCGTGGCCGCACTGGTCACGCTTTTGGCTTTATTAGGGGCGATTCCCTATATTGCGCTGCAGCTAAAGTCCCTAAGCAGTACTTATGCTTTGGTGTCAGGTGCGCAGAATTCGCCTCTGATCCTCTTATGCGCGGCAATATTGTTGGCCGGTTGGGCAATGCTTTACGGCACTCGAAGGTATGAAGCTTCTGCTCGCAATGATGCGGTCTTGTTCGCAGTAGGATTTGAATCCTTCTTTAAACTGGTGGCCCTTTTGGCGGTTGCTGGTTTTGCGGTGACGTTGCTGATCCAAGCACCACCCCAAGTACTCGCTCGCACACAAAACACGCTAGCGGCCACATTCAGTCCTGGTGCCATCAATGCGGACTTTTTGATTATCACTCTCTTGTCGATGGCAGCCATCATCGCCTTACCGCGCCAATTCTATTTCATGGTGATTGCAGCCCAATCAAGCAGCGATGTTGAGAAAGCACGCTGGCCATTTGTATTTTACATGGTGGCGATGCTGGTGGTGGTGGTTCCGCTGGCCAGTGCCGGAATTGCGCTTTTGCCAAGTTCTGCGCGGCCCGACCTCTATGTTTTGCAATTGCCGATGAGCCAAGGCGCACAGGTGCTTGCGATGATCGTCTTCTTAGGCGGGTTTGCAGCGGCGACTGCCATGGTGTTGGTAGAGACGATTGCTTTATCCACTATGGTTTCCAATGACTTGGTGGCCCCCGCCTTGCTCGGTCGCGAGGGCAATGATGGGCCGCGTAATTTCGGCAAACTGATGCTGCTGGTTCGTCGTGCAGCCATTGCCGCGATCATGGTCTTTGCACTCCTCTGGGCACTTGCCATACCCGACAATCAAAGGCTGGCATCGATCGGCTTGGTCGCTTTTGCCGCGATGGCGCAATTTGTGCCTGTCCTCATTTTGGCAGTCTACCGGGGTAACCGCGATGCCATTGCCGCTAGATATAGTTTGATCGCGGGTCTCATCGTCTGGTTTTACACTTTGGCCTTGCCCCAAATTCTAGGACCCAGCGTTCTCGCCATATTGGCCACCAGCCCGTTTGACCCTTATCATTTGCTTGGCTTGGGTGCCCTAAGCCCCATTAGCCATGGTGCGGTATGGAGTCTTGGTCTCAATCTAGCCGTTTATCTCTTGGTGACAGCGCGCCGTGTCCAGACCAGTGCGCTCCCGGGCCTCTTGCGATCAAATACGCAAGACTCATCGTTACAATCGGCGCGCATCGCGGATTTAAAAGCCTTGGTCGCCCGCTTTGTTGGCCCTAGTCTGGCGCAAGAAGCCTTCGCAAATCTGAAAGATGAGGCCAGTGTCAGCCAAGCCAGTGCCCGAAAGGCAGAGCGGCTGATCGCTGGCGTGGTTGGATTACCGTCGGCGCGCGCTCTGATTGGTTCAAGACTTTTTGGTGCGCGCCTTTCCGCCGATGAAGTGTCCCGACTTTTGGATGAGACGGGCCAAAGCTTACGTTTCTCGAAGGACCTGTTGGCCGCCACGTTGGAGCATATCGATCCGGGCGTCAGCGTGGTGGATCACGACCTGAATATTGTGGCGTGGAACAGCCGCTATTTGTCTCTTTTCAATTATCCTGACGGGATGGTCTATGTTGGCGCACCGGTTGCCAGCCTTATTCGATTTAATGCTGAACGGGGGGAATGTGGTCCTGGAGAAATTGAAAGCCACGTTGAGCGCCGTCTTACGCATATGCGCCGTGGTCAAGCCCATAGCTTCGAACGGGTACGGCCAGATGGACGCGTCATAAAGACGGTGGGTGGGCCCATGCCCAGCGGCGGCTACGTCATGTGTTTTTCCGATATTACAGCCGAGGCAGAGGCCTTGGCAGGATTGCGGCGTGCCCGAGCAGAGCTCGAAGCGAGGGTGGAGGAGCGTACGCAAGATTTGCGCGAAGCCAATCAATCCCTTGCTAAAGCAGATGCCGAGAAGACCCGCTTTTTAGCGGCCGCAAGTCACGATCTTTTACAACCCATACATGCTGCACGCCTGTTCTCGTCTGCCCTTGCACGCCAGATTGGCGATGGCGACCAAGACTTGTTGCGTAAGCTTGATTTATCCATTCAGTCAGCGGACACGTTATTGCGATCGCTATTGGATATTTCCAAGCTCGATGCAGGCGGGGTCATACCGTCAAAGGTGCGGGTGAACCTGAAGCCACTGCTACGTGATCTGGTCGATACGATGATGCCATTAGCCCATGAAAAGGGCCTGCAGTTGCGGCTTTTTGGAAGGGATCAGCAAGTTGAGACCGATCCGACTTTATTGCGCTCAATCGTTCAGAATTTTCTGTCCAATGCCATCCGATACACAGAGGTCGGCGGTATTGTGGTCGCCATCCGTGGACGTGGCGAGACCATTCGTGTTGATGTGATTGATACGGGACCGGGCATCGACCCTGCGGATCATAGTCGCATCTTCCGCGAGTTTGAGCGCTTGCCCCATGCCCACGGCGGCGGGATCGGCTTAGGGCTAGCCATTGTCGAGCGCACCGCACGTGTGTTGGATGTCCAGATTTCTTTGGGCTCTAATCTGGGTCAGGGTAGCCGCTTTAGCGTATCTTTTGCCGCCGTAGCACAGGTTCAAACTGAAAAATCTTTTGCCGCAATACCAACGGTTCCTCAGCTAAAAAATGCCAACCCGTCTTTGAAAATTCTGGTGGTTGAGGATGATCCCGCCAATCAAGAAGCCATGCGCGCTTTTCTCGCCAGTCTCGATCATGACTTTGACTGCATCGGCGATGCGCAATCAGCCAGTAAGATACGTGAGGCGTTTGATTGCGCCTTGGTGGATTATCATTTGGGTGACACGCTGACGGGCTTGGATGTCATCGAGGCCTTACGCGTGCAACATCCCAGCGCCCGCTTTGCCCTAACAACGGCAGCGTCTGAAGACGTTTTTTTGGAAAGGGCGCAGGCGATGCAACTAGCCGTGTTTCGAAAGCCTGTGGATCCTGACGCACTCGATCAATGGCTGGCGCAAACCAATGTCGTATCAGGCCGGAGCTAATCCAAGGGCCTTAGCAGCTAACACCGCTTGGGTGCGGTTCTGCACGTCTAGTTTCTTCAGGATTGAGGTCATATGCGCTTTGATCGTTGCTTCGCTTAAGCCCAGATCAAACGCGATTTGTTTGTTGAGCCTGCCCTGCATTACGCCCAACATCACTTTTAGCTGCGTCGGGGTCAGGCTTGCAATCTGAGCGGCAACCGGGTCGAGCAACGGATCTACCGGGGCAGCCAAACGCTTGCCGGACAGAGCGTCGGCAATGGCCGCTTCAATTACGGATAAATCTGAATCCTTGCCGATGAAGCCTACTGCGCCAAACCGAAGGGCATTCTGTGCTGTCCCGGCCGCTGCTTCGCTTGAAACAACAAGGATCGGCACCTCAGGCTTTTCGGCATGGAGAAGCGCCACACCCGAAAAGCCGTCTGCCCCCGGCATTTTGAGGTCCAACAAGATGAGGGCCAAGTCATCTGCGGCTTGGGCTTCTAGGAGCGCAGAGGCCAAAGTCGCACCTTCAACCAATCGCGCATCTTTGGCGACATTCCCTGCCGCCATAGCAAGCGCTTGGCGGAACAGGGGATGGTCGTCGGCTATCAATATGGTGCGTGCCATGGCCGCTAGCGCGACGCGATCAGCGCATCAACGACGGATGGGTCGGCCAAAGTTGACGTGTCGCCCAAGCTGGACACGTCGCCTTCTGCAATTTTGCGCAGGATTCGCCGCATGATTTTGCCGCTACGGGTTTTCGGCAAGCCGGGCGCAAAATGGATCACATCGGGTGTTGCGATGGGACCTATTTCTTTGCGCACCCATTGGATCAAGGCTTTGCGAACCTCGTCGCTCTCAGTCGCGTCGGAGTTTAAGGTCACATAGGCGTAAATGCCTTGCCCCTTGATGTCATGTGGGAAGCCGACGACGGCGGCTTCTGCGACATTGGCGTGTGCTACAAGAGCGCTTTCCACCTCAGCCGTGCCCATGCGGTGCCCAGAGACATTGATTACGTCATCCACACGACCTGTGATCCAGTGGTAGCCATCTTCATCGCGGCGACAGCCGTCACCGGTGAAATAGTAGCCGGGATAGGCTGAAAAATAGGTTTGGAAGAAGCGTTCATGATCACCCCATACGGTCCGCATTTGTCCCGGCCAACTGTCGGTGATGCAGAGATTGCCGTCCGTCGCCCCTTCAAGGACTTTGCCCTCGCTGTCGAGGAGGACTGTCTTCACCCCAAACATCGGCAAAGTCGCAGAGCCTGGCTTTAAGGCAATCGCGCCCGGGAGCGGTGTGATCATCGCGCCGCCGGTTTCTGTTTGCCACCACGTGTCCACGATTGGGCAACGGCCTTCGCCCACCACGTGATAATACCATTCCCAAGCTTCTGGATTGATCGGCTCACCCACGCTGCCCAATAGACGTAGGGATTTGCGCGATGTTGCGGTCACATAGCTATTGCCCTCGCGCATTAGCGAGCGCAGTGCCGTTGGGGCTCCATAGAAAATATTGACCTCATATTTGTCGACAATATTCCAGAAGCGGCTGAAGTCTGGATAATTGGGTACGCCCTCAAACATCAATGTCGTCGCGCCATTAGCCAGTGGCCCATAGACCACATAAGAATGGCCCGTGACCCAGCCAATATCGGCAGCGCACCAAAACACTTCACCATCTTGATAGTTGAAGACATAGGAAAAGGTCATGGCGACCCAAACCAGATAACCACCAGTCGTGTGTAAAACGCCCTTTGGCTTGCCGGTGCTGCCAGAGGTATACAGGATGAAAAGCGGGTCCTCCGCACTCATGGGCTCTGGCGCACAGTCATCAAATACCCCGGCAATCGCCTCATGATACCAATGATCGCGTCCATCCTGCATGGTGATCTCATTGCCGACATGACGGATCACCAGAACATGTTTAACCGACGAGCAGCTAGCGAGGGCGGCGTCCACATTGGCTTTGAGCGGCACTGTCTTGCCGCCGCGCATGCCTGCGTCGGCTGTGATCACAATGCTGGAATCGCAATCTTGAATCCGACCTGCCAGCGCCTCAGGTGAGAAACCACCAAAGACGATGGTATGAATAGCCCCAAGCCGGGTACAGGCTAGGATAGCCATTGCGGCTTCTGGAATCATGGGTAGATAAAGAGTAATCCGGTCGCCCTTTTTGACACCCAAATTCTTCAACGTATTGGCAAAACGGCAGACATCGCGATGCAATTCGCGATAGGTGATCTGGCGCGATTGAGTGGGATCATCGCCCTCCCAAATTATGGCTACCTGATTGGCCCGGTCCTTTAAATGACGGTCTAAGCAGTTTTCGGAGACATTGAGGACGCCATCCTCAAACCATTTGATACCAAAGTCTGCTTCGTTAAAACTGGCATTTTTCACCTTGGTGAACGGCTTCATCCACGTCACGCGTTGCGCTTCTTTGGTCCAGAACGCATCAGGATTCTCGATCGAATCAGCATAAGCCTCGCGATAGCCCTGTTCAGTTATGCGAGCCTTTTCAGCCCATTCGGCTGGAACTGGATAAAGCGCTACCATGGTCGTCTCCCTCGTCAGCCCAATTTAATGGGCGATGTTTCGGTCGTTTTTAAAGTCTTTTCGCGCGTACCGCACCCTAGACCAAAGTCTATCGGGACTACGACTAAAGTCTAGCTATCGCCGCGCATGATGACCTGACAGTTTAGACCCAAGGGCCCGCATTGTAACGGCTGTGGCCTGTCAAAATAACGACCGAGGGAACCACCATGCTGACGATCAAACGGCGTCACCACCTGCTGTGCGGTATCGCCCTTCTTGCCTTTGCGGGCACTTCTGCTCATGCGGCCCCCCCCAAAGAGCAAGAGCTGGAGGCGCGTATCGCGGCTTTAGAGCGGATGTTTGGAACGGTTCAGGCAGAGCTTGCGACCGCGAAATCAGAAAATCAGAAACTGCGCGCCGATGCATCACTTGCACAAGCCCGCACGGATCAGTTGTCGGCTTCTGTCTCGGCAATTCAAGCTACCCCACAGGCGGCGGCGACGCCAACACTTGTTGCTGCTGCACCCGCCGATGGCTTTAAAGTCGGCGCAACTACAGTGAAGCTGGGCGGCTTTATCAAAACCACAATTGACTTCAGCCAATGGAATGACGGCGATGTCGCGACGGGCAATTTGGGGCGTGATTTTTATCTGCCCCAGTCCACCCCGATTGGCGGCCAACGCGAAAGCCTCGACAATGATTTTAATGCCAAGCAGACCCGTCTGTGGCTCACGACCGAAACAGCCGTCAATGGCCATGTGCTGAAAGGCTATGTCGAAGGCGACTTCCAGACATCGCCTGGCACGCAAGGCAATGAGCGTGCAACCAATGGCTATAATTTCGCGCTGCGCCGAGCCTATGTTCAGTATGATCGTTTCACCTTCGGCGAGGATTGGACAACGTTTCAAAATGTGTCGACTTTGCCGGAATCGACCGATTTTATAGGCCCAACAGAGGGCATTGTCTTTGCCCGGCAAGCCTTGGTGCGCTATTCCTATCCGCTGAACAAAACGACAACTTTGCACCTTGCGATAGAAAACCCAGAAACGGCCAGCGCCAATCTTGGCTCGCCAACTCTCATCGAAAATGACGATGACTCGGTGCCAGATTTTGTCGTTCGCCTCAATCATACCTTCACGAAGGGGGAAGTTTCTGTTGCCGGGATTGCGCGCAGACTGTCGCTCGATAATGGCGCGGTTGGCGATGATTCCTCTGGTTATGGTGTCAGCGTAACGGGCAAAATTAATCTTGATGCGGCGAAGCGCTATGAGTGGAAATTCATGGCCACCTATGGCTCTGGGATCGGGCGCTATGTCGGCCTCAACTTCGCACCCGACGCCGTATTCGTTCCTGCAACTGGCCAACACAAAAACGTCGATATTTTAGGCGGATATTCGGCCATACGAGTGAACTGGACACCTAAGCTTCGTTCCACCCTGACCGGCAGCATCCAGACGGTCGACTACGACAGCAATCTAGCTTTGGCCGGTTTAGCGAATTTCAACAAGCAGGCATGGAGCGTGTCGGCCAATCTTTTCTACTCCCCCGTCAAAGGCGTCGATTTGGGAGCAGAATATCGCCACGGCGTCCGCGAAGTTGTCAGCGGTGCGGACGGCTCACTCGACAGGCTTGAGTTCTTGGCGAAGTATAGTTTCTAACTGGAAAAATGGAGGGAGAGAGACATGGCTAACATGGAACCCATGCAAAAAACTGTTGGAGGCCAAGCGGCTGCTCCGGCAAAGGGGCAGAACGAAAAACTGGTAATTGCGGCATCCTCGCTCGGAACAGTCTTCGAGTGGTATGACTTTTACCTATACGGGCTACTCGCCACCTATATTTCCGCGCAATTTTTCTCAGGCGTGAATGAAACGACAGGGTTTATCTTCGCCCTTGGGGCCTTTGCAGCAGGCTTTGCTGTTCGTCCGTTCGGCGCGTTGGTATTTGGTCGTATTGGCGACATGGTTGGCCGAAAGAATACGTTCTTGGTGACAATGGGCCTAATGGGGCTGGCCACGTTCGCTGTTGGGCTGTTGCCCTCATATGCCACCATTGGCGTCGCGGCCCCAATTATCTTGATTGGCCTAAGACTGCTGCAAGGTCTGGCCATGGGCGGGGAATATGGTGGAGCTGCCACTTATGTTGCAGAGCATGCGCCTGAGGGTAAGCGCGGCCTCTATACCAGCTGGATTCAGACCACCGCGACGATGGGCCTGTTTGCTGCCCTGTTGATCGTAATTGGCACCCGCACGCTTCTCGGCGAAGAGGTTTTCAAGGCTTGGGGGTGGCGCGTGCCCTTCCTCGTCTCGATGATTTTGCTGGCTGTTTCTATGTGGATCCGCATGCAACTTAACGAGAGCCCAGTTTATCAAAAAATGAAGGACGAAGGCAAAACCTCCAAGGCACCCTTGACCGAAGCTTTTGCGAAATGGGGCAATTTGAAGTGGGTTATTATCGTCCTGTTCGGGGCAGTCGCTGGCCAAGCCGTCGTTTGGTACACGGGCCAATTCTATGCCTTGTTCTTCTTGGAAAAAATGCTGAGAGTTGATGGGGCTACCACCAATATAATGATCGCCATTGCTTTGATGATCGGCACCCCTGGCTTTGTCTTTTTCGGCTGGTTGTCAGACAAGATTGGCCGCAAGCCTATCATTCTGGTTGGCTGCGCCTTGGCAGCCCTGACCTACTTCCCAACCTTCCACGCCTTGACCAAAGCCGCCAACCCAGCTTTGGCCCAAGCACAAGCCAGTGCACCGATAACCGTCGTCGTCAATGATGCCGATTGCTCTGTCCAATTTGACCCTGTTGGAAGGAATAAGTTCGACGCTAAGAGCTGCGATATTGCCAAATCCTTTTTGGCAAAAAGTGGGGTCAGCTATTCCAAAGTCGACGCACCAGCAGGCGCCGTGGCTTCGATCAAAATTGGCACCGAAACCTTAGTGGCACCTGACCCAACCCTCGTGACTGGGGCAGACAAGAAGGCTGCGATCACCGCCTATCAAGACAGTGTGAAAGCTGCATTGGCCAAGGCGGGCTATCCCTCCAAAGCTGATCCGGCCGCGATGAATAAGCCGATGGTAATCGCCATTTTGGTTTATCTGGTGCTCTTGGTCACCGCTGTTTACGGGCCAATCGCCGCCTTGTTGGTTGAGATTTTCCCAAGCCAGATTCGCTATACCTCAATGTCCTTGCCCTATCATATCGGTAATGGCTGGTTTGGTGGCTTCCTGCCTACCACGGCGTTTGCCATGGTCGCTGCTACGGGAGACATTTATTACGGCCTCTGGTACCCAGTGTTAATCGCAGGTTTGACGGCTGTCGTTGGCTTGTTCTTCCTCCCAGAGACATTCAAACGGCGCTTGGACGAGTAGAAACACCTACCTCTTCTGAGAGAGAAGACCGGCCGGAGCGCGTGGCCGGTCTTTTCAGTTTAGTGGCTTTGTTAGGCTGGGGCTTCGAATGACCTAAGAGCCGCTTCGGCAATCTCAGTGCCCCATTCCTGAAGAAAATGACCGCCATCTCGAATGATGAGTGGGGCAGGGCAGCCTTTAATCAATTGCTGCATATCATTCATTATGTCGAGCCCGAAGACGGGGTCAGCCGCGCCCCAAGCCATAAAGCTTTCACCTTGCCAGTGTTCGGCCCAAAACGTCCGTGCGGCTAAAGACACGTCAACACCAGCCATGTCTGGGTCGGTCATGACGCGCTTGGGAAAAGCGCGCACACCACCTTTGTAGCGCGCATCGGGGAAGGGCGCGTCATAGGCAGCCGCTTCGTCAGCACTTAAATGCGGGGTCGAACGTTGCATTAAGGCACCCACTGGCAAATCAGGACGGGAAGCCGAATAGGTGCGCCAAGCCATGAATCCATCGCTTGGCGGGTGACCCGTTGCTAAAGTCGTGTTCATGATGATGAGGCGGGTGATCCGCTCTGCGACACCAGGCGCAACAGGCAATGTCAGGCCAAGCAGTCCGCCCCAATCTTGCACCACCAAAGTGATATTGCGCAGATCAAGCCGCTCGATAAGCGCAATTAGAAAGTCCCGATGAAAGTCAAAGCCATAAATCTCCTCGTCTTCTGGCTTATCCGATCGTCCAAAGCCCAAGAGGTCCGGCGCAATAACACGGCCACCGGATGCCAGAAACACGGGGATCATTTTTCGGTAGAGATAACTCCATGTCGGCTGGCCATGTAGACATAAGAAGACGCGTTGCGCGTCAGCCGCACCCTCATCCACATAAGCGGCGCGTAAGCCTTTATAGCCTGCAAGGTCGCTGATGTAGCTTGGCTTAAAGGGAAAGTCAGCCAAATTCTCAAAGCGGTCTTCCGGGGTTCTGAGCGCGTCCATTGATTATCCTGTCTCGTTTTTAAGGTCAAAAGGCTGGTTAGCGTTTCAGAGCACCGCGTTGGGTGACGCCAACCAAGTATATAGCGGCCAGAGCTGTATTGGGGATAATGTTCAGCGCAAAGCCTTTGGCAATTGAGCAGATGCCATCAATGACATACCAACTTATCAAGCCAGCGGTAATTGCGTCCCACAGGGGTCTACCCTGTGTCCCGGGGGTGAAAGCGACGCGCATCACGCCATAAATCATAACTGCCTAGCCGATGTTGAGCGCACCCATCAGACCTAAGCTAAATCGCAGGGCGGGGTCAAAGCTCGCTTCGGTCCCTCCAGACAGAAAGGTCATAAGCAGAGCTACCGGGCCGCTAGTGGGCGAGAAAGCACCCGCACTTAGCACCTCGCTGAACAATACCAGCGATGCGCAAAATACGCCAAAATAAGCGCGCCAAAAAGCAGGCATGAAAAACATCCCCAAACAGTTGCCTCAAACAGTTGGACGACAAATTGGTGCCGTTCTTGGTGGCTGGCAATTACCTCGCACGTCATTGAACTGGCTGCATGGCCATGCCAGTTTCTATTTAGAGGCGGGAGATATTCCATGACAGTCGCGGTTCAAACCCGGCAGGCAGAAGCTGACGGCAACTTCGCCAAACTCCTGCGTGACTGGCGACAAAAGCGCCGTCTATCGCAACTAGATCTGGCTTTGATGTCAGGTGTCTCTCAACGCCATGTGAGCTTTCTAGAATCGCGGCGCGCTAATCCTAGTCGCAACATGATCTTGCAATTGAGCGAGACTTTGGAAGTGCCGCTGCGTGACCGCAATGCTTGGTTGACCGCGGCAGGCTTTGCACCGATCTTTAAAACCCGAGAGCTGGATGATCCCCAAATGGGGCAAGTTATGGCGGCCATTCGAATGATCTTGGCCGCACATGAGCCCTTTCCCGCGATTGCGTTAGATAGGGCTTGGAATGTCCGACTATCCAACCAATCGTTCGATCAGTTAAATGCCATGCTGGGTGACGACATTTGGAGGCGGGTCGGCGGGGAGGGGCGCAATCTGCTGCGTTTGTTCTTTCATCCAGACGGCATTCGTCCATTTGTTACCAATTGGGCAGCAGTTGGACCCTTAATGTGGCAACGTGCCCAACGCGAAGCTGAGGCTTTGGCTGGGGCTGATATGAAAAGTGTGCTGGAAGAACTTGCTCCGTATCAAGACTCCCATATTCTGTGGTCAGCTGCTGAGGCCTCACTCGTGCCAGTGATCCCTTTCAATATGGACATCCATGGCCTCAAAATCTCGATGTTCGCGGTCGTGGCAACTTTTGGCACTGCACAAGACATAACGGCTGATGAATTGCGCTTAGAAACGCTGTTCCCGGCCGACCCTGAGACTGAGGCCATGTTCCGCGCCGCTGCGCAAGCTCGAACACAATAACCCGCCACGTAATTGCGCCGCGCAGCAATGACGATGAAGCTGTGGTTCGCGCCGATAAGGAGTAGATCATGACCGACACGAGCACCCAAGCGATTGAAATCGTCCGCCGCTTTCTGAAGTCGATGGAGCGCTTGGATTATGACACCGCCTTGGCCCTTGTCTCTCCAACCTGCATTTACATCAATCCTCCGCCAATCGGCGAGGTCAGCGGTCCGGAAGGCATACGGGCCGTGCTGGAGCCTTTCTTTTTGCCGACGCTTGAAAATGAGTTCAAAATCCTGCGAGAGTCCGCCAGTGGTGGGATCGTGTTCTCAGAGCGGCTTGATCGACATCGTCTGACAGATAAATGGGTCGTATTGCCTGTAACCGGTGCGTTTGAGGTCAAAGATGGCCTAATTACTTATTGGCGAGACTATTTCGACGCCGCGACGATACTTGCCCAATGGCCGACCGGTTGAGGGGACATGAGCCACGCTTTTCATAAGTTCTGGCTGAAGGTGACAGCTATCGTTGTCGGTTCCTTTGGGCCTGTGTTCTTTTTGGGAACGATGGCAGCGACAATGAAGCCTGCGCGGTGGACTTTGGACTTGATCAGTTGGCCCCTGGATGGGGCGACAACCTATGCCTCTCCAGATACGCGCTTTCTATCAGCTTTGACCGGGGGATTTCTGGCAGGTTGGGGCGCGATGATTTGGTGTTTATCGATCTGGGTTTATGATCACGCGCCTGAAGCGGTGCGTTGGACTGCTATCGCAGGCATTATTATGTGGTTCTGCGCTCGATAGCGCTGGGTCTATTACCTCTAGCAATCCTTCCAACGCAGTGATCAATATCCTTGTACTTTTGATTGCCTTGGGCTCCTTATGGTGGCCTGTCCGCGAACAGACCACCGATGGAGATTAGAGCTTCTCGGAGACCGTTGCGTTCGCCAAAAGGCCTTCGATTTCCTCAGCACTAAAGCCTGCTTCGGCCAGAACCGCGCGCGCATCCTTACCGGGTGTGGGCACAGACCGTTTGGTTGCCTCAGAAATACCAGGAAAACGGATAGGGCCAGAGGGTGAGGCTTTAGACCCGCCTTGTCCATCGTCAATCTGGGTCATGCCACCAGCGGCCAAAAACTGCGGGTCGGCAACGGTTTCTGCGGGGCTTTGTACGGGAGCCCAAACGAGATCGTTGGCGTCCAAGCGGCTGGCAATATCGGCAAAATCGTGGGCCGCAAAGACTTCATCCATTAAGGCCACCAGTGTTGGCCCATTTTCTCGCCGCGCTTTTGAAGTCGCAAAGCGGGGATCGTGCTGCAGGTATTCAAGGCTCAAGGCTTGGCAGAAGCCCGGCCAATCGGCGGTTCCTTGTCGGGGTAAGAGGGTCAACCAGCGACCATCGCGGCATTGAAAGAAGTTAGCCAAAGGATTGACCGCCTCAAACCGCGGCCGTGTTGAGGCCAACCTGCCAAAACGCATCTGGATCGACATGTCCGACCCCAATGTATAGGTGCCCGCGCGCAGTAGTGACGCATCGACATGCTGCCCTTTGCCCGTGGTATGGCGGCCATGCACCGCAGCCAAGATACCCGCAACAGTAGAAAGCGAGCAAATATGATCTCCGACGCCGGTACGAATTGGAAAGGGCTCAACCCCTTTTGGTGCGGTAAGTCGGGCCCAGCCAGAGCGCGACCAGAAAGCAGCCACATCAAAGCCCGCGCGGTCAACATCTGGGCCTTCAAGGCCATAACCGGTGACATTAGCATAGATCAGGCGAGGATTCACAGCAGACAGCGCGGCATAATCAAGGCCAGCACGGGTAAGACCACCTGGGCGCACATTGGTGATAAAGATATCGGCCTCTTGGACTAATTTGCGAACCAGCTCACGGCCCTCGTCCTGCGCGGTATCAATGATGATTGAACGCTTGCCGCGATTATCGAGATCAAAAACAGGGTTCTCGGCGATGTCAGAGCCAATTGTATCGAAGAAGCGGCGGATCGGGTCACCGCCGGGTGGTTCGATCTTGATGACGTCTGCCCCCCAATCGGCCATTAAGCCGCCTGCACCCGGTGCTGCGATATACGTAGCATATTCGATGACCTTTAGACCCTTGAGCAGCATAATGTATTCCCCCGAAGACTTTAATTTTGGACGCGACCGGAATTACAACAGCCGAAGTGTTTACCTGTGTAAAGACACCATTAACCCTAACAGAGCAACTTAGCAGTGTTGCGAATCACGGCAAATGTGGTTCTGGGAGCGATGTGTCATGGGCGTTTCAACGCTACGCGTAAATCTGAGTGAAGCAGACATTCGGGCTTTAATCAAAGGCGATACTGATGAAGATCGCGCTTTGGCGTGTTATCGGCTGTGTCGACGTATCGATACAGTGACATTGTCGGATGACGAACGTGCTTATGCGGAGCAAATCCTGCAGATTGTTGTCACTGGCGCTGCAGAGCGTGTGCGCCGGGCATTGGCCGTGACGTTGAAGGCGTCACCCAACTTACCTCGTGAAATTGCATCAAAACTTGCACGCGATATTGAGTCGATTGCGTTGCCACTCTTGGAAAGTTCCCCGGTTCTCAGTGATGAGGATTTGGTGGAGATCCTCGAATCCGCAGAGCCCGCCCGCCAATATGCGATCGCCCGCCGAGAGAGCTTGTCGGAAAGCGTGACGACGGCTCTGTGTACCTTTGGAGTTGATGGGGCCATTATTGAAGCGCTTCATAATGACGGGGCTGAGTTTAATGATGTGGGCATGACCCGCGCCTTGGATCGGTTCCCGAATGTGCATGCATTAAAGGTAGCTATGGTTGATCGGCCAATTCTGCCTGTGTTGGTCTCTGAAAAATTGGCGGCTCGCCTGACTGGTGAGTTGTTTGATCGCCTAGTCGAAAAACATGCCGTGCCGCCACAGATGGCAATTGATTTGGCTACGAACACGCGTGAGCGCGCCGGTATTGATTTGATCGCACAGGCTGGCCTGCAAGCGGATATGAAGCGCTATATCCAACAATTGCATCTCAATGGCCGTTTGACGCCCAGCTTTGTGTTGCGTGCGCTGTGCCAAGGAGAAGTGCGCTTGGTCGAATATGCCTTTGCTGAACTTGCAGGGATCCCCCATAACAAAGCTTGGCTTTTGGTTCATGACGGCGGCACCATGGGCTTGCGCGCCATTTTTGAACGGGCAAGTATGCCTCCCAGCCTCTATCCCGCCTTCCGTGCTGCCATCGAGGTCCTGCATGAGACTGAGTTTGACGGTACGGCTGATGATCGCACCCGCTTCCGTAAGCGCATGATTGAGCGTGTACTCACGCGGTTCCAGTCGATCCCAGACGAGGACTTGAATTACCTCCTCGAAAAGCTCGACTATGTTCGCGAAGAGGCCGAAGAGAAGCGCCTTGCAGCTGGCTAGAAGACCAAACGCCCGATAGAGGACTTTAGGATAAAATCGTGCATTTAGTTGGTGCCGGCGCTTTACGCGGCTTCTGAGCCTACTTCATGGAGTTCCGTCAACTCCTCAAAGCTGAAAAGCGTGAGCGGTTTATGAGGCAGTATTGGCGACTGTTCGTCTCGCTCTGGTTCTAGAGAAGGCTCCAAAGCTATCTCTAAAGATGGTGTCTCAGCTTCAGACTCCGGGAGCGATTCATCATCGGCTTCCAGTCTAGTGGTTTGCTCGAGCAGCATTTGTGACGCTGACTGAAAGCTCAAGGGTAGGGAAACAAAGTGACCTTGAAGCCGCGTAAAACCTATCTGATAACATTGGCGAATGGCCTTGGAAGACTCCGCCCCAACAGCAACAACCGGCATCCCAGAACTCTGGGCGGCTTGAATTCGGTACATGAAAGCACTCGCACCGACCGAATGAAGCCGGCTTGCCACCGTTAGCATTGTGGAGCCACCACATTTGAGCTGGCAGAAGAGGGCACGCGCCCGTTTATCAAGGGCAAGGCTTGGTGGTCCCTTAGCATCAAGAGCGATCTTAAAGCCGAATCCTGCCAATATTTCCAAGCAAGCAAGGCCTTGATTGCCAGCGCAGGTCAATTCCTCTTCGTCGATTTCGAGGACGATCCAATCTGATTTGGCACCTTGACTCGCCACGCAATCGGCTAGGTCACTCGCAAAATCCGGGTCCATAACGTCCGACATGGAGGTATTAATAGCCACATCAATACCATAGCCATGGTTACGCCAAGTATAAATCGCGCGAGCAGCTTGGGCGGCTAATGTTCGGCTTATGACGCCAATAAGGCCTTCCTTTGCAGCAAGGCTAGAGCAGTTTTTTTGAAAAAGGAATCGAGTGTATTCCCAAATCAGGTGTGATGTGATTCACCATTGATGTTGGTGATGGAGGCCAACATGGATGGCA
>JBEAVQ010000002.1:0-99913 GCA_041160865.1 Pseudomonadota bacterium | reverse complement strand
GCGCGACGCAATCAACATCCCCTGCAATGTACCATGGAAAAGGAGTAGAACGTGCCCTCATTCTCCCGCGGCCTAGAACAATCGCTCCACCGTGCTATCGCTTTCGCCAATGAGCATAAGCATGAATATGCAACCCTCGAACATTTGCTGGTCGCCCTGATTGAGGATGAAGATGCAGCCCACGTGCTAAAAGCTTGTAATGTTGATCTTGATCGACTTAAGACGGATTTGAATGGCTATATCGAAGGTGAACTGAAAAATCTGATCGTCTCGGGTGAGAGCGAAGCGCGACCGACCGCTGGTTTCCAACGTGTGATCCAGCGCGCAGTCATCCATGTCGAAAGTTCAGGTCGTACGGAAGTAACCGGTGCCAATGTCTTGGTCGCTTTGTTTTCAGAGCGCGAGAGCCATGCGGCTTACTTCCTGCAAGAGCAGGACATGACCCGCTATGATGCCGTGAACTTCATTTCGCATGGTGTGGCTAAGCGCCCCGGCATGACAGAACAGAAACGCGTCAAAGGGGCTTCGGAAGAACGCCAAGAAGAGACTGCGACCACAAAGGAAAAGCCCAGCGCGGGTGAAGCCTTGGCAACCTACTGCGTCGATCTGAATGAAAAGTCGCGCAAAGGTCGGGTTGATCCTTTGATTGGTCGCATAGACGAAGTCGAGCGCGCCATCCAAATTCTGTGTCGCCGTCAGAAGAATAATCCCTTGTTGGTTGGTGATCCTGGCGTGGGCAAAACCGCGATTGCTGAAGGTTTGGCTCGACGCATCGTTGAAGGCGATGTGCCAGATATTCTTTCGGAATCAACGATTTTCTCGCTCGATATGGGCGCACTTCTGGCTGGCACACGCTATCGCGGTGACTTTGAGGAGCGCTTGAAGCAAGTGGTCAAGGAATTGGAAGCCCATCCCAACGCCATCCTCTTCATCGACGAAATCCACACCGTTATCGGGGCAGGGGCCACAAGCGGTGGGGCGATGGATGCTTCAAACCTTCTAAAGCCCGCCCTTCAGTCCGGCACCATGCGCTGCATGGGTTCGACGACCTATAAAGAATATCGCCAACATTTTGAGAAAGATCGCGCTTTGGTGCGACGCTTCCAAAAGATTGACGTGGTTGAGCCTTCGATCCCGGATACCGTGAAAATCCTTTTGGGCCTTAAATCGGCCTATGAAGAACATCACAAGGTTCGCTTTACCGCTGAAGCCATCAAGGCTGCTGTCGAACTATCTGCCAAATACATTGGCGATCGCAAATTGCCCGACAAAGCCATCGATGTGATCGATGAAACCGGCGCAAGCCAAATGTTGTTGCCAGAAAGCAAGCGGAAAAAGACGATTGGCGTGAAGGAGATCGAGGCGGTTGTTGCCAAAATCGCCCGCATACCATCAAAGTCTGTCACCAAGTCTGACACTGAAGCCCTGCGCACCTTAGAAACTGATTTGCGCCGAGTGGTGTTTGGTCAAGATGCGGCTTTGACGGCCTTGGCAGCGTCGATCAAGCTAGCCCGTGCAGGTCTGCGCGATCCCAACAAGCCTATCGGCTCTTACCTGTTCTCCGGCCCGACCGGGGTTGGCAAGACAGAAGCGGCTAAGCAATTGGCCAACACGATGGGCGTCGAAATGCTTCGGTTTGACATGTCCGAATATATGGAACGTCACTCTGTCAGCCGCTTGATCGGTGCCCCTCCAGGCTATGTCGGCTTTGACCAAGGCGGTCTTTTGACCGACGGCATCGACCAGCATCCCCATTGCGTCTTGTTGTTGGATGAAATCGAAAAAGCTCACCCAGACCTTTACAACATTTTGTTGCAAGTCATGGATCACGGCTCGCTGACCGATGCTAATGGCAAAAAAGTCGACTTCCGCAATGTGGTTGTGATCATGACGACCAACGCGGGGGCTTCTGATGCGGCGAAGGACGGCATTGGGTTTGGTCGAGGCAAGAAGGATGATGAAGAGAGCGAAGCGATCAAACGCTTGTTCACCCCTGAATTCCGCAACCGGCTCGACGCGGTCATTCACTTCAAAGCTCTGACGCCAGAGATTGTAGCCAATGTGGTCGACAAGTTCGTTCTGCAATTGGAAGCACAATTGGCTGATCGTCAGGTGGAGATTGAATTGACCGATGCAGCCCGCAGCTGGCTGGCCGTTCGCGGCTATGATCCCGCCATGGGTGCGCGTCCGCTTGGCCGCCTGATCCAAGAGCATATCAAGAAGCCGCTGGCGGACGAATTGCTGTTTGGCAAGTTGAAGAAGGGTGGTCTTGTCCGCGTCGACGTGGATAGCGAGCAGGCAGAACAACTCACCTTCTTCTTCGAACCGGCACTGCCCAAGCCCGGCAAAAAGGGTGCAGCTCAGCCCGAAGCTGAGGATGCCGATTCAGGTAACTAAAGCGCTGGCTTTAGGCGTGTGATCCGACTTCGGCCGCAAGGAAGGCTTCCAATGCTTTTGTTGCGGCCGTTGGTCCTTGGCGTAGCTTCTCATTCAGCCAAAGGCGCTCCTGTTCGTCGACGCGTCCTGGGGTTCCGCCTGCGAATAAGAGGTGGTTGCCAATTCCCTGTGCAAATAAGTTTGCCCAACTCGGGTCCTTTTGGCTGTCGGCGACGGCTTGGTCGAGCGCGCACAACATGTCTGCCTCAACACGGTCCACCGCGATGCCAGACTGGCTGGCGGGGCCCATCACCATAGACCGGATCAGATTGACCTCATGGGCTTGAATGGTGCTATCGGCCAAGGCGCTGGCCTGCACCGCCTGCCAAGCGAACCTGCGCAAGTTTACTGGATAGACATTGGCGCGGGCAAACAAGGCCGACAGGACGCGCATTTCAGTGACGTCCAACACCATGCCATCGGCCGCAAAGGCATCAATCAGCACCTGGGCATCAGCCTCTGTCACACCCAAGGCGGCAAGGCGTTGGTTATAGGTCGGCTCTGCAGGAAAATCAGGCAGCGCATCAAATGCCAGTGCGTCAAATACGCGCTTTATCGCGCGACACCAATTTGGATTGAGCTCTTCTTCGCGGTAATGCGGTACCTCACGCGTCAATGCGTAATAGTCGGTCATCGCTTCGACAAAGAGGTCTGCCCAACCTGCCTCGCCGGAGGGACGCCGGCCAGATCGGTGAATGGCGATTAAGGTCTGCGCTTCGGCCTGCTGGATCACACCGTCCTTCATCATGGCAGCCCGTAGCGCTGCTACGCCAGACCCATTGTCTGTCTGTGTTTCAATGTCGGCCAATGCACGACTTACCCAACTCGCCATAATGAATACTCCTGCGACAGGTGCTATATGGCACGGGTGTCGTTACAATTACCTAAATACGCTCGGTCATTGGTAGAGCGAGGCTTAAATCAAGTTCTCTCAGGCCGACATGGCTTTACAACTCGTTTGGACAATCGTGATCTTTTGTCAGACTTTTTACTATAGATTGGTTGGCAATTGCTCGATGTCTGAAGCCGCCTCGATCACATTGGGATGATTGAAGTCCTGCGCATAGAGCACGGCGAGCTTGCCAGAAAGCGATAACATCTCAGAGCAATAATTGAGATAACGCACCAATTCGAACAGGGAGAGCTTGTGGTCGGGGCTTGCTTTTTTGCGCTTGGCTCCAAACATGACGGGGTCTTTGGTCAATTGGTGCATGACGATGACATAGATGATCGAGCGCAACTCATGCTGCGCGCCCATAGCTGTGTGGCGCTTCAGCCTTGCTTCAAGGCTGGTCAGCGAGAAGACCCCCGCACCAACCACCAAGAGAAGGTTGACCGCTGCTTCAAGCGCCGAAACGAGCTACAGCACTTCGGTCTCGCCCGACCTAAAACCGATGGTGTGGATACCGTAAGCAGCAAAACTTGCGCCTGCGGCCAAAACCAAGCCAACGCCTAACCGAATCCTAATCATTGGCTTAGCAAGCTCTGTGACGCTCGACCGGGTATCGGTCGCCAAAAGCGCAAGCTCTGCGCACACGTTTCCGAGGCCTGCATTGGGAAAGCGCTCCCCAATGCGTAGCCGTAATCGTTCAAGCGTCTGTAAGACCAGATCAGCGTCAATGGTGCGGTAGGCCATCTGGCAGGGGGCCTAAAAGGCCGCGAGGATGGCTGCTTGATGCGAGATAAGGTCTTCTTCAGACGCTTTGCCAGCCTGCCCATGCCCGATAAGGCCGACCCCATCTTGCCTAGGTATCAGGTGGAAGTGAAGGTGAAAAACGGTTTGCCCACCTGCAGCCCCATTAAACTGAAGCACGGTCAGACCCTCCGCTTGAAACGCTCTTTGCACTGCCCGTGCGACTTTCTGGACGCTCGCCATATAGGGCCCAAGTGCCTCAGTTGGCAGGGTCAATAGATTGGTTGCCGCAACTTTGGGGATCACCAAAGTGTGGCCAGGGCCTTGGGGGAAAATGTCTAAAAAGGCCAGACAAACCTCATCCTCATAGACTTTCAAGCAAGGCATTTCGCCGCGCAAAATCTTCGCAAAGATATTCTGGGGATCATAGGGTGTCGACAAATGCATGGGAATGGCCTTTCCCTAAATCCTTCGCGTGATTCCAATCAAATCCGAAATAGATCTAGCGCGATTGGGGCGGCAAGGTTCAGATCCGGCGAACGACTTCACGCCCTGCCAAGATATCAACCGCAGCCTGAATGCGACTAAGCCGATCACGCTTTGCCGCGGCGGCTTCAATCCAGCTAACAAAGTCATGGCGGTGGCTGGGGGCAAGCCAGCTAAACGTCTGCCGAGCTAGCTCATCGCCAGCGAGCGCCGTTTCGAAATCTTGGTGACATTCTCCCATTTTTGCTCACGATCTTTGTCATTATTTCTTTTAAGTAAGCAAAGCTAACATGCGTCGATAGTTTGGGAAGCAAAACAAAAGTAAAACCTAGGGTCTATCCACCTGTTGAACGACGTGTCGGAATGGGGTTCTTTCTTTAAGCCAGTGGGTATCATCGGCAATCGAGGCGCGCTCATGCTTGAGATAGTCGGCAATGGCTGAGCGCAGGCCACGATCAGCAATCCAGCTTGCTTGCCAAGTCGAGACGGGCACATAGCCACGCGCCAGTTTATGGCCACCTTGTGCGCCTGCTTCAACCCGGGCGAGGCCGCGTTCAATGGCCTCATCAATCGCTTGGTAATAGCATAGCTCAAAATGTAGAAAGGGGCGGTCCTCGAGGCGTCCCCACCAGCGGCCAAATATGGTGTCGGAGCCTAAGAAGTTGAGGGCTGAGGCGATAAAGCGGTCGCCGTCCTTGGCCAGTATCAGCACCAGCCGATCCGCCATGCATTCGCCGAGGAGCGAGAAGAAACGTCGGTTCAGATAGGGCGTCCCCCATTTGCGCGCACCCGTATCTTGATAACATTCAAAGAAGTGGTCCCAATGCACTTCTAAGATTTCTGAACCGGTCAGCCGCAAAATCTCGAGGCCTTCTTTGGCTTTGGCGCGTTCCTTCCGCAAATTCTTGCGCTTGTCTGAGGAGAGCTCAGCTAGAAAATCATCAAAGCTCTGGTAGCCCGGATTGAAGAAATGAAATTGGCGATCTTCCCGCAACAGCCACTTACAAGAGTCCAGCGCGGCCAGGTCTTCATCCTTGGCGAAGTTTACTTGCACGGTCGCAAGGCCGCTTTGGGCGCCAATTTGTTCGAGCGCAGAGATTAGCGCCACACGGATCAGGCCTGCATCTTCGGCAGGCTTCACGAGAAGCCTGCGGCCGGGTACGGGGGTAAATGGTATGGCGCTGGTTAGTTTGGGATACCAGCGTCCACCGGCGCGCTGCCATGCTTCCGCGAAATTATGGTCGAATATATATTCGCCTTGCGAATGCGACTTAAGCCACAAGGGTACAAGGCCAACAGCATTCTGGGCGTCATCTAGACACAATAAATGCCGCCCGCCCCAGCCGGTAAAGCTGGTGGCACAACCACTTTCTTCCAAAGCTTGTAGAAAATCCCAAGACAGAAAGGGATCAAACGGAAGCCCCTCAGGATTAGCTAAACCATCCCACGTCTCTCGTGCCACATCTGCGATAGAGTTCACGATTTTGATCGTAAACTCCGGCTCGTTGGTTGGGGACTCAGTCTCTCGTGTCATGATGACCTTTAGCTAATCGAGGAAGATGGCGCTGCAAAGGCCAATTGCTGTGTGATAAAACTGAGTACCATCGACTTTTGTTGATTGAGGCCTAAACTAGCCGCATGCCAATCGCTTCATCCCATGACATAGTTCAGATCATTCAACTATCCATTGCGCCAGTCTTCCTGATCGCAGGCATTGGCACTTTGTTAAACGTTCTGACATCGCGCTTGGCGCGCGTGGTTGATCGTGGCCGAGTTATCGAACAAGACCTTGATTCACCGATGGGTTCTGGTCGCCACTCCAATCGGCATTTGACGGAATTGAGGGTGCTCGACCAGCGGATGAACTGGATTCACAATGCCATCATGCTGTCGACGTTGGCGATCCTCTTGGTCTGCCTGTTGATCGTTGCATTGTTTTCGGTGGAGTTGATTGCGATTGATCTGTCGCGCGTTGTAGCAATTTTGTTCATTGCCACCATGGCCTCGCTCATTGGCGGGCTAATCTCGTTCTTGATTGAGATATCTTATGCCCGAAAGTCCCTGCGGGTGCGCGCAGAATTATTGGCAAGCAGGGCACCCCATCACTGAGGCACGCCGCTGGCCAGTATCAACTTAGGCAGAGGCGATTTCGAACACGCCGTCAACTTCGACAGCAAAACCCATCGGCAGATTGGCAACGCCCACGGCAGAGCGGGCATGTTTGCCCGCGTCACCCAGAACTTCCACCATCAGGTCCGAACAGCCGTTCATCACTTGCGGGATGGGATTGAAGTCTGGCATCACATTCACAAAGCCGTTGAGCTTCACCACTTGAATGAGCCGGTCCAAGTCACCGTCACAGGCGGCCTTCAATTGCGCAAGCAAGTTTAGGCCACAGACACGGGCAGCGGCTTGGCCTTGTTCCAAGGTCAGATCGCCACCCAGCCGACCCAAATGATCGCCATCGGCCGCGCGCGAGACTTGGCCCGAGATATGGACCAAGCCGCCCACGCGCGTGAACGGTACATAGCTGGCCACCGGGGCAGGTGGGTTTGGCAAAATGATGCCGAGTTCCTGCAGGCGGGCTTCAATGCGAGACATAATGCTGATCCCTTAGCTTAAGCGAACAACATGCTGACGGTTTCAGCAACGCATGCGGGGCGCGCTTCACCTTCGATTTCAATCGTCACTTCGCTGGTCAGCATCAAGCCGCCCGACTTAGGTTCGACGCCCAACAGCTTTTGTACGGCGCGGACTTTCGAGCCAACGCGCACCATATTGGTGAAGCGGACTTTGTTGAGGCCATAATTGATGCCGCGGCTGACGCCTTCGACTTTCAAGATGTCTTTGCCCAAAAATGGAATCAACGACAGGGTCAAAAAGCCATGGGCAATCGGGCCACCCATTTCGGCGGTGGCGCGGGGCACATCGACATGGATCCATTGATGATCGCCAGTTGCGTCAGCAAACAGATTGACGCGGTCTTGATCAATCAGCAGCCAGTCTGACGCGCCAATTTCTTGGCCGGCAAGGTTTGCAATCGTGGCAAATGTGGTGGTCTTGGTCATCCTAAGGGCTCCCTCATATTGATTTTAGGGGGCAGGTCTAACGCGCCCGTGGGGCCATGTCGAGGTGGGGATTTGAAATGATGCAAGTCTATAGGATTGAACATTGGGATGGCCCGCGCTGTATTGCTCAGGCGGACAATTTAGCGGCTTTTCTAGATGTGGTTCTGCCCGATGACTGGTCGAACTTTGCTGAGAAACTGGCGGGGCGGCGCAGCCTGTCTGCGCACATTGCTTTTAACGGTGAGGGCAGGTTGATTGGACTAAAGCTGGGTTATGAGCGCAATCGCGGCGTGTTTTATTCTTGGATCGGCGGCGTTGCGCCAGAAGCACGCGGGCAGGGCATCGCCGCAGCTTTGATGGCCGCCCAACATACGTGGGCTAAGAAAGAAGGCTTTCGCGGGTTAGAGACGGCAACCCGCCAACCCAACCAAGCCATGGCCATCCTCAATCTCAAGGCCGGCTTTGTGGTCGCAGGCCTTGATGTAAAACCGGGAGAGCCGACGAAGATTTTGTTTTATAAAGTGTTGTGAGGGAAAAAGCTCCTTCAGTCCCTCACATTGTCATCCCGGAGAGCGCAGCAGATCCGGGATCTTTTACCGCAAAGTCCATCAAGGTCTCCACTTGGCTATCGCCGCGGCGCAGCGACAAGCGCGGCGGTCCCTTCAACCCACCGACAAAATGTCTCGCGTTGCCGCGCAAACATCATCCTGCCGCATCAGGCTTTCGCCGATCAGGAACGCCTTCGCTCCTGCCGCTTGTAAGTGGGCAATGTCGGCGCGGGTGTTGATACCGCTTTCGGCAACGAGGAGCCGCGAAGGTGGGATCATGCTCGAAAGGCGAGCGGTGGTGGAGAGATCTGTGACGAAGGTCTTGAGGTTGCGATTATTGACGCCAATCAGTTCGGCATCGAGCTTCAAGGCGCGATCCATCTCGGCTTCATCATGGGTCTCGATCAGGGCATCCATGCCGTAATGCTTGGCAGCGGCAACCAGATCAGCGGCGAGTTTATCGTCTACAGCGGCCATGATGACGAGGATCGCATCGGCACCATAAGCGCGGCTTTCGGCGATCTGCCAGGTATCGACCATGAAATCCTTGCGCAGGCAGGGCAGGTTGGTGGCGGCACGCGCAGCCACCAAAAAGCTCTCATGACCTTGGAAGCTGGGCGCATCGGTGAGGACGGAAAGGCAAGCCGCACCGCCCTGTTCGTAAGCTTGAGCCAATTGCGCGGGTTCGAAGTCTGCGCGGATCAGACCCTTAGAGGGGCTAGCCTTTTTGATTTCCGCGATCAGGGCTGGGCGGGTCTCAGCAGCCTTCTTAAGGGCGGCGGTAAAGCCACGTGGCGCGCTGTGCTCGGACGCCAAAGCCTTCAGTGCCGCGATGGATTGGAGGGGCTTACGGGCGGCCACTTCGTCGCGCTTATAGGCGATGATTTTAGAAAGGGTGTCGCTCATGATGGCGTCCGATTGGTAAAGGCGATCAGCTGTTCCAGCTTGGCAAGCGCCGCTTGGGAGTCGAGACTTGCTGTGGCGCGCGCCAAAGCCTCTGTGAGGTCTGAGGCTGCAGCCGTGGCCACTAGTGCTGCAGCTGCATTCAACAGCACAACATCGCGGTATGGGCCAGTCTCGCCTTGCAACAGCGCACGCAACGCCAGCGCATTGTGCGCCGCATCGCCACCCTTGAGGGCCTCAAGCGGCGCAGTGGCGAGACCGAGGTCACCCGGATGGACCTCAAGTTCTGACAGGGTCTTGTCCTTCAGAGCCGTGACTCGCGTGGGGCCAGATAGCGACAATTCATCCAAGCCGCCGTGGCCATGGACAACCCAAGCGCTCTCGCAGCCAAGGTTCATCAGAGCTTGCGCCATCGGACGGCGCTTGTCTTCGGCGAAGACGCCAACCAATTGGCGCTGTGCGCCTGCCGGATTAGAAAGGGGGCCTAATAGATTGAAAATGGTGCGGAAACCCAGTTCACGGCGGGCAGGGCCGACATGACGCATGGCGGGGTGATGGGCTTGAGCGAAGAGAAAGACGAGGCCGACCTCATCAAGAGCGGCGGCGCATTGATCTGGCGTCAGCTCTAGCTTGACACCCAAAGCCTCCAAGACGTCGGCTGCCCCTGACTTTGAGCTCATGGCGCGATTGCCATGTTTGGCGACCTTTTGCCCGCAGCCTGCCAGAACAAAGGACACGGCGGTCGAGATGTTGAGGGTGTGAGAGCCATCGCCACCTGTGCCGCAGACATCTACGCACGCAAGGGAAGTGTCGACCCGTGTCATGGCCCCACGCATCGCTTGCGCGCCAGAGGCGATCATGTCGCTGGATAAAGTCAGTCGCTCAAGGCCCATCAAGAAGGCCCCAATTTGACCTTGGGTCGCTTCCCCGCTCAAGATTGCGGCAAAGGCTTGGTCGAGTATGGCTGGCGAGGGCGCGTCGCCATCGCGCAAGAGCGCCAAAGCTGGTTTGATCGCCTCATTCACGACTGGCTGGCTTTGGTTGATTGCAAGAAGCGCTGGATTAGCGCGTGACCATGTTCTGACGCGATGCTTTCAGGATGGAATTGCACGCCAAAGATCGGCTTGGCCACATGGCTCATGCCCATAATCTCACCATCAGCCGTCCAAGCATCGACGCGCAAGGAATTGGGCAAGCTTTCGCGCTCAACCGACAAGGAGTGATAGCGGGTTACCTCAAACTGCTCGGGCAGGCCCTCAAACAGACCCGTATTGGCGTGCGTGATGGTGGAAGTCTTGCCGTGCATGATGGTCTTGGCGCGCAAAACGGTGCCGCCATAAGCTTGGCCAATCGCCTGATGACCAAGGCAGACGCCAAGAAGCGGAATGTCGTCGGGCAGGGCCTTGATGAGGTCGAGGCAAATGCCCGCTTCATTGGGGGTGCAAGGACCCGGTGAAATGATAATACCGTCACCGGCTTGGGCGATCGCATCTTCCACGCTGATGCGATCATTGCGAACAACATGCGTTTCTGCGCCCAATTCCTCGACATAATGGACGAGATTGTAGGTAAAGCTGTCGTAATTATCGATGAGCAGGATTTTCATGCTTGGGCATCCTTCTCGCCATAGCGTCCCGCATCTTCGGCGGCGCGCAACAAGGCCTTCGCCTTATTGACGCATTCATTGTGCTCACTCAACGGAATGGAGTCGAGGACGACCCCAGCGCCGGCTTGGGCATGGAGAACGCCGTCTTTTAAAACGCCCGTTCGAAGCGCAATGCACAAATCCATGTCGCCACCGGCGGAGAAATAGCCAACGCCGCCCGCATAGACGCCACGACCATGCGGCTCTAGCTCGGCAATGATCTCCATCGCCCGCACTTTTGGGGCTCCAGAAACCGTGCCTGCTGGAAAGCCTGCCAGCAACGCATCAAGGGCATCGAGGCCGGGCTTCAAGCTGCCTTCCACATTGGAAACAATATGCATGACATGGCTATAGCGCTCGACCTTGAAACTTTCTGTGACGCGAACCCCGCCACGGCCAATACCGACAGGGCCATCATTGCCAGCGGGTTTCGAGCGCGAGACGCGACCAACATCGTTTCGACCAAGGTCGAGCAGCATGAGATGTTCGGCCCGCTCTTTGGGGTCATTCAAAAGCTCTTCAGCCAAAGCTTCATCGAGGGCAGGGGTGGCCCCGCGCGGCTTGGTTCCCGCAATCGGGCGCATTGTCACGGTGCCGTCGCGCAAACGGACCAAGATTTCTGGGCTAGAGCCCACAATATCAAAGCCGTCCATCCGCAAAAGAAACAGGAAGGGCGATGGATTGGTTCGCCGCAAAGACCGATAGAGCGAAATCGCCGAACCCGAGAAGGGAGCTGAGAAGCGCTGGCTCGGCACCACTTGGAAGATATCCCCGGCGCGAATGTAGTCCTTGGCCGTCTCCACCTTTGCCATATAGGCTTCAGGGCTCATGTTTGGGATCGCTTCACCCAAGGGGCTGGGCTTGGCGGCATAGGAAGGCACGCGCAAGGGTGATGGGCCGTCCAAAGTAGCCCAAGCTTGTTCTAGGCGTTTTCGACCCTGTTCATAGGCGTCTCTGGCAGATACACCCGCCTTTGGTCGAACGGGCGTCACCAAAAGTAATTCCTGCTTCACCCCGTCAAAAACTATCACAAGGCGCGGTCGAACAAGAAGCGCCTCGGGGACACCAATTGGGTCTGCAGCTGCCTCGGGTAGTCTCTCGACCCGGCGCACGGTTTCATAGGCGAGATAGCCGAAAAGGCCGGCCGCAGGTGGTGGCAAGTCATTTGGAAAGTCGAGGGCGCTTTCTAGGAGCAGGGTGCGCAGCGCCGCCAAAGGCTCTTCACCGCAAGGAGTATAGTCTCCAACTTGGCCAGTTTCATCAATGGCGGCCTTGGCCGCACCTGATTGATTGACCCGATAGATGAGGTCTGGGTCACAGGCGACGATGGAATAGCGCCCCCGGGTCTCCCCGCCTTCCACACTCTCAAACAAGCAGGAACCCAGTCGGTCGGCACCTAGCTTCGCGATGGCTGAAACAGGTGTCTCAAGATCATCGATCCGCTTGGCACGTAAAGGCGTGCCGCGCCCTTGCAGATAGGAAGCTTCGAACAGCTCAAAACTAGGTTCAATCGATAGCACGTTCGCCTACGGCTGTTTGGCCGGCACTGCGGCTTTGCTGGCGGCGGCGGCTTCTTCGGTATCACCCAAGGCGCGGCCCATCATTTTGGTGAAGAGCTGGGCCTTTGCGCGATCCCGGGCGACCCGTTCCAGCGAAGCAATCAGGTCGCGCTGGACTGAGGCACGAACCGCAGTTTCGGCCTGAACCAAACGATCTGGAACCGTGCCTTCATCATCCTTTAAAATGTCGTCGATCCGCACTACGGTGTATTCAACCCCATTGGCGGTAGGCGCTAAGACCAGTTCACCCTTTTTCGCGGCAAACACAGCTTGGCTTAACTCTTGGCCACCCTGGCCACGCAAGAGTGGTTGGGTCTGCTTGGCGACGGGCAATTTGTATTTCGCAGCCGCAGCTTCCATGCTGGTCTTCTTAGCATCGGCCCAAATTTCTTTGGCCTTGGCTTCGGCTCGGGCACGAATATCGCGACGAATCCATTCCGTCGTCAATTCGTTGCGGATTGCGGCAAATGGAGGTGGTGCGGCAGCATTAATCGCATCAATACGGACCGCGACATAACGATCACCTGGAACCGGGGCCAAGTCCGATGTGTCGCCTTTGCCCCCCGCAAATGCATCTTTCAGGACCGTTGGTGCCTCCACGAATTCAAGGGCTGGCTGGCCCGTTGCGGCCAGATTACCATCTGCCATTACGTCTTTAATCTGGACCAGTTGGAAGCCTACTTTAGCGGCGGCAGCTTCGAGCGTTGCCCCTTCCGTGATCGCCTTATCATAGGCCTCAGTTGCATCGGTCAGAAGTTCGCCGGCTGCGGTTTGGCGCAGCTGCGTGCGGATTTCGACCGCCGAATCTTCAAACTTAGCTTCTTTGGCTGCCACAGCTTCGGTGACCTTGATCGCTGCGAAGGGTTGCAGCTTGGCTGCTACCACTTTCACGTCGCCCTGCTTCATCTCGAAGGCAGCTTTGGCCACATTTTGATCGGGAATGCCACCGATGGTCACGTTTGACAACACGACTGGCGAGGACAGACCGAGTACTTTTACTATGGCTGCTGGGTCTTCACCGGCACGCAGGCGCGCTGCAGCTTGATCGGCTTTCGCGCGATCAGATGCAACCAATTGAACCAAGCCGCGCTTAGCTGGCGTGGAAAGTCGCTCTTTGTTGCGGCCAAAAATCTCTTGAGCTTGGGCTTCATCTACCTTCACTTTGGTTGCGAAGTCAGCGAGACTTGCGACAACCATAGTCAGTGTACGCGTTTCGGGCCGCATCAACTGGGTCCGGCTCTCATCATAGAGTGCCTTTAATTGGGCGTCATTTGGTTGGCGTGGACCGCCGACAAATCCAGCAGGAACTGGAATAATGGTCACCATCCTGCGTTCTGTGCCGTAGGCTAATGTCTGGCTTGCAAAGACGCGTGGGGCGCGGAAGCCAGAGCTAACGGCCAAAGTCAGGCCCTGCCGGGTCAGGTCGGAACGCACGCTGCCTTCGAACTCAACGGGGGTAAAACCATTGTCGCGTAAGGCCATCTGGTAAGCATCTTGGCTAAAGCGGCGGGTGATTTGGTCTTGGAAGGCAGGGATTTTTGCAATCTCAGCCTGAACCACTGCGTTCGCCGCTTTAATGCCAAGACTGTCGGTCATCGCCGCAAAAGCCCGGCTAGCGACCATTTGTTCCAGCACTGCGCTATCCAGACCTTGTGCGCGCGCCTCTTCAGTTGAGATATCGCGCTTCGCATCGGCTTTCGCGCGCTTCAACAGGCGATCAAACTCTTTGCGGTACTCGTCCTGCGTGATCGACTTGCCAGCCACCTTGGCAACCGCATCCGGACTACCCCCGGTAAAGATATCATTGATCCCCCAGATCCCGAACGAGATTACCAAAAGGCCAATGATGATGCCGGAGACCCATGAACGGGCAAATTTTCGAAACGCGGTGAGCATGGAAGATCCTGATCAAAACTTACCTTAGCATAAGGATCGTTGAGAGAGGGGGCAAGGCAAGGCCTGCACAGCGCAGGCCTTGGACTGCAGGTCTCTATCTGGTGATTTGCAAAGTTTGGATCACCTGCCTATGCCAGAGCAGACGTGACGTCCCTAGTAGGACGTCGATGTTGGCCTGTAATGGAGATGATTGTGGCGAAACTATTGGTTGGAAACTGGAAAATGAACGGGTTGGGTACGGCTTTAGGGGAGTCAAGCCTCATTGCTGCTGCTGCCAAGTCCGCCCAGAGCCAAGCAATTCAACTGGCTATTTGCCCACCAGCCACGCTGTTAGCGCGTCTAAGTGAAACCACCGCGGGCACAGGGCTTTTGACCGGTGCTCAGGATTGCCATCAAAAAGCCTCTGGCGCTCATACCGGTGATATCTCTGCCGTTATGGTCAAGGATGCAGGTGGTCATTTTGTGATTGTCGGCCATTCTGAGCGCCGTGCCGATCATGGAGAGAGCAGCAAGTTGGTGCAAAGCAAAGCGCAAGCAGCCCTAGAAGCTGGACTCGTCCCCATTATTTGCGTTGGCGAAACCCGTGCAGAACGTGAAGCTGGCCAAGCCGAATTCATCGTTCTGGCCCAAGTTGAAGGTTCAATACCCGAGACGTTCTCGGACGGCGCTCTGGTGATTGCCTATGAGCCGGTTTGGGCAATCGGTACAGGTTTGGTCCCGAGCACAGCTGATGTTTTGGCGATGCATCACGCCATTCACAAAAGTTTGGTCGGCCGCTTTGGCGCAAAGGGCGCAAGCATCCAAATTCTGTACGGTGGGTCTGTTAATGGTCAAAATGCGCGCGATCTGTTGCACTTGGCTCATGTTGACGGTGCTTTAGTAGGTGGTGCGAGCCTCACAGCGGCTGGCTTTTTGAAGATTTTGCACGCGATCCAAGAATGAATTAATCACGGTAACGTCTTATCAACAACCCTGTGTCAAAGGCTACTCCCGGATTAAGGGGTGAAATTCCTTTGGATAAGCAAAGACTCGCAGCTGCGACAGTGCTGATTTATGATCCCGTGCGCGGCAACATGCTGATGACACGCTCAGTTTTGCATGGAATTGGTTTCCGCCGCATCGAGGGGATGACCTCGCTGCGCGAATTGACCCGCCGTTTGCGTGACGTCGACATTTCTCTGTTGGTTGTCGAAGCAACTGAATATCATAGTGATGTCGTTGAGCTTTTACGTGCGCAGCGACTAGGCGAGTTGGGCGTAAATCCCTTCATTCCCGTTATTGCGACGCTTTGGGCTGGATCAACCGATTTGGTTGCCGATTTGATGAATGTTGGCTGTGATGATGTGCTGTTGCGGCCATTCTCTCAAATTCAGGCTCTAGAACGGGTGCGCGCCATTATTGTTGGGCGCAAGCAATTTGTTGTGACCTCTGATTATGTCGGACCTGATCGCGGTCGCTCGTCCAAGAATCAAATGGCCCCTGAGACTTTCGACCCGCCGAACACGTTGCGCGACCGTGTAACGATGATCAATTTTGATCCCGTAGCCCAATCGGAAATTCTGGCCGCCGCCCGTCGCAAAGTCGACCAAGATCGGTTGGCAAAGCTTGCTCGTCGCATCGCTATGGCCGCGGAAGTCATCATCCAAGCCCAAGGGCGAGGGGATCCAAACGCCGGCTTTGTGGTCGATCTGCTGGAAAGCTCCGCCGAACTTGTTCGCGCTGCAAAGCGCTTGGATATTGATGAAGTGCAAGAAATTGCCATGGTGCTCGAAAATGTGGCAGCGCGCACCAGTACACCAGGGCCAGAGCGTGTTGAAAATGCCAATCTAACGCGACAACTCGCGTTGGCTCTCTATGTTGCTTACGCTGCAGAGAGTGGAGAGGCGTTTAAGGCGGAATTGGAGTTGACTTTAGACAAGGTCCGGGCTCGTTTGGACAAGGCGAAAGAGCGTGCGAAACGCCGACATACCTTAGCGCTGTCGTTGGTCTCTTGAAGTTCGGCCTCGAAAGAGCGACATAGAAGCCATAAGCGCAGGGTTTTGCGCCCCATTCAGTCACCTTTAGGCCCGTTTCATGTTCATCCAAGCTGTTCTCATTCTCCACCTGCTGATTTGTTTGGCGCTGATTGGTGCCATTTTGCTGCAGCGTTCGGAAGGCGGCGGGGCCTTAGGAATGGGCGGTGGTCCTTCTTCCATGATGTCAGGGCGTACAGCCGCGAACTTCATGACGCGCACCACAACTTTGTTGGGTGCTGCATTCTTGGTGACTAGTGTCACTTTGACCATCATGAACAAATCCGCGACCAAGCCAGCTGATTCCTTGATGCAAGACGGTCGCACCAAAGATGGCCTGCCAACCAAGGGCATTGACCTGTCCGTGCCAGCGGCTCCTGCCAATGCCATTGGGCCAGTTCCTGCTGCACCGACAGGTGGCATTCCTGCTTCAGCGCCGACGGCACCTCAGCCTGCGCCATTATTCCCTGCCACGCCAGCTGCTCCTTCCAATGAGCCGGCACCGTCTGAAAAAAAATAAGCGGTTAACTCCCATTTCTTTCCAGTGGTGCCTCTTCCCTTTTACAGGCGTTGCGGCTTAGAACGACCCCCCATGACCCGATATGTGTTCATCACTGGGGGCGTGGTTTCCTCGCTCGGAAAAGGCATTGCATCAGCCGCGTTAGGCGCGCTGCTGCAAGCTCGTGGCTATAAAGTGAGGCTGCGTAAACTCGATCCTTATCTCAATGTCGATCCCGGCACGATGAGCCCTTATCAACATGGCGAAGTCTTTGTGACCGACGATGGTGCAGAGACAGACTTGGATTTGGGTCATTATGAGCGCTTTACAGGCGTTTCTGCGGCCAAAGCGGATAACATTACCACAGGTCGCATCTATCAAGAAATCATCGCTAAGGAGCGTAAGGGTGAGTTTTTGGGAGCGACCATCCAAGTCATTCCTCATGTCACCAATGCCATCAAAGACTTTGTCTTGTCTGACGCAGGCGATGCAGACTTTGTGTTGTGTGAAATTGGCGGCACGGTTGGCGACATCGAGGGCCTGCCGTTTTTTGAAGCCATCCGTCAACTTGGCCAGCAATTAGATCCTCAGCAGGCGGTGTATATTCACCTCACGCTGCTGCCCTTTATCCACACGGCTGGCGAAATGAAAACCAAGCCAACCCAGCATAGCGTGAAGGAATTACGCTCGATTGGTATTCAGCCCGACATCTTGATCTGTCGCTGTGACCGCCCGATCCCGGAAGATGAGAAGCGCAAAATTGCTCTCTTCACCAATGTGCGCGCCAGCGCGGTAATCCAAGCCCTCGATTCGGCGCACATTTACGAAGTGCCTATGGACTATCACGCCGAAGGCTTAGACCGAGAAGTTTTGCGTCGCTTTGGCATTGTGAATGCACCAGAACCCGATCTGACCAAGTGGCAAGCCATTTCCAAGCGCCTACGGGCACCAGACGGTGATGTGACGATCGCGGTGGTCGGCAAATATACCGCCATGAAGGACGCCTATAAGTCTTTGATCGAAGCCTTGCACCACGGTGGTTTGGCTAATGATGTGAAGGTAAACATCAATTGGGTCGATGCACGCGCGTTTGACGCCGATCAGGACACGTTGACGGCCGAGCTAGAAGGGGTCGATGCCATTTTGGTCCCGGGTGCCTTCGGCGATTCTGGCGCGGAAGGCAAGATCAAGGCGGTCCAGTTTGCCCGCGAACGAAAGATCCCATTCTTTGGCATTTGTTTTGGCATGCAGATGGCTTGCGTGGAGGCCGCACGCAATATGGCTGGTATTTCTGAAGCCTCGTCGACTGAGTTTGGTCCTACCGCAGAGCCTGTGGTCGGCTTGATGACCGAATGGATCAAAGGCAATGAACGCCAGTTGCGCGGGGAAGAAACCGATCTAGGCGGCACCATGCGTCTAGGTGCCTATCCTGCTGTATTGAAGCCCGACTCCGTTGTCTCGCGTGCCTATGGCGGCACTTTGAGCATCCAAGAGCGTCATCGCCATCGCTATGAAGTCAATATGGACTATAGGGTGACACTTGAAGCGCAGGGTCTTATTTTCTCTGGCGTTTCACCTGATGGCGTTTTGCCTGAGATTGTTGAGCGAGCCGACCATCCTTGGTTTGTCGGCGTACAATATCACCCCGAACTCAAGTCTCGTCCATTCGAGCCCCATCCACTGTTTGCGGACTTTGTGCGCGCCGCTTTGGTTCAAAACCGGTTGGTTTAGGTCTGTCGTCTGCGGTTTGGCATTTTCGCGTTCAAGTACAAGTGTTGGTCTATCAGGATTGAGCGCCCTTGACGTTTCCGGCTAGTCCGATTTCGCTTTAAATCGCCCAATATAGCCTTATGGCTGCGCGATTGATGTGAGATTTGTTATGTCGACCTTTAAGATTGAACCTTTGAATGATTGGGAATGGGGCCTTCGGGCTGGAACGCGGCTTATGTGGCACCATCGGTTGTTTGCGATCCCGCTAACGCTGGTAGCATTGGTCTTCGGCCATGTATTGCCGGCGCAAGTAGACGGTTTGATAAACGTAAACTTGTCATTTGCGTTGCCGGGGCGTGATTATCTCGACCCACAGGACTTCATGGATGCGCTTATCAATGGTGCCATGATGATTGCGATGGTTACCCTTTATCTAAAGGCAGCTGGCGTGGTCACAAGTTGGCGGGCGATGGCAATTGGGCTGTTTGTGATTCTGGCGTTTGAGTTCGCCGCCTGTGTGGTTTATTGGATCATGAGGACTGGTATGGAGGTTCTCGAGCATCCCGCCGCGCAGGGATTGATCTATCTTGCAATGATTGCACTTGTGATAACCTATTTGAATTATACCTTCTGTCTCGCCACGAAGATTTTAGTCGATTGAAAAATGAGTTTGGCCCGATCCTATAAGGGTGTGGCGCGTCGAGAGTGGCGTCTTTAGTCTTCTCATCTTTTGATATTTGTTGTTGCATTTCTGATTTGGGGCCCAAACAGCGGAACAGAACAGAACTGATCGGTGAACAGTTTCCACAGGTTCAAGCCTTGATACCTCGCTTAGAGAGCGGCCTTAATGCCTTCTTATGGGCACTCTCATCTATGGCAACTGCTGCCCTCAGCACCATTTGGCTCTTGCACCAGCGTGTTCGGACTTCAGAGGAATCCACGACTTGGGAAGCGCCGACAATAGCGCAACCGAGTTGAGGTAGCATAAGTTCAATTCCCACTGACCTAGTGTCTTGCAATTGGGGAAGAGCGCGCGTAGATACCCGCTTCAGTTTTACTGGCGGCTCTTACCGGGGCCGCCTTATATTTTGAAATGGAACCTGCACCATGGCAGTGCCTAAGCGCAAAACTACTCCTTCTCGTCGCGGGATGCGTCGTTCGCACGATGCGTTGGGCGTGAATTCCTATGTCGAAGACAAGGATTCGGGCGAACTGCGTCGTCCACACCATATCGACCTAAAGACCGGCATGTATCGCGGCCGTCAGGTTCTGACCCCAAAGGAAGACTAAGTCTTTCTGACCTTTTCTTGTGGAAAAGCCCTGCAAACTGGCGGGGCTTTTTTCGTTTGCAGCGTCAGCATGCTCGACTTCCTTGCATCTCTTGTTACATCTGCGCGCAAGTAGTTTTCGGCGGGGGATGTCATGCGGGTTTATTCAGGATTGATTGGGCTAGCGCTCGTATTGGCAGGCCCTTCGTGGGCGGAAGCGCCAAAGCCGGTTGAAGCACTCGACCTTTACCGGCTTGAACAGCCGATTGACCCGCAATTGTCTCCCGATGGCAAACAGATCGCTGTTTTGCGCCAGACCCGCGATATTCAGACCGACCGTGTTCAAACCGACCTTTGGCTAGTTCCCGTGCCCGGCAGCGGTGCATCCGACGCGCGTCGTCTGTTAGTTGGGGCCGATCGTGCGCCATCCACAGTACGCTGGTCGCCCGATGGCAATTCTATTGCCTTCGTTGGCAAGGACGGAACCAAGTCGCAAATTTTTGTGCTAGATGCGAAGGAAGGCATCGCCAAGCCGTTCACCACCCTTAAGTTTTCGCCCAGTTCTCTGTCTTGGTCGCCAGATAGCAAGAAGATCGCCTTTGTGAATCTGGTCGAGGAAAAGCCTGAGGCGATCTACAAGTTACCGGAGAAGCCCGAAGGCGCGACTTGGGCGGCCCCTGCGCGTGTGGTGCGCACCTTTCCGTACCGCACCGATCCGGAAGGTTGGCTGACGCCGGGCGACAATCAAGTCTTCACCCTCGAAGTAGCGACCAGGGCTGTCACACAAGTTACCAGTGGCAGTGGTGATTGGGGGCGCGAAGATGGCCAGCCTGCTTGGACCCCGGATGGGCAATTCGTGATCGTTAGTGGGAACCCCGCTCCAGACGCGCACCTGAAGCCTGTCCAATCAGACCTCTATGCTTGGCCCGCAGCTGGCGGCGGCACACCGCGCCAACTTACAAATGATAGCGGCTTTGAAAACAGCCCAGCCATAAGCCCAGATGGCAAAACCCTGGCCTATATCGGGTGGCGCAATCGGCAGACCTCCTTTCAGCGCACGGATGTGTTTGTTGCCACCCTTCCTGCAACCGGTCCTGTCATCCAAGCAAGGAATATGACCTCGAAGCTCGACCGCCCGGCAAGCCAGATTAGCTGGCGCAAGGATGGGCGCGGCGTGAATTTCCTTTTTCAAGATATTGGCATCAGCCGTGTTGGCTTTGCGCCTTTAGAGGGTGCCGTCACTGTTACCACGCCTGAAGTCGGCAACACGCGCCTTCTTCTCCCTTCGTCCGGTGGCAGCTATTCCACCGATGGAATCAAGACAGTGTATCCCAGTGTCGAGGCCGACCGCCCCGCCAATTTGGCGCTGTGGTCGCAAGGCAAAGAGACCATCCTATGGGATATGAATGCGGCGTGGCGGGCAGGTAAATCCATTGGCAAGTTGGAGGAAATTTGGACGCCTTCGTCGGCGGACGGACGCAAAGTACATGGCTGGATCCTCTATCCACCCAACTTCGACCCCAGCAAGAAATACCCCCTCGCAATGGATATTCATGGTGGCCCACACACCGATTACGGCCCGATGTTCTCCATCACCCATCACCTTTATGCGGCGGCAGGCTATGTGACCGTCTTTACCAACCCACGTGGCTCGATTGGTTATGGCGAAGAGTTCGCGAACTTGATCAACCTCTGTTATCCCTGTCAGGACCACGATGATCTGATGAGCAGTGTCGATGCGGTCATCGCGCGCGGCTTTATTGATACCAACCGTCTCTATATTGGCGGTGGCTCGGGCGGTGGCGTGCTGTCATCTTGGGCCATTGGCAAGACCAACCGTTTTGCTGCGGCCTCGGTTAAGCGCCCGGTGATCAACTGGACTTCAGAAGCTTTGACCAGCGATATTGGCGCGGTTGTCACCAGCTATTGGTTTCAAAAGAAGCCATGGGAAGAGCCAGAAAAATACTGGTCCCGCTCGCCTTTATCCTTGGTCGGTAAAGTTCGTACCCCAACGATCATCATCACTGGTGAAACCGATTATCGCACACCCCTGAGCGACAGCGAGCAATATTTTCAAGCCCTCCAATTGCAAGGCGTCGAAAGCGCTTTGGTGCGCCTGCCAGATGCCGGCCACGGTTTTGGCCGCCCCAGCCAATGGCTGGCTGCAATCTTGAGCACAATTGGCTGGTACGATAGCCACTCGAAGAAGGCGGAGTAGGGGGCTTTACTGTCTCGTTTTCTCCCCTCGCCCCTGTGGGTAGAGGGGTTGGGGTGAGGGGGTCTTTGCGCAAAGGCGTGTTGCTTCTAGCTATGTAGGAAAGCCAAAGCGCATGTAGCATGGGTGAGTGAAGGCCCTCACCCCCACCCGTCGACCCTCAGGTCAACCCAAAGGGCTAGGGGAGAGCCACCGCCTGCCGCTTCCCAGCTTGCGGGGTATCGGCGCATGGTTAATGGCCGCCCGAGATCACAGCGATTGTTACCCCTTAAATAATCCCCTTCGCCCGTAAGCCCTCGATCTGCGCATCACTGAGGCCCAATAAGCTCTTGAGTTCGGCGTCTGTGTCCGCACCAAGAGCCGGCGGGGCACGGCGTGGTACAGGTGGGGTCAGGCTCATTTTAATTGGGTTGGCGACCAGCGGGATCGTTGTACCGTCGGCGCGGGACATTTCCTGCTGCAGGTTGCGCGCGATGACTTGGGGGTCTTGGAAGACTTGATCAATGGTCTGGATCGGGCCGCACGGCACACCGGCCTGTTCCAAAATTTCAATCCATTCTGCGGTTGTCTTGCTGGCCATGATGAGCAACAGGCCAGCGATCAAACTGTCGCGATGGGCCACACGCTGGGAATTGGTTTTATAGCGAGGGTCTTCTGCCATTTCCGACTGAGCGGCTGCCGCACAAAACTGCTGCCATTGACCATCATTGCCAACGGCCAGAACAATATGGCCATCTTGACTCGGGAAAACCTGATAGGGCGCAATGTTTGGATGGGCATTGCCCAAACGTTTTGGGGCTTGGCCCGAGACAAGAAAATTGGCTGCCTGATTGGCTAGAACGGCCGTCTGACAATCCAGTAAAGCCATATCAATATGCTGGCCTTGGCCCGTAGCCTCGGCGTGGCGCAGCGCCGCCAAAATGGCGATCGTGGCATAGAGGCCGGTAAAGAGGTCGGCGACCGCGACGCCCACCTTTAAAGGCTCAGCGCCGGGTGTTCCATCCGCTTGACCAGTCACACTCATGAGGCCACCAGCCGCTTGGACCAAATAATCATAGCCAGCACGGAGTGCATAGGGGCCGGTTTGGCCAAACCCTGTGATTGAGCAATAGACCATCTTGGGGTTGAGCTTGGCAACGCTCTCATAATCGAGGCCATATTTGGCCAATCCGCCGGTTTTGAAATTTTCCACCAAAACGTGATGATGCGGGATCAGGGCCCGCAAAATTTCGCTGCCTTCTGGCGTGGTAAAATCCAAGGTGAGGGAAGCTTTGTTGCGATTAGCGCAGGTGTAATAGGCGGCATCGCCTTGGGTGCCGTTTTCATCGCTCAGGAATGGTGGGCCCCAACTGCGCGTATCATCGCCAACGCCTGGCTTTTCAACTTTGAGAACCTCTGCGCCTAAATCACCCAACGTCTGGGTTGTCCAAGGCCCGGCCAGCACACGGGATAGATCAAGCACCCGAACGCCTGCCAAGGCGAGCGGGGAAGCTGGCAAGGCGTTTGATTGCAGTGTTTTGGACATAGGTCGCGTTCTTTTCATTTGCTTCTTTGAAAAGATATATCATTGTTGGGCTTGCTGATACTATCGGACGATCAGGAGAGACAATCAATGACAGCGACCAATGATGCGATGCCAACGGACACTAGAGTTGGTGCCGGTGAATTTAAAAATGGTTGGCCTGTCGTTTTGTCTTCTGCTGTCGGTATTGGGATGGGACTATCTCCGCTGCCCTTTTACACCATTGGCGTTTTTGTCGGGCCAATGATCCAACCGATCGAAAAGGGCGGCTTAGGTTTTACGCCTGAGCAAGTTATGTTGGCGCTACCCATTTACACTATTGGGGCTCTGGTCATGAGCCCAATTATCGGGTTTCTGTCCGATAGGGTCGGGGTCAGAAAAGTCGCCTTATGCTCTATTGTGTTGTTTGCCCTTTCGTTGCTGGCGCTTGGCCTAAACAATGGTTCGTTTCCACTCTACGCTGCAACCTGGGCCCTGATGGCGGTAGCTGGAGCTGGCACCTTGCCAATCACCTTTACCAGAGCGGTCAACAATTGGTTCTTTGAAAGGCGCGGCCTTGCCTTGGGCATCGCTCTGATTGCCACGGGATTGTTTGGGACATTGGCCAAACTTCTCGCGCAAGAGGTTACAACCGTTTTCAATTGGCGTATTGGTTATGCGGCGGTCGCTTTGTTGCCGCTCCTCATTTCGTTCCCTATAGCGCTCATCGGTTTTCGGGACATATCGGATCGATCACCTGCAACCTCTAAAGTCGCAGGGTTGAAAGTCCTGCTCAGTTTAATCGCCGTGCTTGCCTCAATCGCAATGTCTGCTGCAGCGCTCGCCTTTGTGGTGCCTGAGCTTATGCAAAAAGGCCTGAGACCAGAGCTTTTGGCAGCCACTGCATTTGCCTTGGTTGGTCCAGTCCCTGCATTTATGATGCTGTTTGGGAATGTTCGGGACACGAGCTATCAGGGGGGCTCATCAGCGTCAAAGGCAGCGGCAGGTGCTGGTTTGACGGCGAAGCAGGCACTTATGGATTGGCGATTTTGGCTATTGGCCGTCTCGTTTATCCCTATTTCCTATGCGATTGGTGGACCAATTCCAAATATAGAACTTGCTTTGCAGGCCAAGGATTTTTCTAAGGCCGACGCTGTTGGTCTCGCCTCTTTGATGGGGGTTGCCGTGATCGCTGGTCGTTTGGTGGGCGGCTATTTGATTGACAGATTTTGGGCACCCGGGATTGCCTTTGTTTTCCTGGCCCTGCCAGCGCTCGCCTTATGGATGCTTGGCGCGCCCGAGATCTCACGAGATCAAGCGATGATCGCAATTTTCATGGTCGGTTTTGGTGCAGGCGTAGAGTATGATTTCATGGCGTATTTGGTGGCCAGATACTTTGGAACCAAGGCCTATGGTGCCATTTATGGCATGCTATACGGCTTCTTCGCACTAGGTGCTGGCTTTGGCCCGGCGGTATTTGCTGCCGCAATTCGCAAAGGTGAACTGGAGACGTTTTCAGTCTTCCACAATGCCGCTATCATCCTGATCATTGGATCGGCTTTGTTGTTGCTGCTCGGAAAGTACCGGGAGTTCCCGCCGGAAAAGGAAAGCTAGCGGGCGTCTAAGCAGGCCTTCGCAAACACATCTTCAAACATTTGGGTGGTCAGCCGCCCTGTGTTGGTGTTGTAGCGGCTGCAGTGATAGCTGTCGTATAAGGTCTTATCGCCAATTTGATGGACCGCGCCATGAGCGAACTTATAGGCCGACGGCTTGCCGCCCAGCGCGCGAACGGTTGCGTCATGGCTGATCTTGCCGAGACAAATAAGGCTCGTGAGTTGCCCAAGTGCTAAAATCTGCGCCTTTAAGAAGGGCGCGCATTGACTGATTTCAGAGGGTTCAGGCTTGTTGGCAGGCGGCGCACATTGGACCGCGTTGGTAATCATCGCGCCTTTTAGCGATAGGCCATCGCTGGCGTGGGCAGCGTAGGCACCTTCTGACAGATCAAAGCGCGCCAACGTCTGATACAATAGGTCGCCCGCCCAATCGCCGGTAAAAGGCCTTCCCGTTCGATTGGCCCCGGTGCGGCCAGGAGCCAGACCGACGATCAACAGCCAAGCGGCTTCATCCCCAAACGATGGGGCAGGGCCGTTAAACCAGTCTGGGTTCTCAAGGCTATTGGTCGCCCGATAAGCGACCAATCTGGGACAGAGCGGGCAATCGCGCGCGGGTTGCACAGCTTGCTTGCCAAAAGCCGCTTAAGCTTCAGTCTCGCCTTCGAGCTCGTCTTCCATGCCTTCAATCTCATCGTCGAATTCATCGGAGAATTCTTCGCCTTCAACAGGTCGGCCGGGCCGGAAATTAGCACGGGCACTTTCAAAGCCATCTGGACGGGGCGGACGGCCAATCAGCGCCGACAAATCAGCGAGATCGATAAAGGTATCGGCTTGGCGACGCAGTTCATCGGCAATCATGGGTGGTTGTGTTTTGATTGACGAGACAACCGAAACCCGTGGGCCACGACGCTGAACCGCTTCGATCAGAACGCGGAAATCACCGTCACCGGAGAACAGGACAATATGATCGACATGGGATGCAAGCTCCATCATGTCGACGGCAATCTCAATATCCATATCACCCTTAACGCGACGACGACCCAATGTGTCGGTAAATTCTTTCGCAGGTTTAGTGATAACGTTGAAGCCATTATAGTCCAACCAGTCAGCTAAGGGCCGGACGGGGCTATATTCGACATCTTCGAGGATGGCCGTGTAATAGCTAGCGCGAACGAGGCGACCGCGCTTCTTGAACTCTTCGAGTAGCTTGCGGTAATCAACATCGAAACCCAAAGTGCGCGCTGCTGCGTAGAAGTTTGCACCATCGATAAACAGAGCGATTCGCTCATTGGGATAAAAAGTCATAGTGACGTCGCCTTCCTCTAAACAATTTCATCCAAAAATGCCTTCAGAGCCTTCTGGAATTTATATTGGCCTAGGGTCAAATCTAGGCTTGGGCTCTACTACGCCTCGAGATATTTTACTCGAAACTTTAGAGTTGTTATCACAAAATGGGGACATTGTCACCAGTTTGTCATCGTTTTGGTCTACCAAAGCTTGGCCGCCAAATCTCGGAAAACCCGACTATCTAAATGCCGTTTGCCGCGTCGAACCTGCAGACAAGGACCCATTGGCCTTGTTAAGACGTTGCCAAGGACTAGAAGCACAGATGAACCGTGTTCGTTCCCTAGATGACCGTTGGGCAAACCGAACGTTGGACCTAGACTTAGTTGATTACAATGGCATTGTTAGTGTCAATTGCAGCGTTTTGACACTGCCTCACCCACGCATTGCAGAAAGAGACTTTGTTTTGCTGCCGCTATTGGAAATTGCCCCACGTTGGAGGCATCCAGTTTCAGGCACGCCCGGGCATATTTTGTTGAAACATTTGCAAGAGTCAGAGAATCTCAATCATTGCGTGAGAATAGCTTGAGCGCAGGAGGGCATTGCGTCCTTATCTGCGTGCAATGGTTGAGAAACGCAAAGACTTCCCGTAAAGAGACTGCTCACTTTCCAACAGGATAAGATATATGGCCCGCGTGACGGTAGAGGATTGCGTTGAACGCGTCCCAAATAGATTCTCTCTGGTTTTGTTTGCAGCGCATCGCGCTCGCCAAATTTCTGGTGGTGCAGCCCTGACCCTCGACCGCGATCGCGATAAAGACCCCGTCGTTGCTTTGCGCGAAATTGCCGACGCTACGGTAGAGACCGAAGAGTTGCGCGATGGCTTAGTGGCTTCTCTTCGTGAAGTGCGCCCACACGCGGTCCGCGAAGAAGAAGAGAGCGATCTCTTGGCTTTGGAAGCCCCTGTTCTCGCAACTGAAGATGATGTGCTGCGTGCTTTGCAGCAAGAGCAAGAAGCGGTCCGCGAAGACCCCTATTGATCTTAAAGGTTCACCATGGACGATGGCAGGGCCTCTGAGACGTTAGAAGAATCTGGGGAATTGCCGTTCCCGGCGCAAATCGTGCGGCCTCCTAGTCGGGGCCGCATTTTGCGTCAATATGAGTTGATTGATCGCATTCGGGCCTATGACCCCCATGTGAATGAAGATGCAATCAACCGCGCTTACGTGTTTGCGATGCAGCGCCATGGCAGCCAGTTGCGGGCTTCTGGCGATCCATACTTTGCCCATCCAATCGAAGTAGCTGGTATTCTGACAGAGCTACGGTTGGACGCAGCCTCCATAATCACAGGCCTTCTGCACGACACGGTGGAAGACACGACCGCAACGACGGCGGAAATTGGCAAGCTTTTTGGCGATGAAGTCGCCCAATTGGTCGATGGGGTGACAAAGCTCTCCCAACTTGAATTGAACTCAAACCGCACTAGGCAAGCCGAGAACTTGCAAAAATTCATCCTCGCTTTGTCGAAGGATGTGCGGGTCTTGCTGGTGAAGTTGGCCGACCGTCTGCACAATATGCGTACCTTGCACTTCATCAAGAAGCGCGAGAAGCGAGAGCGGATTGCCCGCGAAACGGCGGATATCTATGCCCCTTTGGCGCGGCGTATGGGGATCCAACGGTTTTCGGGTGAGCTTGAAGAGCTGGCTTTCCAGTATCTCCATCCCGAAGCTTGCAAGACCATCAACGAACAGCTGGCCAATTTACGTGCGGAACGCTCAGGTTCTGTGGCGGCTGTCACAGAAAAGATTAGCTCTGCGCTTGAAGCGGCGGGCATAGAAGCCCGCGTGGTAGGTCGCGAAAAGCGTGCCTATTCAGTCTGGAAAAAGCTTGAGCGTAAATCGATCTCGTTTTCTGACGTCTCGGATCTGTATGGCTTCCGAGTCGTGGTGAAAGATACCACCCAATGCTATGCAGCGCTCGGCGTGATCCACGAGGCCTGGTCTTGCGTGCCGGGCCGGTTCAAAGACTTTATTTCGGTACCCAAGCCCAATGGCTATCGTTCGATCCATACAGGCGTTGTGGGGCCCAGTGCGACATCGGTTGATATTCAAATTCGCTCGGAAGAAATGAACAGGATCGCCGAAGATGGGGTTGCTGCTCACTGGCGCTATAAGAATAGTACTTATGGCTACCATCCAATTGACAATAAGCAATCCGACCCCTTGGCGCCGTTAAGAAATCTGGTGGAAATCCTGGAGCATGGCGGCGATCCGGAAGAGTTTCTGGAAAATGCTAAACTGGAAATGTTCCAAGATCAGGTGTTCGCCTTTACGCCAAAGGGGGATTTGATCGTTCTGCCCTATGGGGCCACCCCACTCGATTTTGCTTATGCTGTTCACACCCGCATTGGCGATACGACTGTTGGCGCAAGGATCAATGGCGAAGAGCGACCGCTACGGACGGCATTGTCCAATGGCGACGTTGTGGAGATTTTGCGGTCCGATATGCGTAAACCTGTGGCGGATTGGGAATCAGTGGCGGTAACCGGCAAAGCACGGTCAGCTATCCGTCGCTTGGTGCGCGAAAGTGAGCGTGAGGAATTTGCGACTTTGGGCCGCCGGTTGGCAGGACATGCGCTACGCCGCGTGGGCCTTAATCCAGAGGACATCAATCTTGAGGATGCGCGCCAGCGGCTGAATTACGACACGATGGACGAGCTTTATGCCGCGATTGGTCGGGGGCGTCTGACCGGGGCAAGCCTAGCTGAAGCGGCGGTGCCTGGTTTTGTGCGCAAAAGTGTCTTGGGTGAGCCAAGGTTTATGATTGATAATGACCATGCGAGCGACTTTGTGCGCGGTTCAGACTTGATGGTCGGCGTCGCCCTACATTTCATGCCCTGCTGTTCGCCGTTGCCGGGCGACCGGATCGTCGGGGTTCATGTGCCGGATCGTGGCGTGGAAGTACACACGATCGACTGTGACCATCTGGCCGAGCATGATGCCAATGAAGATCAATGGATTGATCTGGCGTGGACCGATGAAGCCAAGCGCAATGGGTTAGCTATGGGTCGCCTTGTCATGAGTTGTGAAAACACCAAGGGCGTCTTTGCTCAAGTCGGTAAGATTATTTCTGAATGTGATGGCAATATTACAAATGTGCGCGCGCAAAACCGCCGGGAAGATTTTATCGACCTGTTGGTCGATGTCGAAGTTGCGGACTCAAAGCACTTGAACGTGATCGCAGCATCGCTGCGGGCTTTGCCCGTTGTGGTTGATGTTAAGCGGTTACGGGGCTGAACGGACGACAAGGGATACAGCGATGGCAACCTATTTGGTGACTGGGGTGAACCGCGGGATTGGCTGTGCGTTGGCTGAAGGATTGTTGGCGCGCGGTCACGCCGTGATCGGCACAACTCGCGACGGCAAAGCGCCGTTTGATCATCCAGATTTCCGAGTGTTGGCCTTTGATATCCGTGATACGGCGTCGGTTTGCACGGCGGCACAAGCTGTATCAGAGCCCATTGACGTTCTTATCCAAAATGCCGGCGTCTTCGGCCCCCGACCGCAGGAATTAGCTGGTCTGGCACCCGATGATTTTCTTGAAGTCCTCAATGTCAATGTGGTTGGCCCATGGCGGGTATTGCAAGCCTTTTTGCCGAATCTAAAGCGCTCTAGCCGAGGTCGGGTCTTGATGATCTCCTCTGGCATGGGCCGCTTTTCGGGGTCTTCACAAGGCGCTCCAGCCTATCGTGCTTCCAAGGCGGCCTTAAACAAACTCGTGCAGACATTTGCGCACGATCTAAAAAGTGATGGCATCGCGATTGTTGCCTGTCATCCAGGCTGGGTCCGCACCGATATGGGCGGGGCAGGGGCCGAGATTGATGCTAAGGCGAGCGCGGATGGCCTTATTCAACTTGCCGAAGACTTGCCTCTGTCGGGCACCGGTCGCTTCATGGACTGGACCGGCCACACGCAGGACTGGTAAAACCAGCTTAGAAAGTGATAATAAACACTTATGACCAATGACGACGTTCTTTCCATCTTCAAGTCGGCCGGTGGCCTCTTGGAAGGCCATTTCATTTTAACATCGGGCCGTCACAGCCGCATCTTCTTGCAGAAGGCGTTTGTGTTTATGGACCCACCCGCTACCCAGTCGCTGTGCAAAGCCTTGGCCGAAAAGATCAAGGACCGATGGGGTCACGTTGATTATGTGGTCTCGCCTGCTGTTGGCGCGGTTATTCCTGGCTATGAGACCGCGCGGCATCTGGGTGCAAAGGCTGTCTATGTAGAGCGCGAAGACGGCAAGTTCCGCTTGCGCCGCGGCTTTGCGCTGCCGGCTGAAGCCCGCGTCGTGATTGTCGAAGACATCGTCTCAACGGGTATCTCGGTACGCGAGACATTGGAAGCGATCAAGGATGCACCTTGCGTGGTCTTGGGCGCTGCCGTGATTGTGGACCGCAGCGCTGGCCGTGCCGATGTGGGCTGTGAAATGGTGGCTTTAGCCTCTATCGAAGTCGAAAGCTTTGCGCCGGATGAGATTCCAGACGATCTAAAGGCCATTCCCGCGATCAAACCGGGCAGTCGGGCGCTTTCAAAAGGCACATCCGCATGAGCTTTGACCATCGCTTGCGCCTTGGGATCAATATTGATCACGTGGCGACGATACGAAATGCGCGGGGTGGCCTGCATCCTGATCCGTTGCGCGCCGCCAAAATGGCAGCGAAAGCCGGGGCAGATGGCATCACGCTGCACTTACGTGAAGATCGTCGTCATATTCGCGACGAGGATCTTGAGAAATTCATTGCTCAAGTCGAGTTGCCCATCAATCTCGAACTTGCTGCTACCGAAGAAATGCTCGACATTGCGCTACGCCATCCCACGCATGCGGTGTGTATCGTGCCGGAAAAGCGCGAGGAGCGGACAACCGAAGGTGGCCTTGATGTTGCGCGCTTACACAATTCGATCGCACCCATGGTCCGCAAGCTTGCAACTGCTGGACGGCGCGTTTCTCTATTCATCGAGCCTGATCCTATTCAATTGGCCGTTGCTGAAGCTATGGGCGCCCAGGTGGTTGAGCTTCATACCGGTGCCTATGCAGAAGCCGCACTTGAAGGGCATTTCGAGAAAGCCGAACAGATAGTTGAAAAGCTAGCGGAAGCTGCGCGGATCGGGACAGCGCGCGGTCTAGAGGTGCATGCGGGGCACGGGCTTACCTTTGATAATGTGACGCCAATTGCGGCCATCCCAGAGCTCGTTGAATTAAATATTGGTCATTTCATCATAGGTGAAGCAATTTTCATTGGCCTTGAAGATGCCATTGGCCGTATGCGTCGCCTCATGGATGAAGCACGCGCATGATTGTAGGAATTGGCTCAGACCTGTGTCGAATCGACCGGATCGAGAAGACGTTGTTGCGCTTTGGCAACCGCTTTGAATCCCGCTGCTTTACAGTAGGCGAACAAGCCCGTGCCAACCGACGCCCAGCCAAACGAGCAGACACTTATGCCAAGCGCTTCGCCGCAAAGGAAGCTTGTTCGAAAGCGCTGGGAACGGGCATGCTGCTCGGTGTCGCCTGGCGCGAAATGGAGGTCGTCAATCTGCCAACTGGCAGACCGACTTTGAGTTTGACGGGCGGCGCGCTAAAGCGGTTGCAAGAACTGACACCACCGGGCTTTGCTGCTGACATTCATCTCAGTCTAACCGATGACCACCCCCTGGCTATGGCCTTTGTGGTGATCGGCCTGCGGCCCCTAGAAACAAATTGAAAAGAAACGAATCCCATGGTTGACACAACAAACTCTAAGGCTGCCTCGAAGAAGGCGGTAAAACCAGCGCCACAGGGTGACAGCCTGATTGAAAGCGTAAAGACCATTGTTATGGCCTTGAGTATTGCTCTTTTCTTGCGGATTTTCTTGTTTCAACCGTTCAACATTCCTTCTGAATCCATGCGTCCCGGCCTTTTGGTGGGCGACTATCTTTGGACGTCGAAGTGGGACTATGGCTATAGCAATGCCTCCATTCCGTTCTCGCCGAAGATTTTGAATGGCCGTGTCCTTGGTCAAACGCCGGAACGGGGTGACGTGGTGGTTTTCAAGCTGCCTGCCGATCCGCGCCAGGACTACATCAAGCGGTTGATCGGCATGCCGGGGGACCGGATCCAGGTTGTCGGCGGACAAGTTGTTTTGAATGGTACGCCGGTCAAACAGGAGATGTTAGAGCCTGAGACCATAACCGAACAGAATGGCAATATTCGAACGACAACTCGCTTTCGCGAAACCCTGCCGAACGGTCGCAGCTATGTGACCTATGATTTCGAAACCAACGGCATGTTTGACGATACCCAAGTCTTTGTGGTGCCCGAAGGCCATTATTTCATGATGGGCGACAATCGCGATAATTCAACTGACAGCCGAGCGGATCCGATTCTGCAGTCTGGTGTTGGCTTTGTGCCAGCTGCAAACCTCGTCGGTCGTGGCCGGATTGTGCTGCTGTCATTTGATGAGACCACCCGTTTCTATCTGCCGTGGACGTGGTTCACGGGCTTGCGGTGGGATCGGCTCGCTGTCTCCATTCGATGACGCGAGACGCTAAGCTTCAGGCGCTACAAGAGAAGATCGGGTATCACTTTTCAGACCGATCCCTGTTGGACCGCGCCTTTACCCATAAGTCGCGTGGTGATGGTCAGCCGGGCTTTGCCCACAATGAGCGCCTGGAGTGGCTCGGCGACCGGGTCTTGGGCCTTATGGCGGCCGAGCGCCTGTTTGAACGCCATGGCCGCGCCGAAGAAGGCGAGCTCACGCGGCACTTCAATGCCGTTGTATCTGGCAAAAATTGTGCAGATGCTGCGCGCAGCATTGGCATGGCTGAGCTGATGGTCGTTTCTCGCGGTTTCAGCGCTGATGCTGTGGCGGAAAACGATTCCATTCTGGGTGACGCGTTTGAGGCCTTGATGGCTGCCCTCTGGTTAGATGGCGGACGGGCTGCGGTTCAGGGCTTGTTTGAGCTTGCTTGGAAGGCCGGTCAGCAAGAGCCATCGGGTGTTCATCGCAATCCAAAAAGTGCGCTTCAAGAATGGGCGCAGAAGCGCGGCTTCCCGCCGCCAGTTTATCAGGTGTTAGAACGCGATGGCCCTGATCATGCGCCTCGTTTTGTGATAGAGGTCACAGCTGGGACCCATGTTGCAAAAGCAGAGGGTTCTTCGAAACAAAATGCAGAGCGGGCTGCGGCCCAAGCGCTTCTGAAGCAAGGCGGATTACGTGTTTGAGAATAGTGAAACTACACCCATCCCAGCAGGGCTAGAAAAAGCCCGCTGCGGCTTTGCCGCGATTTTAGGTGCGCCTAATGCTGGCAAGTCAACCTTGGTCAATGCGCTTGTTGGGCAGAAGATTTCCATTGTCACGCAAAAGGTACAAACTACCCGCTTCCCGGTACGTGGCGTTGCCATTCATGGCGATGCGCAGATTGTCTTGGTAGACACACCAGGCGTGTTTACGCCCAAGCGGCGCCTTGATCGGGCCATGGTCGCTTCTGCCTGGGGGGGCGCAGCCGATGCCGATGCCTTGGTTCACGTGGTTGACGCGCCAGCTGCCAGCCGGATGGCGGAAAATCGTGGTGATGGCAGCGACAAGCGGACGTTTGAAGATGTGCAGCAGGTCATTGAAGGCCTAAAAAAGCAAGGGCGCATGGCCATTTTGGCGTTGAATAAGGTTGACGTCCTCGAACGCTCGAAACTGTTCGACCTTTCGCAGGCCTTTTTTGAAAAGGGCGTCTATGATGAGGTGGTGATGATTTCGGCGCTGAAGTCATCGGGCCTTAAACGCCTCAATGATCTACTGGCTGAGCGTATGCCGTTAGGCCCGTGGCTCTATCCTGAAGAACAAGTGGCTGACACGCCGATGCGTGTGATGGCGGCCGAAATCACGCGCGAAAAGGTGTTTCTGCGTCTGCATGAGGAATTGCCCTATCATGCAACCGTTGAAACCGATGCTTGGACAGAGAAAAAGGATGGCTCGGTTCGAATCGACCAGACCCTATATGTCATGCGTGACGGCCATAAGGGCATCGCCATCGGCAAAGGCGGTGAGACCTTGAAGTGGATATCGCAAAACGCACGCAAAGATATCGCCGAAGCGATTGAGAGGCCGGTTCACTTGTTCCTGCATGTCAAAGTGCGCGAGAATTGGATAGACGAACGCTCGCATTACACTGCTTTGGGCCTCGACTTCGATGCCTAGAGGCCGTCCATGAGCGCGTGGACGGGCAATGCAATCGCCTTGTCGGCGCGACGATTTGGCGAGAATGACGTCATTCTCGACGTCTTAAGCGACCAAGTTGGCCGGGCTTCCGGCCTTGTCTATGGCGGAGCCGGTAGACGTAAACGTGCCTTGATTGAGCCCGGCACCCGCCTTCATCTGGTCTGGAAGTCGCGTCTCGAAGATCAACTTGGCTTCTTTGACGAGATGGAGGGCAGGGGTGGCGGTCCGGCTGATGTGATGGATGATGCAGCCGCACTTTCGGCACTTACGTGTGTGGCATCGCTTTTATTAAACGTGGCACCAGAACGTCAGCCCTGTGTCGGTCTCTTTGAAGCCACCGAAATTCTTCTCCAAGCCCTCGGCGACAGCCAAGGTTGGCCCGCCCTTTATATTCGCTGGGAAATGGGGCTTTTGGCCGAGATGGGCTATGGTTTAGATCTGTCCCAATGCGCCCTGACAGGATCTCCCGACGACCTTGCTTGGGTAAGCCCAAAGACAGGGCGGGCGGCATCGCGCGCAGCAGGTGAGCCATTTGCTGACAAATTGTTGGTGCTGCCGCCTTTCTTGTTGGGCGGACAGAATAGACCTGTGAGCGGGGACGTCGCCGACGGTTTTGCACTTATGGGCCACTTTATAGAGCGCGAATTGCTTAACCCCGTGCGGAAAACCATGCCAGAGGCGCGTGGACGTCTAATTTTTGCTTTGGGAAAAACCGGCCGCTTGTAAATCTTAAGCGGCTTTGATGCTGACCGATTCTTCTGGGCTGACGCGGTTTCGGCCATTACGCTTGGAATTATAGAGCGCTGCATCAGCGCGCTCGACCATTTCGGTTGGTTTTTCAGCCTGACGGCGTTGCGAGACCCCCAGCGAAATGGTAATTTTGCCTAGGTCTTCGTTTGAAGCGCGACGCACCAGCCGTTTGCCTTCGACGGTTTGGCGAATTTTCTCCGCAATCGCCATAGCAACTTTCCTGTCCGTCATAGGAGCAATCATCGCGAATTCTTCGCCACCCAAGCGGGCAACAATACCGCCTTTGGGCTTGGCGCGGTCCATGACGGTCGCAACAAAGCGGATAACTTGATCGCCAGTCTGATGCCCGAACGTGTCGTTGATGCGCTTGAAGAAGTCGATATCGGCCATAATGATGGCTAAGGGGCCGGCACCTTGATCGGACGCTGTGCACATCTCCACAAGACGGCTATCAAATTCTTTGCGGTTTGCGAGACCCGTCAATGAGTCAGTTGCCGCTTCAATTCGCACTTGTTCCAATTGCACGCGTAAAGCTTCAATCTCGATGCTGGATTCTTCGAGCTTGGTTTCAAGGTGCCTAGATTGAGCGGCCATTTCACCGGTTGCGCCTACCAGGCCATCGACCAAATCAAGGGTGATGAGCGGGCTGTCCGTTTTAGCGAGCTCTCGCTTGGCCACTTCCAATTGCTCGCCATAGGCCTTGGTTTTTATCCCGGCCTTTAACAATCCTTTACGCACATCCTCCATTTCGGCGGCCATTTTGCCACCGGCCTTCATCATGCGCGAACCAATGGCTAAGTCTTCAAAATACTTGATGTAAAGCTTGTCGCAGATATGGTCATTAATCACACGCTTGGCCGCGATCATCATGTCAAGCTCAGCGCGCAACTCTGCTTGTATTGAAGAGTGATAGGCCAACCATACGGCGTAATTCTCTGGCGATGGGGTGATTTTTCGCTCTTTTAGCGATTTCAACGCAGCATCTGCTATCGCCATTCCTTGTTCGCCGACTAGGTCTATAAACACGTTGTTCACCGCATACCTTTTGCTTTAAACTTGTGTAAGCGCGCCAGTATGGAGATTGCGTAAACGCGGCCACTTAATTTACTTCCAGACTTGGAAAAAGCTGCAATTCGTGCGCATAGATACGGCTGAAAAAGCGCCGCGTGGCGGAAATTAAAGACCTAGGGAGCCAATATCATGAACGACATGACTTTTTCAGTACGTGGAGACGGCGAGACCATCGCGAGATTGAACCAGATTCTAGCCATCCAAAAAGCGGCCCAATTACGCGATGGGATTCCCTCAGCAGAGGTACGGATCGACCGAATCGATCGTTGTATTGGATCGCTGGTCGATCATGCAGAGCAAATCGCCGATGCTTTGTCGGAAGATTTTTCGTGCCGCGCACGTGAAACCAGCTTGATCACCGATGTCGCCAGTTCGCTCGGCCCGCTTAAGGATGCCAAGGCAAACTTGGCAAAATGGATGCGCCCTGCAAAGCGCAAAACCTCGCCTTCGCTTTTGGGCTTGTTGGGCGCAAAGGCTGAAGTCCGTTACCAGCCCAAAGGCGTTGTCGGCATCATCGCCCCATGGAATTTCCCAGTTAATCTGACATTTGCGCCCCTCGCGCAAATCTTGGCTGCCGGTAATCGTGCGATGATCAAGCCATCGGAATTGACGCCGGCTACATCAGAGTTGTTGCGCCAGATGTTCGCGAAGGCTTTTTCTGAAGAAGAGATCGCGGTGATTACAGGTGGACCCGATGTCGGCCAGGCCTTCTCGCGTTTGGCTTTTGACCACATGATTTTTACAGGCGGAACCTCCATTGGCCGCCACATCATGCGCGCAGCTTCTGAAAATCTCGTTCCTGTGACTCTGGAGTTGGGTGGGAAAAGCCCTGTGATCGTATCGCGCTCCGCTGATGTCGCAACGACTGCAGACCGAATTATGGCTGGTAAGACACTGAATGCCGGACAAATTTGTTTGGCACCGGACTATCTGTTAGTGCCATTGGAAAAGCGCGATGAACTGGTTGGCGCTTTGACCAATTCCGTCGCCGCCATGTATCCGAAATTGCGCGATAACCCAGACTACACGGCCATCATCTCACCACGTCACTTTGACCGGATTCAAGCTTTGCTTACCGATGCCAAGGCCAAGGGTGCGACAATTGTGGAGATCAATCCCGCAAGTGAGGACTTTTCTACGCAGAATGGTCGTAAAATTCCGCCAACCTTGGTCCTCGATACCACCGAAGACATGAGCATTATGCAGGAAGAAATCTTTGGCCCTGTGCTTCCGATCAAAACCTATTCTGATGTCAAAGAAGCCATCGGCTATGTGAATGCCAATGATCGCCCGCTTGGCTTGTACTATTTTGGTGCTGACCCAAGTGAGCAGGAATATGTTTTGACCAACACCACGTCAGGCGGGGTTACAGTCAATGACGTGATCTTCCACATTGCGATGGAAGATTTGCCATTCGGTGGCATCGGTCCATCTGGCATGGGATCTTATCATGGCCATGACGGCTTTAAAGAGTTCAGTCATGCCCGGTCAGTGTACAGCCAATTGAAAAAGGATTTGGGACCGATGAAGGCCTTGCGGCCACCTTACGGCAAAGGCGTTCGCGACTATATCGCCAGTCAAATCAAACGCTAGAATTCTAGCGTAAAGTAAAAGAAGGCGCGGGACCGAAAGGTCTCGCGCCTTCTTTTTTTGAGCCAGTCCTTACCCTACGGTTTGATCATCGAGAAATGACCAACATCGATGCGGCCAGTCCGGAAACCTGCCTCGCAATAGGCTAGGTAAAAGCGCCACAATTGCTTGAATCGCTCATCAAAGCCCATGTCTTTGATGTGGATCCATTCGGCTAGAAAGGTCTTAGCCCAAGCAGCCAACGTGTCGGCATAGGACAGACCGAAAGCGGCCGTGCTCTGCCATACCAAACCAGCCCGCGCCACTTCCAGCTTAAGTCGGGGCACGCTGGGTAACATGCCGCCCGGGAAGACATAGCTTTGGATGAAGTCCGCACGGCTGCGATATTCTTCAAACAAGCGCTCATCAATCGTGATGATTTGTAGCCCAGCTTTGCCGCCGGGCTTCAACACCGAATTGACCTTGTCGAAATAGGTCGACCAATATTGTTCGCCGACCGCTTCGAACATTTCGATCGAAACAACCGCATCAAATTGACCCTTGATATCGCGGTAATCCATCAGCTGGATTTCAGCCAGATTGCTTAAGCCTGCCTTGGCCAAGCGCTCGGTCGCATATTTGTACTGCTCTTCCGAAATGGTGACGCCGGTGACGCGCGCGCCATATTCGCGGGCAGCAAATTCAGCAAATCCGCCCCAGCCGCAGCCAATCTCGAGTACATGCTGGCCAGCCTTCAGGCTGACTTGCTCTGCCAAGGCGCGATACTTGTTCATTTGTGCGCTGGTTAAGTCCTGACCGTCTTTTTCATAGACGGCGGATGAGTAAGTCATGCTGGGATCAAGCCACCGCGAATAGAAATTATTGCCCAGATCGTAATGGGCGAGAATATTCTTCTTCGAGCCAGTCTTGGTATTCCGTTTCAAGAATTTGTGACGGAAATTATTGATCACGGCCCACAAGGGTCCCCCGATCAGCAGCTTTGGCATCAAATCGAGGTTGGACGAGAAGACTTCCAGCAGAACAGCAAGATCGGGTGTGTCCCACTCGCCAGCCATCAAGCCTTCTGCAAAGCCAATGTCACCCTGAGCGGCAACGCGCTTGATAAAGCTAAAGTTTATGATTTGAAGTACCGCACTTTTGCCGGGCTTTTCCCCTTTGAACAGCAACCTGCGACCGTCTGGCAACCACACTCGAATTTCGCCTGCCACAATGTTGCTCATCGCTACTGCCGCCATTTTGAAGGCCATGGGCACTTGGCGAAGTTGGCGCGCTAGTTTTGGCGTCATCATCAGGGTCTTAGCGTTTTGATCGTCACTCATGGGGCGATGGAATCCTGCTTAATCTGGCAATACTGGCGGGAATTGGCGGCTTCGGTTTGTGGTGGTAGCGTGCACCTTTTAATAATAATTTCAAGGCTTCCCAGTGAATGCCTAAGACAACCTTGAACGTCAAGAACGGGATGGCAAAAAATGCGCGTGCCAAGTTCTTGTCGCTCATTGACTCTCTACGCAGTTTCAGTGTCGCCAGATGATCTCGAACTGCATCTGAGTATTTGTCGATCGTCAACGAGAGCGTATTGCCGCTGGCTCGCAGGGTAAACGCATATCGGCCTGACACATCGAAGAAGGGCGAGACGTGAAAGATTTTATCGGCTTCTTGGTGCTCAACCCCATGTCCACTTGCGGGGGCGACATAGCTGTGTGTTTCGCCAAATGTGTTGTTCACTTCATAGATAACGGCGGCTAAGCTAAGATCGTGACGATAAACGAGGAAAACAGAGATCGGATTGAATACAAAACCAAGAACACGCGGGAAGGTTAATAAATGGATTGGCCCGCCGTCATAGGCAATCTTGGCTGCAGACAATTGGGATTCAACCCAAATCCGTAAGGGCGCACCGGTGCGATCGCCGTGATCTTTGTCATAAAAGGCCAGTGGCGCAAACCGATTGTGCCTCATCCATTTTAAACCTTGAACCTGCCCACCTGGGTCATCCACATCGATCAAGACCTGATAGAGGTCATAGGCTAAGCGATGCTCAAACGGCTCGAAGCGGACGTGGATGGTCCGGCCTCGCATCAGTCCAAGGATTGTCATATCGGTCACAATGCCGCTTCTGCTTTCTGTGCAGGTTGATCTTGGTCTATAGCCACAGTCGTATGCAATACCGAGGGCAATTCACGCACAATATCGTCATCAACGAAGGTCCAAGGGATTTGGCCGCCCAGTTTCAGGGCGACCCGCAGACCCGCCCGCAAGCCGTCTTCATGGAAGCCATATCCCTGCCAAGCGCCGGCAAACCAAGTCTTGTTGACACCTTGGATCGATAGAATTTGGCGTTGCGCTTCTGCGGCGGGGGCATCAAATTGTGGGTGGGCATAGTTGAAACGGGCAAATATTTTTGCCTCATCGATGGGCTTTGCCGGGTTCAAGGTAACAAATAGAGGATAATTGCTGTCCTGGCCTTGCAGTCGGTTCATCCAATAGGTGAGTTCGATTGGCGCATCGGGATCGCCCCGAGATACATTCCAACTCGCCCAAGCCGCTTTGCGGGTCGGCATATAGCTGGCGTCTCGGTGCAAAATCGCTTCATTTGGCGCATAGCGGACAGCGCCCAGAATGGCGGTTTCTCGAGGACTCGCATCGGCCAAAAGGGCAAGGGCCTCATCTGAGTGGCAGGCGAGAATAACTTCGTCGAACCGATGGGGGGTTCCACTTACGAGCACTTCCACGCCGTCTGTGTCGCGGCGCACATGGGTCACAGGGGCCTGCAAGTGCACGCGGTCGCCCAAGGATTCAGTAAACTTTTCGACATAGCGGCGCGAACCACCCGTAACGGTGCGCCAATTGGGTCGTTCAAAATGAACGAGGCGATGGTTGTTGAAGAAACGAACAAAGTTTGCGGCGGGATAATCCGACATACCCTTCTCAGGCGTCGACCAAATGGCCGCGCCCATTGGCACAAGGTAACGTTCCAAGAAGCGCTGAGACAGCCCCAACTTAGCGCTGTACTCACCTAAACTCATCGTCTGAAGGGCTGGATCTTGAACGTCCTTTTGGGCTTGAGAGTTAAAGCGCAACATATCGGCCAACAGCGCCCAGTGACCGAGATTAAAGGCATTGCGCTTCCAAGCAAAATAGCCCGGTGCGCCATCTGAACCCCATTCGCTGCCGGGGTGTCCATCGCGCACCGAAAAGCTCATATCCGACTGTTGGGTTGGTACGTTAAGAGTTTCAAATAGCGCAATCAGATTAGGGTAGTTCAGCGCGTTATAGACGATAAATCCTGTATCGACGTCGAGCTTCTTGCCGTCATAATCGACCGTCACGGTGTTGGAATGGCCGCCTAAACGCGCCTCTTTCTCAAACACAGTCACCTCATGCTGGTCCTTCAAAGCCCAAGCAGCGGAGAGACCTGTAATCCCTGTGCCAATAATCGCGATTTTCATACTAGGTCTCCAGAGGAATGCTGTTTAAGGCTCGCGAGGGCGTCCAATGCGCGCTTGCGGCCTTTTTCATGATTGACGATGGGCAAGGGATAAGTCCGCCCGAGATGCACGCCAGCCAAGCGAAGGGTTTCGGTCGGGCATTCAAACGGGCGATGAAGGTACTTGTTTGGAAGTTTCGCCAACTCTGGCACCCAAGCGCGGACATAGTGACCCTCTGGGTCGAATTTTTCACCCTGTGACATGGGGTTGAAGATGCGGAAGTAGGGGGATGCATCGGCACCACAGCCCGCAACCCACTGCCAACCCGCTGCATTATTGGCGACGTCCGCATCCACCAATGTGTCCCAAAACCAAGCTTCGCCCACGCGCCAATCTTCCAACAAGTGCTTCACCAAAAAGGAAGCAACAATCATGCGCACACGATTATGCATCCACCCTGTCTTCCATAATTGACGCATACCTGCGTCCACAATGGGGTAACCCGTTTGTCCGCTTTGCCAAGCCCGCTGTGCGGATGGATCGTTCTTCCATGGAAAGCTGCGAAACGCTTCCTTCCAACTTTCCTGCGGAAAATCCTCATAGTGATAGATCAATTGAATGGAGAATTCACGCCAGCCGAGCTCAGACAGAAAGATTTGGCCGTCGTGTGAAAGGGCAGGGCTTGCCCGCATGGCTGCACGCGCGTTATTCCACACCCGGCGGATGGAGATTTCGCCAAAATGCAGGTGAGGAGATAGACACGAAGTCGCTGGTTTGCTCGGAATATTTCGTCCTTCGCCATAGCCCAAAAGCGCATTTTCGATGAAATGGGTCAGCCGCTTTTGGGCGCCGGCTTCACCGGGCTGCCAAGTCTCAGCCAGACCGCCAGACCAATCCGGGCTTTTGGGAAGTAAGTTCCAGTCTTCTAACGAGTCCGAATGGATATCCGGCGCGTTATGGCCTGTTAAAGGCGGGACAGAGGCTGCAAGCTCCGCCCAAGTATCACACATAGGCTGGGCTGCTCTGAAGAATGGCGTGAAGACTTTGAAGGCTCCTCCAGCTCCGGTCTTCACTTCCCAAGGCTCGGTCAGAACCTGTGCTTTGTGGCTACCAACTTCTAGACCTAAACCCGTCAGCTCGGCCTTGATACCTGCATCGACTGGCCTCGACCACGCATAATAGCGCCGGTTCCAATGAACAGAGGTTGCACCCAAATCCTTGGCTAGGGCGGGGATGAGCTTACGCGGATCGCCTTGTTGTAGGATCAAGCTAATCCCGTGGTCGGCAAGGTCAGCCTTTAGTCGCATGAGGCTGTGATGCAGCCACCACTTTAAGGCCCCACCAAGCGGTCTACCCAAGTCGCCCCCGGTCTCGAGAATATAGACTGCGCAGACCGGACCAGCATGGGCAGCGGCAGACAAAGCAGGATGATCATCCATCCGTAAGTCTTCGCGAAACCAGACAAGAGACGGGCGCGCAACAGAGGAATGGCCGGTTGAGGCAGGTTGCATAATACTATCTACGTATGAAGCGTGGGGCCGGATTGCAGATGGATGTTTATGATCAAATTAGGCCAAGGTCCTGTCTCAGTCTGATGATTTCACCAACACATAAGTTCCAGGCGCGTCGCCGAGGACTGCGACATCATGATCTCCCGGCACACGTGCTTGCACCTGCGGACCAGAGCGTTCACCCAACCATTTTGCCCAATCTGGCCACCACGAGCCCTTACATTCAACCAGTTCCGCCTGCCATTGGTCAGACGTATCTGGCAGATCCTTCATGGTTTCGGGTGGCAGCCAGTGCTGATATTTTTTTGCCTCTGGATGATTGATCACACCCGCAATATGTCCTGACCCCGCAAGGATCATACGAACAGGCCCACCAAAAAGCTTGGCCCCACGATAGATCGACCGCCACGGCGCGATGTGGTCCTCTTTCGAGGACTGCATATAGATGGGGGTATCAACGTCCTTGAGGTTCAATCGATAACCAGACAAAGTCATCTCACCCCGGCCCAAGCGGTTCTGGCGGTAGAAATTATCTAGATAATAAAGATGTAGCGCCTTTGGCATCCGCGTCTGGTCTGCGTTCCAAAACAGGAGATCAAAAGGCTTTGGGTCTTTGCCCATTAGATAATTATTGACAACAAAGGACCAAACAAGGTCATTGGCACGCAGGAAATTAAAGGTCTCGCCCATCACGGTTGCATCGAGAACGCCGCCTGCATGCTCAATCTCATCCTTGATATATTGGATGGCTGCATCATCAGTGAAGACCTTCAGGTCCCCGGCCTCTTCAAAATCGGACTGGGAGGCAAAGAAAGTTGCTGAATTGATCCGCTTGTCACCTGTATGGGCCATGACTGCCATGGTGGAGGCCAGAAGCGTGCCACCAATACAATAGCCGACCGTATTGACTTTATCTTGACCCGTCGCGCGCGTGACCACGTCTAGCGCTTCATAGATGCCGAGACGGGAATAGTCTTCAAATGTCTTCTCGGCATGTTCTACACCCGGATTAAGCCATGAAACAACAAATACGCTGTGACCCTGCTCCGTCAGCCATTTCACCATGGAATTGTCTTGACGCATGTCCAGGATATAAAATTTATTGATCCAGGGCGGGAAGAATAGGATCGGAGTCGCAAAGACCGTAGGCGTCACTGGATCATATTGGATGATCTCGAGAATTTCGCCACGATAGATAACTTTGCCCGGCGTGATGGCGATATTCTCGCCGATCTTGAACGGCCGCTCATCGACTTGGGCCGGGGTGAGGCGGCCGTGCCCGCGTTTGAGGTCTTGTTCGAGATTGGCGAGGCCGCGCAGTACGCTTTGACCGCCGGTGCGCAACGCCTCGCGCAGCGCAACAGGATTGGTCATCAAGAAGTTTGAGGGGGCAAAGGCGTCAGCGAATTGCTTGTTGAAAAAGGTCGCCTTGCGGCGCGTCATATCGTCGATGCCATCGACATGATCAATCAAGCCAGTGAACCAGTTTGCTGTGTGCAAATAGGTCTTCTGCAAAAGATTGAACATGGGCAGATTTTGCCAGTCGGGATCGGCAAAGCGCTTATCAGCATATATGGGGTCTGGCTTGGTCTCTGCTGTGCCATCATTCAAACTGGACTTGATCGAATCCGCCCAAATCTCTGCAAAGCCCTGCCACAGCTCTTGATAGGCGGCCATGAGCTTTTCGGGATTGCCTGCAAGGCGTGTCGCCACATCGGCTGCATAGGGCGCGAGACCATAGGGGTCGGCGCGCAGGGGCCGCGCATCCTCGGCCATCACTCCGTTAACGGCGGATGCGCCCAGCGCACCCATCCGGGTAACTGCATCGCCCAGGTTCCGCGTTAGAGTTTCAAGGGTTTCGAGATTCTGGGCTTGCAACGCATCCATCAGACTCTCAGCTTCATGAGCTTTCGAGGTGGGCCGTTCTGTCTCAGGCTTTGGAGGGGGCTTCTCACCATCCTGGCCATCTGATTTTTGTTTAGCCATTATCCGTGCCCCGTTATTTCTGCCAATTCGCCGCGATTATCATGAATTTGTGCACTATTTGCCTTGCAGCAAACACCGCAGCGGCGCAATAAAACACTATAGCGATTTGCGGTTTGAACTTCCACTGCTTATGGCTCTAAACCTTGAGCGGCAGCATCGTTTGTTTAGATCGTGATGTCCCTGCTGTTCGCCTAGATGCGACACAAGAAAGTGCTCCGGCGATGCGGATTAAAGCGAGACCAGCCAACGTCCAATGTAAGCGCCCTTTGTGCCGCAGGCCGAAGGTGGTTGCGCTTGGGTTCCTCCTTTTGCCGCTCTGCGCGTGTCAAACGCTCGGCCAAGAAGAAGGCTTCTTGCCAGACACAATCCGTTCGGCCGGTTCCGTGTTAAAGCCGGGGGATTATCCGGATTTAACAAAAATCCCTGATGCGCCAAAAGATTTGCCGAGCCAAACGTCATGGGAAAACTTGCAGTCTGGTTTACAGGCAGATGCTAATCGTCTCGAGGCCAACCCAAATTCCAAGCCAATGCTGGCCGACGAGATTGACCAAACTTGGGCAAAGGCTACGAAGCAAGCAATTGATTCTAATTCTGCCTCGGCACAAACCGCGCAAACTGACGGGGAGTCGGAGGCTTGGGCAGCGGCCGCGCGAGCTAAGATGGAGGCGGATGTTGCGCGCCTGCCTCCAACGTAATCTCGCGCAAAAGAGCATATTCCCTGATAAAAAAGGGGGCAAATAGTCCCCAAATGAAATAAAGGTTTTCCGCCATGATCGGCGATTTTTATAAAATTAAGCGTCTGCCTCCCTATGTGTTTGAGGAAGTCAATAAACTCAAAGCCCGTTTGCGGGCAAACGGGACTGATATCATTGACTTTGGCATGGGCAATCCTGATTTGCCTGTTCCAGAACATATTGTGGAGAAGCTGGTTGAGACGGCGCGCAAGCCGCGCAGCAATCGCTATTCGGCATCCCGCGGCATTCCGGGCCTGCGTCGCGCTATGGCGGGCTATTATGATCGGCGGTTTGGCGTCAAGCTTAATCCAGATACCGAGATTGTCGCGACTTTGGGTTCGAAAGAAGGCTTTGCAAACCTAGCACAAGCCATTTGTGCGCCCGGCGATGTGGTGATTGCCCCAAATCCATCTTACCCTATTCATGCGTTTGGCTTCATCATGGCTGGCGGTGTCATTCGCTCGATCGAAGCTCACAGCCCAGAACAATATTTGGCAGGCATAAGCCGCGCCGTTCGCCATTCTGTACCGCCACCGATTGCGATGATTGTGTGCTATCCCGCCAATCCAACTGCTCAAGTGGTCGAACTCGACTATTATAAAGAGGTCGTGGCGCTCGCCAGAAAGCATAATATGCTGGTGATCTCCGATATGGCCTATTCGGAAATCTATTTCGATGAATCCAAACCCCCTCCAAGCATCCTGCAAGTCGAAGGTGCAAAGGATGTGGTGGTTGAGGTCAACACCTTGTCGAAAACCTATTCGATGGCAGGTTTTCGCGTAGGCTTCGCTTTGGGAAATGAGCGGGTGATTGCTGCACTCGCACGGGTAAAATCCTATTTGGACTATGGCGCTTATACGCCTGTACAAGTCGCAGCGGTCGAAGCCCTAAATGGGCCGCAGGGATGTGTGGCAGAGATGCGGGCGATTTATAAGGCGCGTCGTGACGCACTGATTGACTCCTTCTCGCGCGCCGGTTGGGATGTTCCAGAGCCTCAAGCTTCGATGTTTGCTTGGTCCTTGATCCCTGAAAAGTTTAGAGGACTTGGTTCAGTTGAATTCTCCAAGCGATTGGTGGAAAAGGCTGGCGTGGCCGTCGCCCCAGGGGCAGGCTTTGGCGAATATGGCGATGAACATGTGCGCATTGCTCTGGTTGAGAACGAGCAACGAATTCGCCAAGCCGCGCGTGCCGTGCGGAAGTTTTTGACCGAGGAGAGTGGGTCGATTTAGACCCCCACTCTGATCTAGTCGTAATCAAAGGGCCTTCATGCCTGATAGAGAGATTTACATGGGTGTCTTGAGAATTGGGATCGCCGGCCTCGGAACGGTTGGTGGCGGGCTTTTGAAGCTGGCGTACGGGCAGGGGCCTTTGGCGTCGACTGTGAAAGTGACAGGGGTTTCGGCCCGCAGCAAAGAGCGCACGCGCGAGGTCGACATTTCTGGCATTGCCTGGTTTGATGATCCTGTAGCATTGGCGAGCAGCCCTGACATTGACGTGTTTGTTGAACTGATGGGCGGCTCTGAAGGTAGTGCTAAGGCTGCTGTAGAGGCCGCTCTTACGGCTGGCAAGCATGTCGTCACGGCCAATAAAGCACTGTTGGCAGAGCACGGGGCAGCCCTTGCCGTACTCGCCGCAAAGCATGGCGCAGAAATTCGCTATGAGGCTGCCGTAGCTGGCGGCATTCCTGTGATTAAAGCTTTGCGAGAAGGCTTGGCAGCCAACTACATCACCGCCGTGAGTGGTGTTTTGAACGGCACGTGCAATTACATCCTCACCGAGATGGACCTAACAGGGCGCAGCTTTGGCGAGGTTTTGGCCGATGCGCAGCGGCTTGGCTATGCAGAAGTCGACCCGACACTTGATGTCTCTGGCGCGGATGCTGGGCATAAACTGGCCATTCTGTCTGCGATTGCCTTTGGCGGCGCTCCAAACTTTGCCGCTTTGCGCCTAGAGGGCATCGAAGCGATTGAGCCGATTGATTTGGAAAGCGCTAAGTTTCTTGGTCGCCGCGTAAAACTATTGGCCAAGGCAGCCCGTGTGGGGGACAGCGTTTTTCAATCCGTACGCCCAACTCTTTTGGCACAAGATCACCCAATCGCGCGCGTGAATGGTCCCCTCAATGCGGTTGTGATCGATGCAGACCCTGTCGGTCGCTTGTCTCTGGTTGGTGCAGGGGCAGGGGCTGGGCCGACAGCTTCGGCAGTTGCTGGCGATTTGATCGATCTGTCGCACGAAGATTCTCGGCCTGTCTTTTCCGGTCCCGGCCAAGCCAACCAATTGAACGCATCCAAGGGTGGGCTTTTGGTTTCATCAAAATTCTATGTTCGTTTGCGCGTCCCTGATCGGGCTGGAACCATCGCGAAAATTACCGATACGCTGGCAAAGCACCTTGTTTCCATCGAAAGCTTCCTGCAAAAGCCCCCCGAGGACGCTTCCCGTGTACCGATCGTCCTGACTACCCAGCCCATGGCAGAGCAGGATTTGTTGGACGCCTTGGGTGAGCTTTCTCGACTGGAGGTCCTTGTTGAGGCTCCAGTCTTGATGCCTCTGGAAGACTAATTACGGCCCGTTGGCTCGTTCATGATCTCTAGTAAAGTTGGACCTCTTATGACTGTATACCTTCCCCCTGATATCGCCGCAGGTGCTTTGGCAGCTACCGAGGCCGCCGCAATTGCTTCTTATCGGGGCATTGGCCGGGGTGATGAAAAGGCCGCAGATCAATTGGCTGTTGACGCCATGCGGACGGGTCTGAATGCGATCGCCATGAAGGGCCGCGTGGTCATTGGTGAGGGCGAGCGCGACGAAGCGCCAATGCTTTATATCGGCGAAGAAGTCGGAACCGGAGAAGGCGGAGAGTTTGACATCGCGCTGGATCCCCTTGAAGGCACGACCCTGACCGCGAAAGCGATGCCCAACGCCTTAGCCGTTTTGGCTATCGCACCAAAAGGCGGGCTTTTATACGCCCCAGATACCTATATGGACAAAATCGCTGTTGGCCCCGGCCTGCCAGCGGGCGTTGTCGACATTGATCGTACACCGGCTGAAAATGTCATTGCTTTGGCTAAGGCCAAAGGCGTTGAGCCACAAGAGATTGGTGTCTGTGTGCTGGACCGGCCACGTCATGGCAGCATTATTGAAAGCCTGCGTTCGGTTGGTGCCCGCATTCATCTGATCACAGATGGCGATGTTGCCGGCGTGATCTATACGACAGACCCTGAAACCGGGATCGACCTTTATTTAGGTCAAGGCGGCGCACCTGAGGGCGTGTTGGCTGCTGCGGCACTGAAGTGCGTCGGCGGTCAATTCCAAGGTCGCTTAGTTTTCCGCAATGAGGATGAAAAAGGCCGGGCTCGCCGCATTGGCATCACGGATTTCAACCGCACCTACCAATTGGACGAATTGGTCTCTACCGACGTGGTTTTCTCCGCGACGGGCGTGACCAATGGTGCGCTGGTTGCAGGCGTTAAGGCGACATCCAAGGGCTTTGTGACCGAGACTTTGGTTCTGGACTCCGCTGCGATGACCGCCCGTGTGGTCCGCACCCAGCACCTAGGCTAGGCGGATGCTTGGCTCTTTCCTCGGAATAGAGTCGAGCCTGACTGGTCGGAGATGGCTTCAGCGTTTGCCTGATGGGCAGTCTGAAGCTGAAATTGGCGCAGTGGAAGAAGGCGTGCGTCGTCTCGGGATCGGGGCGATTCAAGCCAAGCTTTTGGTTGCGCGTGGAGCGGTGCCTGACACCGCGCTGCGCATCTTATCCCCCAAGCTCAAAAACGAACTGCCTGAGCCCTTCACCCTACAAGACATGGAGAAGGCGGTTGAGGCTATCCTTGCCGCTGCTCAGGGCCAAAAGGCCATTACCATTCTGGCCGACTATGATGTCGATGGCGGGACCTCTGGCGCTTTGCTTTTAAGCTGGTTCAAAGCGATTGGCGCGCGCGCCAATGTGTTTGTGCCTGACCGCATTTTGGACGGCTATGGCCCGAGCCCAAAGATCGTAAACAAGATCAAGGCTGGCGGCACCGATCTACTGATTACAGTCGATTGTGGGGCCGCCGCCTATGCAGCGCTCGAGGAAGCGGCCCGAATTGGTTTAGACGTGGTGGTGTTTGACCACCATTTAATGCATGGCGCGCCGCCGCCTGCCTTGGCTGTCGTCAATCCTAATCGGCAAGATGATCGCTCTGGCTTAGGTCATTTGACCGCTGCCGGTGTGGTCTTTGTGGCGCTTGTTGCCCTCAATCGGGCGGCTCGTCAGCAAGGGCTTTGGTCTGGTTCAGAATATGATCTCTTGAGCCGCCTTGATCTCGCAGCGCTTGGAACGATTTGCGATGTTGCCCCGCTGACAGGCCTCAACCGCGCACTGGTCGCACAAGGCTTGAAGGTTCAAGAGAAACTGATCAATCCGGGTCTGGCAGCTTTGGCGGTGACTTCGAAACTGAAGGACCCCGGCAGTGTCTATGCCTCTGGTTGGGTATTTGGCCCGCGCTTGAATGCTGGGGGACGCGTGGGAGATTCCTCGCTCGCGGTGCGTCTCTTATCAACCAACAATGCCTCTGAAGCATCACAAATCGCCGAAGAGCTCGAAGTCCTCAATCAAGAACGTCGCGCCATTGAGGCCAATGTACTTGAAGAAGCCATTGCCCGGGTTGAACGGGGTGAAGCGGGGCCGCTGGACGGCCCGTTGTTGATGCTGGGCGCTCCGGGATGGCATCCGGGCATCATTGGCATTGTTGCAGGGCGCTTGAAGGATCGTTTCCATCGTCCTGTTATTGTCATCGGCTCTGCCGATCCAGATGATCCCCATGCCAAGGGTTCTGGCAGATCAGTGCCGGGTATCAATCTGGGCGCAGCAGTTTCAGGTGCGGCCAGTGACGGGGTCATTCTGGCCGGCGGCGGGCATGCGATGGCCGCGGGCCTGACCATGTCATTCAAGGACCTAAGGTCCGTCCATCAGGACTTAGCTCGCCGCTTACGCACCGAATCGGATGCGACCGGTACCAGCCGTGATTTGGCCATCGACGCCCTTGTTGGGCTAGGCGCTGCAACACCCGAACTTCTCGACGCGATGGCAGAGGTTGGTCCGTATGGTGCGGGTTGGCCTGACCCCGTCTTTGCCTTTGCCGATGTGCGTCCCTATGCAGCCGCCCCCGTTGGGACCGGCCATGTACGCCTTATGCTGGAAGACCAATCCGGGCAAAGAATCAAAGCGATTGCATTTCGCGCTTTGAACACGCCGTTAGGCGACGCTTTGATGGGGCGACGGCCCATGCATGTTGTGGTTCGGTTGAAAAAGGATGATTGGCGCGGCGGAAACGCGGTCGATTGTGAGATTGTCGATGCAAGTCCTGCATCTTAGCAGCAAAGGCCGCTTGCGTGTTGGCAACGGCCTTTGTATAGAGCGCGCCTCTCGTGTGAACAACGCGTGATGTGGCTCCTTCGTCTATCGGTTAGGACGCCTGATTTTCAATCAGGAAAGACGGGTTCGACTCCCGTAGGAGCTGCCACTCCCACCACTCGGAAATCCTCAGAATTCGGCACTTCATTGCAGTACTTGTCCACAAGTCGCTGCCGCTTGTCGTCGCGCTTGGCCGCACACGCTGCCATTATGGAAACCTGATTCGAAGGATAGTGGGCCTATGGGCGATGTAGTGGAATTAGATGGCAGTGGCGGCGACAGCGGCAACATTATCAATGAGCCGTTTGATCGCGCTTTGGAGAGCCGCTACCTCGTCTATGCCTTGTCGACCATTACCAGTCGCGCGCTGCCCGATGTGCGCGATGGCCTAAAGCCGGTCCAGCGACGCATTATTCATGCCATGGGTGAGCTCGGCCTCGACCCCTCTAGCAATTTCAAAAAGTGCGCCAAGATCGTTGGTGACGTGATGGGTAAGTATCATCCCCATGGCGACAGCGCGATTTATGATGCGCTTGTTCGCTTGGCCCAAGACTTCTCCGTCCGTTATCCATTGGTCGATGGCCAAGGTAATTTCGGCAATATCGACGGCGATTCCGCGGCTGCTTACCGCTATACCGAAGCGCGTCTAACCGCGATTGGCGCTTTGTTGATGGAAGGGGTGGACGAGGATTCAGTTCTTTTCCGCGAAACTTATAGCCAAGAAGATGAAGAGCCTTCGGTTCTGCCTGCTGGCTATCCAAACCTATTGGCCAATGGCTCGATGGGCATTGCAGTGGGGATGGCTACCTCCATCCCGCCCCATAATGCGGCGGAACTGATCGATGCCTGCTTGTTGCTGATCGATAAGCCTGAGGCTGATCTGGACGAAATCTTGGGTCTGGTACCCGGCCCAGATTTCCCAACTGGTGGGATATGCATCGAATCGCGCGCGGCCATCCGCGAAACCTATGCAACGGGAAAAGGCGGCTTCCGCACCCGTGCCCGCTGGCATGTCGAAGACACAGGGCGCGGCACCTGGCGCATAATTGTGACCGAGACGCCTTATCAGGTCCAAAAGTCCAAGATTGTGGAGCGCTTAGCAGAGCTTATTGAAAACAAAAAGGCCCCACTCTTAGGCGACGTGCGCGATGAAAGTGCCGAAGATATCCGCCTCGTCCTAGAGCCTCGCGCGCGCACGGTGGAGCCTGAGCAATTGATGGAGAGCTTGTTCAAGCTCACCGATCTGGAAAACCGCTTTTCGATGAACCTAAACGTGCTCGACGCCAAGGGTGCGCCGCGCGTCATGAGCTTGATTGAGTGTTTGAAGGCGTTCCTCGATCACAAGCGCGATGTCATTGTCGCGCGTGCCAATTGGCGCCTTCGCAAGATTGAAGCGCGCTTGGAGATTTTGGCGGGCTTGCTCGTTGCCTATCTCAATCTCGACGAAGTCATCCGCATCATCCGCTATGAGGATGAGCCCAAGCAAGTCTTGATCAAGACGTTTAACCTGACCGACGTTCAAGCCAATGCCATTCTCGACACGCGCTTGCGCAATTTGCGCAAGCTGGAAGAGATGGAAATTCGCCAAGAGAATGAAGACTTAAAGGCCGAACGCGAAGGCCTGATGGCGATGATTGCTTCGCCCGCTTTGCAATGGGCGCAAGCATCAGAAGAATTGCGCGAAATCCAGTCGGCATTCTCCAAGGATACCCCACTTGGTGCGCGCCGCACCACCTTTGCCGACGCCCCAGTGGCCCTGTCGTTAAGTGCGGAGGCCTTTGTCACGCGCGAACCCATCACAGTGGTGTTGTCCCAAAAGGGGTGGATCCGGGCGCTGAAAGGCAAGATCGATGATCTGTCGACTGTAAAGTATAAGGATGGTGACGGCTATTATCTTTCGCTTCATGCCGAGACGACGGACCGCATCGTCCTATTTGCCACCGATGGCCGCGCTTTTGCTTTGGCGGGCGATAAATTGCCCGGTGGCCGGGGCCTAGGTGAACCCGTGCGCCTCTCGATTGATCTGGGCGAAGAGCACGACATTCTGGCGATGTTCTTGCCCAAGCCAGATGGCGAGCGCTTGATTGCCGCCAGCTCTGGCTATGGCTTTGTCGTTAGCGATGAAGAATGCGCAGCCATGCGGCGCTCAGGCAAGCAAGTCTTGAACCTAGATGACGGGGCGAAGACCGCGGTTGTTGCCCCTATCCAAGGCGATATGGTGGCCGTGATAGGTGAGAACCGGAAACTTGTGGTGTTCAAAACTGAAGAATTACCACGCATGGGCAGGGGCAAAGGCGTCAAGCTGCAGGCCTATAAGGATGGCGGTCTTCTTGATGCGCTGACCTTCAAGGCAGATGAAGGTCTTGCTTGGTACGACACCTCTGGCCGTCGTCAGAATGTGACCGACTGGAAAGACTATGTCGCCAAACGCGCCGCCGCCGGCCGCATGGTACCGCGAGGCTTCTCGCGGTCGGGCAAGTTTGTGGGATAGGGCGGTAGGGCGTCAGGTCACTTTCCCATTCAGTTCGAACAATCGGTCGACGGGTTGGCGAAGGCTTTACGATCACACCAAGAATGCAACTCGGGCCACAGCAAACTAGAAGCATCCCGGCAGCGTGCATGAAACGACCGAAACAGCGTCGGTACGTCACGGTTGATAAGTGTTTTTGTTCTCCCAATGTTCTGGAAGGGAGGATTTGTCGTGAGTCTAGATTACATCATGTTGGGTACCAACGACCTTGCAGTGTCGCGCAGATTTTAAGATGCCGTGTTTCCGCATTTTGGCGCGACGATAAAGAGTGACTATCCTGGTTATGGATTTTGCTATCTGTTTAGGAATGGAACTCGGGCGTGGATTGCGCCACCAAACAACAAAGAGGCACCAGAACCAGGTAACGGGATCATGCCAGGGTTTCGCTGCGAAAGTCCGCAGAAAGTTTATGCAGCTTACGCGGCTGCTAGGGCAAATGGTGGCAGCGACGAAGGGCCCGCCGGTCCACGCCCGATATATGGACAGACGTTTTATGGTGCCTATGTTCGCGATCCTGCAAGCAACAAAATGAGCTTTATTCACAACTAGCGAAGATAGTGCCTGCTGGCGCAGCGCCCATGGAGGTGTGTTCGCGAGATATGCTAGCGGCACCGGGAACTCCAAATCGAGTATCCATGGCGACCATTCCCTGTATGATTGCGCTCAACAAGAGATGGAGTGCGCAGATGACTTGGGCGACTGAAAGATTGGAGTTGCTGAAGGCAGGGGCCGTAGTTTTGCCCCCGGTCGTGCAAACCCTGCAACTTGGTGGGTTAGACGACTGGGGTGCTGGTTGGGTGCTCTAACGTTGGATTCCAAATCCGGAATTACTAAACGTGAATGGATCATTGTTTGGTGGCTATTTCACCGCACTTGCAGACCAAGCAGCCGCATTCGCGGCGATGACGGTGGTCCCAGACTATATGGTATTTCGAACAACGAACCTGACGTTGAACTTTGTTCGTGTCGGGCGCGCTGAAGCACTTTTGAGAGAGGTGAGGGTAGTCGCTCAGTCGCGCCAAATGATTACATGCCGCGTAGAGCTCAAGCGCGAGAACGACGGACTGATTGCGGACGCCTCCTCGCAACAGCTTCTTTTGCCGATGAAAGCCTAGCACTTGTGACCTTCGTTAAACCTTACGGAGTTGCCTAACACCCAACCAGCAAAAAGGGCGCTCGGTAACCCAAGCGCCCTTTAAATCAAGTTCGATGCTGAGAAGCTTAGAAAGCTGCGTTCAAACGAACAGACACAGGGATCGAAATACGGTCAGACTTATCGTTGGCCGCAGCTAAGCCCAATGCGGTTAGGCCGGTGTCGATCTCAGACAGTTTAGAATTGTACCGCACACCAACTTCCGCGCCGATTTCAGCAAATGGGGCGATCAGATATGTCGCGCCGACGTCACCGCCGAAGACATAGGTGACTTTGTCGTCATATAGGTTCCACGTGCCAAGCGCAGCATTGGGTACCAGAGAGGTTGACGCCACAACAGTTGCAGACAAGGCGTCCGTTTGGGTTACACCAGCGCGCAGCGTGTAATACGGGAAAAGACGGTCACTCATGACTGGGCTTTCGAGCCACTGACGATAGCCGAGCTCAACACCCATTTGCTTGAAGTCGCTAAAGGTTGCTGTGAGCGGGGTCGAGCAGTCTGGAGCGCCGGACACGACGATTTCGACGCAGCCAATGTTGGCGCTTTTTCCATTGCCTTGGCTGTAGGTGATCGCGCCAAACATTTCAGAAGTTTGTGTTAAGGCATAGCGCACCTCAATGGTTGCCTTGAGAGGTGCCTCTGAGCTGTCCTCGAAGTCTATCCCGCGAAGCCGCAAAATACCTGTACCCGCAAGGGCTGAATTTAGGGTCGTCAGATTTAGGCTGGCGCTCGATGTTTCGTCTATAATCTTGCCACTGACGGGAAACTCATACCCAACCGAACCACCAAAAGAGAACGGGGTATCCGCCAGTGCCGGGCTGCTTAACAAAGCAAGTGCAGGAACAACATAGGAAAAGCGCATAACAGACTACTCCACTCAAACAAAGCCTAGTTGGTGCCTGTGGAGTGTAATGCTTAACGTTTCCTAACTCGATGCGTTCATTCGCCTTAAATACTGGAAAATACCTCAACAATTCCTAGCGTTGATTAAGTAATGGACTCAAATCAGTCCACCCGGAAGAGCTCAATGCTTCAATAGGTCGGAAGTTGGTTTTATAGGCCATTTTGCGAGAACCCCGCACCCAATAGCCCAAATAGACGTTTGGATAACCGACATCTTGGGCTTGGCGTAAATGATCGAGGATCATAAAGCTGCCCAAGCTGCGACTTGATTCGGTTGGGTCAAAAAACGCATAAACCATCGATAGCCCATCGGCGAGGGCGTCGACCAAGGCACATCCGACCAAACGATCATCTTCGCCATCTAGGCGGTACTCAATAATATGGGTCCGTACCGAGGTTTCTTCGACCATCGCCGAATAGTCAAACACCGACATGTCTGACATCCCAGCCCCAAAATGGCGATCCTTGAGATAAGTTTGTAATAAGGCATACTGCTCATAGGTGGCGTGGGCAGGCACCAAGTTTGACACGATATCTTGGTTGCGCGCTAAAACTCGTCGCCAGCGCTTGGAAAACACAAATTGCGCGGCTGGAACGCGAACCGAGACGCAGGCGGCGCACATATCGCAAGCAGGCCGGTAAGCAATATTCTGAGAGCGACGAAACCCGGCATGGGTCAAGCTGTCATTCAACTCAATCGCGTCGGGTCCATCAAGTGCAGCAAATACCTTGCGTTCCCGCCGGCCATCCAAATAGGGGCAAGGCTGGGCTGCAGTCAGGTAAAACCTGATATTCTTAGAAGCGGAAATCCGCCCTGCAGGTGAAGTCGGGTCTGTGCTCATGTTGGGTTAGTGTAACAACTTTCCCAGTCTTTCGCCAACACCCGAATCGACGAAATCAATCTTGGAGTGTGCGGAAAAACTTACAGTCCGCCATCCGCAGGTAAGGGCGGGGATGCACGCTGCAGGATAATGGCAATGCGGCGGTTAGCCGCTTGATAAGGGTCGTCTGGGAACAGGGGGTCAGAACCTGCTTTGCCGGATACTTGGGCAATTCGGTCTTCACTCAAGCCAGCTGCTGTCAATACGCGGCGTGCGGAATTTGCGCGCGCGGACGAGAGGTCCCAATTGGAATTGCGCGGGTCAGGATTTGGTGCTGCATCTGTGTGACCCGAGATGCTGACACGATTGGGCAATGTCTCGACGATACGTGCTGCAGCTTGCAGGATCAGGCGCGCGCGGTCATTCGGTACCGTCGAGCCTGGCTCAAACATGGGGCGACCTTCTTGGTCAACCAATTGAATGCGCAAGCCCTCTGGCGTTTGATCCACGATGATGTTGCGCGACATCTCAGCCAGTTCTGGCATGTCCTGCAACGCTTGGCGCAAGCTCATCTCAGCTTGCTGGAACTCTGCGGCTTCGCGCCTCGCGATGGCATCTTCAGCGGCTTTATCCGCTGCATCCGCAGCACCTTGACCACTGCTTTCGCCCGCTTGGCTGGAGGGGTGGCTCGCAGGGGCAGCTGATTCAAAAATGGGGGTTGCCCCTTTTTGCATCGCGCCGACTTCACCTAAGGCCGTGCCGCCTAGGATCCCGCCAGAACCCGAGGTCGAAGCCGAAACACTCGCTGGTGCAAAGTAGTCTGCAATCCCACGCTTTTGCTCGGGTGAGGAGGTGTTAATCAGCCACATCAACAAAAAGAAGGCCATCATAGCGGTCACAAAGTCGGCGTAAGCCACTTTCCACGCGCCACCATGGTGTCCGCCGGCTATCTTTTTGACTCTTTTAATTATTATGGGCCGATTGGACGACATGATGTGCTTCTCACAGTGATAGTGTTGAGAAGTATGCACGATGTCGGTTAAGAGCAGGTTTGCAGGAATGAACAAATGACATTTGACTTAAAAGACTATCGATCTGCCTTGGGCAGCTTTGCCACGGGCGTCACGATCGTGACCACCTTGGATTCAAACGGAAAAGGCCATGGCTTAACGGTCAATAGCTTTACGTCAGTGTCGCTAGAGCCACCTCTCGTACTGTGGTGTCTGGGCAATAAGTCTGACTCGTTTGACCTGTTCTCAAAATGTGATGCTTTTGCGATCAATATCTTGGCAGGCAGCCAAGGCGAGATGGCTATGCGCTTTGCCGGGAAGGGCGATCAAAAGCTGGCGGTGGGTGAGTATGCTGCCTTGGAGACCGGGTCCCCGGTTCTACCCGGCACCATTGCGGCCTTCGACACCAAAGTTGTGCAACGCATTGAAGCAGGGGATCATTTGATCCTGATTGGGCAAACAATGGCTTATCAAAATCATGAGGGCCAAGGCTTGGCCTATTTCCGTGGACAATTTGGTTCTACCGCAGCCTTGGCAAAGTCATGAGCCAGCCGACACTGGCTTTCTTAGGGTTGGGGGTCATGGGTGGCCCTATGGCCGGTTGGCTGGTCAAAAATGGCCATCAGGTGCGCGTTTGGAATCGCACACATTCGAAAGCGGAAGCTTGGGGACAGTCCAATCCTGGTGAAGTTGCCGAAACGATTGCGCAAGCAGTCGCTGGTGCAGACTTTGTGATGGCCTGTGTGGGCGATGATCCTGATGCGCGAGCAGTCGCGCTCGAAGCCTTTGCCGCGATGAAGCCTGGCGCTGTCTATGTTGACCACACCACGACCTCTGCGGCCCTATCGAAGGAATTGGCGTCGGCTGCTTCCAATTCAGGGCTAGACTGGTTGGATGCTCCGGTTTCTGGTGGTCAAGCTGGCGCGATTAATGGCCGACTAACCGCGATGTGCGGTGGCAGTGAAGTGGTTTTTGAGCGCGCGAAGCCTGTGTTGTCGGCTTATTGTGGCAATATTGTCAGGATAGGTGAGGCAGGTGCAGGCCAACTGGCCAAGATGGTCAATCAAATTGCGATCGCAGGTGTTGTCCAAGGCCTTGCTGAGGCGGTTTCCTTTGCCAAAGCTCAAGAGCTCGACACAGACGCCGTCCTTGCCGCCATTTCCAAAGGGGCCGCAGGCTCATGGCAGATGGAAAACCGCTGGGCTACCATGGTAGAAGATCGCTATGATTTTGGCTTTGCGGTCGATTGGATGCGCAAGGATTTGCGGATCGTATTAGAAGCTGCCCAATCTACAGGGCTTGATCTTGCCTTGACCCAAATGGTCGATGGCTATTATGGCGAAATCCAAGCCGAGGGGGGGGGGCGTCTTGATACTTCCAGCTTGGCGAAACGTTTCACTTCTTTGAGAAAGCCCAATTGATGTTTTTCCTCTTGATGATGGCAGCTATTGCTGAGACCCCAACGCCCTACAAGCCAACGGTCTTGTGCGATGGGGTTACAAAAATTGAGTTGGCCACATTGGATCGGCCGCTCGCGTTTAAGTCCTTGGTGGCAACTGAAAGCCGCCCAACGCGTGTGCGCAATAACCAAGGGGTTTCCACTGTCGAAAACCGGCCTGTGACGGTGGTGAAGCCGCTGGAAGGTCTGACTGATTGTCGGTTTGTCTATAATGCCTCGATTTCCTTGGCATGCTATGGCGCGCCAGTGGTCGATGAGGCCGATGAAGCGGCAGTTGCTCAGGCGCTAGCGGACTTTTCTGATGAAGTCGCAAAATGCTTGAAAAATGAAAAGCTAGCGCGGCGCAACGATGATTTTGGCTCAACGGCCTCGGTCGCTTTTTCTGGCGGTGCCAAGGAACCGTTTTATCAGATTTCGATGGTGCCTTTGCCTGACGTCTCAAATAAGCGTCGGCCAGAGCTTTTGGTCTTAGGTCCTGCAGAAGTTCCCCCAGTCCCCGCCGCAAAAGCAAAGCCTGCAGCACCTAAAAAAGCTGCACCCAAAGCAAAACGACGCTAAGGCTTAGGCCTTGCGGAGCCGCTTGGCCGCTTCTATCGCCCAATAGGTGATGATGCCGTCTGCGCCCGCCCGTTTGAAGCAGGACAAGGCCTCCAGCCGTACGCGTTCGCCGTCTAGCCATCCGTTCGCGATGGCTGCTTCCATCATCGCGTATTCACCTGAAACTTGGAACGCATAGGTCGGCACGCCAAAGCTTTCTTTGACGCGGCGCACAATATCCAAATAGGGCATGCCCGGCTTGACCATCACCATGTCGGCGCCTTCGGCTATATCGAGCGCCACTTCGCGCAAAGCTTCATCGCTGTTGCTGGGGTCCATTTGATACGTCTTTTTATCGCCCTTTAGCGCGCCTTTAGAGCCAATTGCATCGCGGTACGGACCATAAAAGGCTGATGCATATTTTGCCGCGTAGGACATAATGGCTACGTCGTGGAAGCCTAAAGCATCGAGGCCTGCCCGAATGGCCCCAATCCGCCCGTCTGTCATATCAGATGGGGCGACAACATCGGCACCCGACTGCGCTTCAAGGACGGCCTGTCTAACCAAAGCTTCAATCGTTGGATCGTTCAGCATGGTCCCTGCGTCATCGACCAGACCGTCATGGCCATGATCTGTAAAGGGATCAAGCGCCACATCTGTCATCAGCCCAACATTAGGGGCCGCTTCCTTCATGGAGGCAATCACTTCTGGTACCAAACCCTTGGGATTAAACGCTTCAGTTCCTTCGCCGTTTTTCAGCGCTGAATCGATGAACGGAAAGACCGCGATCATCGGGATGCCAAGGCTTTCAGCTTCTTGGGCCACCGCAACCGCCTCGGTACGGCTATAGCGGAAGGTGCCGGGCATAGAAGCAACAGGAATACGGCTTTCGGTACCGTCGTGAACCACCATCGCCAAGATTAAGTCATTGACGCTTAATTGGGTTTCGCGGGTCAGCCTGCGTCGCCAATCAGTCAAACGATTGCGGCGCATACGGGTGGCAGGGAAAGTGGCGGAGGGTAGATGTGTCGTCATGGAAGTATGTGTAGCGCCATAATTGCGAAACGGCTACGCTGCCCAACATCACAGGATGCACGCGCTATGGCCTACGACACGACCGAAGACCAAAACCTTATCATTTCAACGGCTCGCCGCTTTGCAAAGGAGTCGCTCGCCCCCAATGCAATGATGTGGGAAGAGGCAGGAACGCTCGACCGCGCCACCTTGCGGGCTTTGGCGGAACTGGGCTTTGCTGGGATATATGTGCGCGATGATATGGGCGGCTCTGGTCTCACCCGCTTGGATGCGGCTATCATATTTGAGGAATTATCTCGCGGCGATGTCTCCCACGCGGCTTTCCTATCTATCCACAATATGGCCAGCTGGATGATTGATACATTCGGCTCCGAAGAACAGCGGCAGAGATTTCTTCCAGCTCTAACCAGCATGGACATGATCGCCAGCTATTGTTTGACAGAGCCTGGCGCGGGGTCGGACGCGGCTTCATTATCGACTACCGCCCGTCGCGACGGCGATGACTATGTCGTTAATGGCACCAAGGCGTTTATCTCCGGGGCTGGTTTCTCTGACCTCTATGTCGTAATGGTCCGAACGGGCGAAGCAGGCCCGCGCGGCATCTCGACGCTCTTGGTGCCGAAAGATGCGCCGGGTCTGTCATTTGGCAAAAATGAAAAGAAGATGGGCTGGCAAGCTCAGCCAACTGCACAAGTCATTTTCGAAGACTGCTGTGTGCCCGTTGCCAATCGGCTGGGCGAAGAAGGCCAAGGCTTTACCTTTGCCATGAAGGGTTTGGATGGTGGCCGCCTCAATATCGCGGCCTGTTCTTTGGGCGGCGCAACCGATGCGATTGAACGGGCCTTTGCTTATTCGCGCGACCGCAAACAATTTGGCCAAGCGCTGTGGAACTTTCAAACCACACAATTCAAGCTGGCCGATATGGCCACCGAGCTAGAGGCTGCGCGTGTCTTCCTGCGTCATGCAGCTGCGGCCTTGGATGCCAAAAGCCCTGAAGCGACAAAATTATGCGCTATGGCGAAACGGTTTGTCACAGATATAGGCTTTCATGTTGCAAATCAGGCGCTGCAGATCCATGGCGGTTACGGCTATCTCAAAGACTATGAGGTGGAACGCATAGTTCGGGATCTGCGGGTGCATCAAATCCTTGAAGGCACCAATGAGGTGATGCGCGTGATTATCGCAAGGGAATTAGATCGTGGTTTTTAGCGTTTATCTAGGTCGTCGCAATGTGTTGTTGGGGATGGGTTCCGCCCTTGGTGCAGGTCTGGTGTCGGCCTGCACCACAGGCCAAACTGGCCCTGTCGCTTCCCGCCAAGCCAAAGGAGGTTCTGCTTTGACCAAGCCAATTATCATCGCCCACCGTGGCGCGTCGGGCTTGCGGCCAGAGCATACTTTGGCCGCCTATCAGCTCTCGATTGACCAAGGCACCGACTTTATAGAACCTGATTTGGTTTTGACCAAAGACAAGCACCTGATCTGCCGGCACGAAAATGAGATCAGCGGCACAACGGATGTGGCTTCAAAGCCTGAGTTTGCCGATCGAAAGAAAGTGCACATCATAGATGGCGAGCGTTATGAAGGCTGGTTCACCGAAGATTTCACTTTGGCCGAGATCAAAACGCTGCGGTGTAAAGAGCGATTGCCGCAATTGCGGCCGGGCAATATGGCCTATGATGGGCGATTCGAAGTGCCGACTTTCGAAGAGGTGTTGGAGCTTGCCAAGCGGCAAACCGCGGCAACCGGACGCACGATTGGCGTGTATCCTGAAACCAAGCACCCCACTTGGTTTGAAGGTCTAAACCTATCGTTTGACGCGCCCTTGCTGAACCTTATTCAGCGATACGGTCTAGATGCCGCTGACGCCCCGATTTTTATTCAAAGCTTTGAAGTTTCCAATCTCAAGCGCTTGCGCGGAAAGACTAAGGCGCCATTGGTGCAATTAATGGCCAAGGACGGTGGCCCATTTGATCTCAGCAAGTCAGATGTCACCTATGCCAGCATGGCGACAGCGACGGGCCTGAAAGAAATCTCTTCCTATGCCAACGGCGTGGGGCCAGAAAAAGTCCTGGTCTTGCCGCGCGACGCTGCCAATAGAAACCTAGTCCCATCAAGCTTTGTTGCTGATGCGCATACTGCGGGTTTGGTGGTTCACCCTTGGACATTCCGTGCGGAGAATTACTTTTTGCCCGAAGATTATCGCCAGGGTCAAAGCTCTGACCCCACCTATTTTGCCCAACATGGTGATCTGATTGCCGAAGTTCAGGCCTTTATGGCAGCCGGTGTCGATGGGGTTTTCTCAGACTTCCCAGATGTTGCAGTTCAAGCACGGGCTTTACGATGAGTGCTGCCGCTTCTCCGCCTGTTTTGGTTTCAACCCAGGGACACTTAGGTGTTTTGACTCTGAACAGACCCGACGCGCTGCATGCGCTTGATGGGCAGATGGTCAAGATTATGACCGAAGCCTTACTAGCGTGGCGAACAGATCCTGCCATCGCGGGTGTAATGGTCGATCATGCGGGGCCTCGCGGTTTTTGTGCGGGCGGCGACATCCGTATGTTGGCCGAAAGCGGGGCAAAGGATGGACAGGAAGCCCAGGCTTTCTTCTATGATGAGTATCGGCTGAACCATCTGATCGCCAACTATCCAAAGCCCTATGTCGCGATCCTTGATGGCGTCACGATGGGCGGTGGCGTTGGCATTTCGGTACATGGTCCGTTTCGCATTGGAACTGAGCGCACTTTGTTTGCCATGCCAGAGACTGGGATTGGCTTGTTTCCTGATGTTGGCGGCGGTTGGTTCTTGCCTCGCTTGTCTGGTGAGATCGGGATGTGGCTCGCGCTGACCGGGACCCGGCTCAAAGCAGCCGATTGCGTGGTTGCTGGCATTTCGACCCACTACATACCAAGTGAGCTTCTCGATGCGCTCAAGGCTCAAATTGCGGGTGCTATGTCGACCCACACGCCACTGGCTGCCCTAAAATCGGGTCTTGCGGCTTTGGAGGAAGAGGCAGGCAGGCCCCAACATCTGACCCCTGAGACAATCGCCATCATCAATCGCTGTTTTGCGGGCGATAGCGTTGAAGCGATCGTGGAAGCACTCGTCCAAGACGAAAGCGCTTGGGCTCAGGAACAAGTCAAAATTTTGGGACTGAAGTCCCCTCAGACCCTGAAAGTAGCCTTTCGGCAGTTGCTTGAAGGTCGCGCCGCGACGGACTTTGCGGCCCATATGGCGATGGAATATCGCATTGGCGCACGCGTTGTCCGGCGTCATGACTTCCTTGAAGGGGTTCGCGCGATCCTAATCGACAAGGATCATGCGCCAAAATGGCAGCCAGCCAGTCTGGAAGAAGTGGACGACTCCTTGCTTGATACAATTTTTGCTCCCCTCAAGGCAGGGGAAGGCACGGAATGGGAACCAATCACATGGTAGATATCGCCTTTATCGGCTTGGGTGCTATGGGCTCTGGCATGGCGGTAAATTTGGCGAAGGCTGGCCATCGGGTGTTTGCTTATGACCTGGTGCCGGCTGCGCTTGATGCAGCCATTGCCGCTGGCTGTGTAGCGTCACCATCCGTGGCTGAGGCCGTTGATCAAGTAGATTTTGTTGTGTCGATGCTGCCAACTGGGGCACATGTGCTCGACGTCTATCAAGGCCCGGATGGGGTATTTGCCCATATCCGGTCAGATACGGTTTTGATTGATTGTTCGACGATATCTGTCGACGATGCGCGGGCTGTGGGTGAGGCGGCGCGTGCCAAGGGCTTTATGATGTGCGATGCGCCTGTATCTGGTGGTGTCGCCGCCGCTGCAGCTGGTACTTTGACCTTCATGGTAGGAGGGGCGGCAGTGGAATTTGAGAAGGCGCAACCCATCTTGCAAGCCATGGGCAAGGCCGTGATCCATGCGGGGCAATCGGGTGCAGGGCAGGCGGCCAAAATCTGCAACAATATGCTGCTAGCGGTCTGCATGATTGGCACCTGCGAGGCGTTTGTGTTGGCCGAAAGGCTGGGTCTAGACGCAAAAGCCTTTTTCGACATCGCGTCTCAATCCTCTGGTCAAAGTTGGTCAATGACCAGCTATGCCCCAGTGCCAGGATTGGTACCTCAAGCGCCATCAAACCGAGATTTCACCAACGGATTTGCGGGAGCACTGATGTTGAAGGATTTAAGGCTGGCTTTGGAAGCAACGCACGGCGTTGGTATGACGGCGGCCTTAGCCTTAAAATCAGAAGAAATTTATAGTGAATATATCCTTAAGTACACACCAAATCGTGACTTTTCCGGTGTGATTGATATGCTTAGAAATAAGTAAAGTTCATTTTAACAAGATATTAGAGACTTTGCCTTAAGTTGTCTCGAAACGTCGAAGAATACGGCGGGAGAAAAATTATGGCGGGTCAAACACAACAGAACTCGATCGGTGACTTGGTCGAAGAATCGAGCTTAAGCGAATATCGTCGCGCGCTGTCATTGGTAGAGCGCCTCCATCGTCAATTGCTGGATGTCGTTAAGGACGATTTGGATCGTGCAGGTCATGATGATTTGACCCCAGTTCAGGCGCTCTTGATCTTCAACATTGGCGATGCCGAATGGTCTGCGGGTGAACTCAAATCCCGCGGCTTCTATCTTGGTTCCAATGTTTCTTACAATTTGAAGAAGCTGCATGAGCTCGGCTATGTCGAGAGCGGCAAGTCTTTGCACGACAAGCGACAGATCCGTTTGCGTTTGACCCAAGAAGGCAGCGATTTGCGCAAGCAGTTGGACGTAATGTTCCAACGCCATGCAGCAACCTTGAGCCCAGTCGGCGGTGTCGAGAGCCCAGATCTGGTGGCATCGAACAAGACACTTACGCGGTTAGAGCGTTTCTGGGCAGACCAAATCCGCTTCCGGCTCTAGGCTCTCAAAGCTTTCCAGATCAAAAAGCCGCTATCATTAGATCGATAGCGGCTTTTTTGTATCTAAACGATCGCTCCATCTGTCAGCTGCGACATATTGCCTATGGCTTTGTGCCCAATTTCGTCTACTTATCCTAAAACGACCGATCGGATTAACGCGCGCGATGAGGGGGCTCCTAGGGGCCAGCTTAATATGGATTATGAAGGTGCCTTCAAAAAGGCCGTCACGGAAGTCCGCAATGAAGGGCGCTATCGGGTTTTCGCCGATGTAAAACGCGTTCAAGGCCAGTTCCCACGCGCGCGTCGAAGGACAGAGTCTGGTGAGCAGGAGATCGTGATCTGGTGCTCCAACGATTATCTAGGGCAGGGGCAACACCCCCGTGTGTTGGAAGCCATGACCAGCGCGATTGGTGATGTTGGTGCAGGATCGGGTGGAACACGCAACATTTCTGGTACTACTAGCTTCCATGTCGACTTAGAATATGAACTAGCTGATCTGCACCAGAAGGAAGCGGCACTTCTCTTCACTTCCGGCTATGTCGCAAATGATGCCACTTTGGCTACGATGTCGCGCATCCTACCGGGCTGCATCATTTTTTCCGACGAAAAGAACCATGCCTCGATGATTGAAGGCATTCGTCGTTCTGGCTGTGAGAAGCGCGTTTTCCGACACAATGATGTTGCCCACTTGGAAGCTCTTTTGGCGCGAGTGCCGCTGGATGCGCCCAAGCTTATCGCTTTTGAAAGCGTCTATTCCATGGATGGCGATGTGTCGCCGATTCATGCGATTTGCGATCTAGCAGAGCGCTACAACGCCATGACCTATCTCGACGAAGTTCATGCGGTTGGCCTGTATGGCGCACGCGGGGCAGGCATTGCAGAGCGGGATGGTGCCCTCGACCGGATCGATGTGATTGAAGGAACGTTGGGCAAAGCGTTTGGCCTGATGGGCGGTTATATTGCTGGTAGCCATGCAATGGTCGACGCAATCCGATCTTTCGCGCCGGGCTTTATCTTCACCACCTCATTAGCCCCTGTCTTGGCAGCTGGTGCTTTAGAGAGCGTGCGCATTTTGAAAAGTTCAGAGGGTGTTGAGCTGCGAGAGCAGCATCAGCGTCAAGCTAATCGGCTAAAGCACTTGTTCCTAGAAGCAGGCTTGCCGGTGATGGATAGTTCTACGACCCATATCGTACCGCTGTTGGTCGGTGATGCAGTCCAATGTAAGGCGATCTCAGATCGTTTGCTTCAGGACCACGGGGTGTATGTTCAGCCGATCAATTTCCCAACTGTGGCAAGGGGCTCTGAACGGCTGCGCTTTACGCCCAGCCCGTTGCATGACAATGATCTGTGTGAAGCCTTGGTTCAAGCCGTTTTAGCTGTGTGGCATATCAAGGCACGGAGCCAGGTCGCCTAGATATGGCGCACGGGGCGCAGCCAGACCCCCTTTTGAGGCAAGTGGCTGCACGAGAAATCTATATTGAACGACAGATTCGTGGGGCGTACGCGCAGGTCCGCGCGATTGATGCGAAAACCGGCTTCGAAGTCTCAGTAACAACGCCTTCAAACGCCGCCCAGTTTGACCAAAATCGCTTGGCTTTACGGAAGCTGGGGCAATGCCTTATTGCGCAAGGTCATCTGGTTCTCGTCGATTGTGAAGATAACAGTGCAGTCTCATCTCAGAAAGTGGGGGAGAGTTCTAAAAGCACGTCTACTTCCTTCCCAAAAGGTGGAATATATACTTAATATTATTAAAAATTATCTTGATGTAGTAAGTATAAAATTGACCATCGAGGATACTCTAAAATTTAGTTTTAACCGGTAGCCATTATTTCTTTTAGGCATATTGATGCTCCATTTTGAGATGGCTGAGGTCTTGCCCTGTTGCATGCTACGCCTAGGTTCATGTACAACGGGCCAAACGGAGACATAACGACTATGACAATCCTCGCAGACAGCCAAAATTTTGTAAGTAAAGACTTTTTTTCGGCCTCACTTGGAGCGAAGGATTCCGCATTAGCCGCGGCCATTCAAGAGGAACTGCATCGGCAGCAGACACAAATTGAGCTGATTGCCTCAGAGAACATCGTCTCTCGTGCGGTTCTTGATGCGCAAGGGTCTGTTATGACCAATAAATATGCTGAGGGTTATCCCGGTCGCCGCTACTATGGTGGTTGTGAGTTTGTCGATGTGGCCGAGAATTTGGCGCTTGAGCGCGCAAAGGCATTGTTTGACTGCAGCTATGCTAATGTACAGCCACACTCTGGCGCGCAGGCAAACCAAGCCGTGTTTATGGCGCTTTTGAAGCCTGGCGACACTTTTCTTGGGCTAGACTTGGCAAGTGGTGGACATCTGACGCACGGCTCGCCAGCTAACCAATCGGGCAAGTGGTTTAACGCTATTTCTTATGGTGTTCGTCCAGATACCCATTTGATCGACTATGATGCCGTAGCCGCCTTAGCAAAGGAACATCAGCCGAAAGTAATCATTGCGGGCGGTTCGGCCTATCCGCGTCAAATCGACTTTACGCGCTTCCGCGAAATTGCTGATTCAGTCGGTGCCTATTTCATGGTCGATATGGCCCACTTTGCAGGGCTTGTGGCCGGCAAAGCCCATCCAAATCCGCTTAACCATGCCCATGTTGTTACAACCACGACGCACAAGACGCTACGTGGCCCGCGCGGCGGCATGATTTTGTCGAATGATGAGGCTTTGGGCAAAAAGTTCAATTCAGCGGTATTCCCAGGCTTACAGGGCGGACCGTTGATGCATGTCATCTCGGCAAAGGCTGTGGCTTTCGGCGAAGCGTTGACGCCTGAGTTCCAAGCCTATGCCCGCCAAGTTGTCGCCAATGCCCAAGCTATGGCCTCCGCAGTCAAGGCAGGGGGCTTTGATTTGGTTTCGGGAGGCACGGACACTCACGTCGTGCTGGTAGACTTGCGGCCGAAGGATCTGACCGGCAAAGCCAGCGAAGCTGCTTTGGAGCGGGCAGGCTTTACCTGTAACAAAAACGGTGTGCCGTTTGATCCAAAGCCACCCGCAACGACGTCTGGTGTTCGTTTGGGCTCGCCCGCCGGGACAACACGAGGCTTTGGTACTGAGGAATTTACCTGGATTGGTAACAAGATTGTTGAAGTGTTGGACGCACTTGCCGGGACACCAGACGGCAACCCAGAAGTGGAGACCCGCGTACGCGGTGAAGTTGAAGCGATGTGCTCGCGTTTCCCGATCTATTAAGAGGCAGATAGCCGAGGTAATTGCCTGGACAATGCTGCATTCGAAAGGATAGTTCATGCGGTGCCCATTTTGCGGATTCGCCGACACACAAGTCAAGGACTCCCGTCCAGCTGAAGATGGCGTTTCCATTCGTCGTCGCCGTCAATGTCCGGCATGCGGCGGCCGTTTCACGACGTTTGAACGCGTACAATTGCGGGAATTGAAAGTCGTCAAACGAGATGGCACACGTGAATTATTTGATCGCGACAAACTCCACCGATCGGTAGCGATTGCTTTGCGCAAACGCGAAGTGCCAGAAGAGCGGATAGAACATTTGATCTCTGGTATCGTGCGACGCTTAGAGACCTCTGGCGAGACAGAAATTCCGACAAGTACTGTTGGCCAGTTCGTACTGGATGCTTTAGGCGAGACCGATCCCGTCGCGTTTGTACGCTATGCCTCAGTCTATCGCGATTTCCGCGAGGCTGAAGACTTCAACCGCTTCGTCGATGACGAGTTAGGCGCTTTGAAAGAAAGCCTCAAACACCGGGGCAGTGTGCGTGAAGACTGAGGTGGCCAAGGATCGCCCCATCGTCACGCTGAAATTAGCGACCAGTCTGGATGCACGCATTGCGACGGTCACCGGGGCGAGCCAATGGATTACTGGTCCAGAATCGCGTGCTGAGGTGCATCGTATGCGCAGTACCCATGATGCGGTGCTTACCGGGATCGGAACCGTGCTTGCCGATGACCCTGAACTCACCGCGAGGCTCGACCCACCGCCAGCACGCCAGCCATGGCGTGTTGTGCTTGACCGGGATGGGCGGCTACCGACTAAGAGTAAGTTGGTCCAAACCACAGACAAGGCTGGTCTGATTTGGTGTACCGGTGGCCCCGTTCCGTCCGAAAATCTGGCGGAATTGAGTGGGGTCAAACATCATCGCGTTGACCAGAGCAAGGCTGGGACCGTGGGTTTGGATCTGCAATACGTGTTACGCATGCTCACGAACACCTACCACATCGGAACTTTGATGGTGGAAACGGGGCCCACCTTGGCAACCGCTTTTTTGCGGGCAGGGCTGGTAGATCATATTGCTTGGTTTCGCGCACCCTTACTTCTCGGAGGTGATGGACGACCGGTGTTTGAAAGCCTAAATGTTCATGACTTGTCGGAAGCGTGGGTCCTTAAACAAACTGACCATAAGCAGTTTGGTCGAGATGTTCTGGATTGCTTCGACCTTAGCCCAACTTAGAAGGCAAACCGATGTTTACAGGGATTATCACCGATATTGGGACCATTGTGGCCATAGATCATAGCCCGGGCACAGATGCGGCCGTCACCGTTGATAGCGGCTATGATGCGGCAAGTTTGGCATTGGGGGCTTCAATCAGCCACCAAGGCGTTTGCCTCACGCTCATCTCGTTTGAACCAATCGCGACCGGCTCGCGATGGCGGGTACAAGTCAGTCAAGAAACCCTTGATGTAACATGCGCTAAAGATTGGCAGGTTGGCACCGTGTTAAATCTTGAGCGCGCGCTGAAGCTCGGGGATGAATTAGGCGGACACATGGTGTCAGGCCATGTCGACGGCATCGGCGAAGTCATCGAAGTGGTTCCTGAAAACGAGAGTCACCGGGTAACGATTCGGGTTCCTGAGCCTTTAGCCAAATATGTTTCGACCAAAGGGTCCATAGCAATCGACGGCGTGTCTTTGACGGTTAATGAGGTGGATGATGTGACGTTTGGGATCAATATCATCCCCCATACCTGGCAGGTGACAACATTGGGTCGCCTAAAGCTAGGTACACGTGTTAATCTTGAAGCTGATCAAGTTGCACGTTACGTGGAACGCATCCTATCTCGTAAGACCTGACGACCTCTTCACCAACTTCAACCTTGGACTAGGCTATGACCCTTTCTTTCGATCCGCCCCACCTGCTGTTTGTTGTTGGCGACTACTATGCCCATATTGCGGACGAATTAGTGGCAGGGGCCGCTGAGGCGATCAAGGCCGTTAATGGTACCTATGATTTGATCAAGGTGCCTGGTGCCTTCGAAATTCCAGCCGTTATCGCTCATGCCGATCGCGCAACCCATCGCCCGGCTGGTCGTCACTATGATGGTTATGTGGCTTTAGGCTGTGTCATTCGCGGTGAGACCTCGCATTATGACTATGTTTGCGGCGAAAGTGCCCGCGCCTTGATGGAGCTTTCGGTTGAAGGCCTGCCAATTGGCTATGGCATCTTGACGGTTGAAAATGAAGCGCAAGCGCTTGTTCGCGCTAAGCGCGATCAAAAAAATAAAGGCAAGGATGCAGTTGTTGCGTGCCTGACCATGTTGTCGGTAAAGCGGCGCCTGAACATGGGCGGCGTATGACCCGTACAAAACCTTCGTCGATCACAGACGCGCGTCGCGGCGCGCGGCTGGCCGCTGTGCAAGCACTCTATCAAATGGAAATCTCTGGCGGTGGCGTCAAATCGACTGTGCGTGAATATCTGGACCACCGCTTAGGTGAAGATAGCGAGACCGGTCCCCTGGAGACGGCGGACGTTGATTTTTTTCGAGCCCTTGTAGAAGGCGTGGTCGAGGAACAAGCCTTGATCGATGCGTCCATCAAATTGCGGTTAGCAAAGGGTTGGCGGCTGGAGCGCATTGATTCGATCGTACGCGCGGCGGTCCGTGTTGCGACGTTCGAACTATTGCGGCGAGCCGATGTTCCTGTTGCAGTCGTGATCGACGAATATGTGGGCATTGTTAATGCGTTTTTCGACGGCCCCGAAGGTGGGTTTACCAATGGTTTGTTGGACCGTTTGGCGCGCGAGCTGAATGCCAACGACCTTCGCCAGCTAACCTCTTAAGCACGAGGTAGCCGGTGTGGAGCAGGCACCCCCAGAGTTTGATCTGATTGCTCAGCTTTGGGCACCGCTTACTCGGGGAGCACCCTGGGCATATGGCCTCAAGGATGATGTAGCCTACCTACCAAGTTCGCCAGTAGGCCATGTTGTTACGTGCGATCAGGTCATTGAAGGCACGCATTTTCTCTCCTCCGACCCATTAAACTGGGTGGCCAAGCGTCTGGTGCGGCGGAATCTGTCAGATTTGATTGCTAAGGGGTGCAAGCCGGTCGGAGCTTTCTTGACGCTAGCCTGGCCTAAAAGCCGCCCGAATGCACTAGTGGCCGATTTTGCCGACGGTCTTGGTCAAGATCTCGCTGATTTGTGTGGGGACTGCCCGCTTCTCGGCGGGGATACCAGTTCAACCACCGGACCTTTGGTGGCTAGCTTAGCCTTGATTGGCAGAGGTCTTTCGGTCACCGGTGCGCCAATACTGCGCAGTGGCGCACGCAGCGGTGACTTGGTCTATTTGACTGGTATAATCGGGGATGCATATTTGGGTCTGCAGGTTCGCATGGGGCAAATGGACGGGCAGGGGCTTGCCGGCGCAGTTGCTTTCGCGATGGCCCCAGCACCACCGCCTTTAATGGTGGCTGATGTAATCGCAACCTATGCGAGGGCTAGCATTGATATCTCGGATGGCTTGCTAGCGGATGCCGGTCACGTTGCAGAGGCCTCTCACCTTGCGATGCACCTAAATCTTGAGCAGGTGCCACTGTCAGCAGAGGCGATCACCTTTGTGGCACGCTCGCCCAATCAAGTTGAAAGCCTTTTGAGCCTCGTTACCGGTGGCGACGATTATCAAGCGCTGATGTGTATTGCGCCAGACGAGGCTGCGGCCTTTGTTTCAGCGCTTGAGACTATCGGGGTTCGCGTTACTCAGATTGGCGTCTGCCAAGAAGGACAAGGTATTGTACTCAACCATTCCGGTAGCTCTGTCGCCTTACCTGCCCGCACAGGTTGGCAATTTAGCGGTGTATGAATGCCACTTGTTCAAGCGAAACCCGCGAGACGCGTAAACCCGGTTTTATACCCGATACAACCTGTGTCACCAATCTAACAATAGCGGCTTGATCGTAGGTATTGGGCCCTTTGCCTTCCGGAATCGGATCGCGCCCAGTTGCCCGTGTTAGGCCGTCTCGTACCAAGAAGTGCTGCTCGCGCACAAACGACGCAGCATTGATATCCGACATCCGGATTTTTAAGGTAACAAAAACATAATTCACCAATGCGCCATTGCGGGCAATCGGCAGCACAACATTGGTCAACTCAGCGACCAACGGCTCGCCTGCTTCTTCCGGTTTAGGCTCTGCTGCTTGGGCGCGGCGCGGCACGAGAGTTGTGCCCAGGGCCGCAGCACCGACGGTGGCAGCACTCAAAAGCAACGTGGAGCGGCGTGTTGAACTAAACATAGCGATTGTGTGCCATATGAATGTCGACGATTGGTTAACGCACAGGCACTTTTGGGGTTTACTGAAAAGGATTTCGCGAAACCGATGCGGCACATTGCAAGCAGCGCAATCGCCCCCTAAAGAAGACTAACCAATAAGGGGGGTCATGCGGAGAGCGGGAGACAAACTGCCGCCACCGATGAGCCAGGAAACGAAAAGAGGTAACACATGGACGTTAGCGTCATGAGTGTGGTCGCGGCAATTGGTGCCGGGGTCATTGCGTTGATCTACGGCTTTATCACCGTTCAACAAGTTCTAAAATCAAGCCCAGGGAATGCTCGCATGCAAGAAATTGCTGCGGCGATCCAAGAAGGGGCAAATGCCTATCTCAACCGCCAATATACCACGATCGCCATTGTAGGCGTGGTGATTGCGGTGCTTTTAACCTTCCTATTCACCATCACCACATCGCTTGCGTTTGTGGTTGGTGCAGTTTTGTCTGGCCTTGCAGGCTATGTCGGGATGCTGGTGTCGGTTCGCGCCAATGTGCGCACGACCGAAGCCTCACGTAACAGCTTGGCCGCTGGTCTTTCCATGGCTTTCCGCGCAGGTGCCGTAACGGGCATGTTAGTTGCTGGTTTGGCTTTGATTGGGGTGGCTGGCTATTACTACGTCCTGACGCAAGTCATGGGTCTTGAGCCAACCAGCCGCGAAGTGATCGATCCACTTGTCGCTTTGGGCTTTGGGGCCTCTTTGATCTCCATCTTCGCCCGTCTCGGCGGCGGTATCTTCACCAAGGGTGCAGACGTTGGCGGCGATATGGTCGGCAAGGTCGAAGCTGGCATCCCAGAAGATGACCCTCGCAACCCTGCAACCATCGCAGACAATGTCGGTGACAATGTTGGCGACTGTGCCGGCATGGCGGCAGACTTGTTTGAAACCTATGCAGTGACCTTGGTTGCAACTATGGTTTTGGCTTCGATCTTCTTCAAAGAAGCAGGCGCAGCCGTCATGATGTCCTTGCCATTGGCCATTGGCGCGATGGCGATCATTACCTCGATTATCGGGACCTATTTTGTCCGTTTGGGTAAAGACAACAACATTATGAATGCCCTTTATAAGGGTTTGATTGCGGCAGGCCTTTTGTCGGTCGCGGGTCTTTATGCGGTGGTTCAAGCGACAGTAACCCAAACCTATACAACAAGCGGTGGCGTGATCATTACCGCCATGAATCTGTTCTGGTCTGGTGTGATTGGCTTGGTGGTTACCGCAGCCATCGTGTGGGTGACTGAGTATTACACCGGTACAGACTATCGTCCAGTGAAGTCGGTGGCGCAGGCCTCGGTTTCAGGCCATGGCACCAATGTCATCCAAGGCTTGGCTGTATCTATGGAATCAACCGCACTGCCAGCTTTGATCATCGTGGGCGGCATTCTTGCTACGTTTAACTTAGCTGGCCTGTTCGGCATTGCGATTGCGACAACGACCATGTTGTCAGTGGCTGGGATCATCGTGGCACTTGATGCCTTTGGTCCAGTGACCGACAATGCGGGAGGTATTGCCGAAATGGCCAATCTGCCACCAGAGGTCCGCAAGACGACCGATGCGCTCGACGCTGTGGGTAACACGACCAAAGCTGTGACCAAAGGCTATGCCATTGGCTCTGCTGGTTTAGGTGCCTTGGTCTTGTTCGCAGCCTATACTGAAGACTTGAAATACTTCTCCAGCAACCCTGCAGAGTATCCTTATTTTGCCGGTGTGAACGTCAGCTTCGACCTCTCCAACCCTTATGTTGTGGTCGGTCTGCTGATTGGTGGTCTATTGCCTTATCTGTTCGGTGGCTGGTCGATGACCGCTGTGGGCCGTGCAGCTGAAGCGGTGGTGCAGGAAGTTCGTCGCCAATTCCGTGAAATTCCGGGCATCATGGAAGGCACCGGCAAGCCAGACTATGGTCGGGCTGTCGATATTCTGACCAAAGCTGCGATCCGTGAAATGATCGTCCCAAGCTTGCTGCCGGTATTGTCGCCGATCGTGTTGTTCTTTGCGATCAACATGATTGCCGGGAAAGCACAGGCATTGGCAGCGGTTGGTGCGATGCTGTTGGGCGTTATTGTGACGGGTCTGTTCGTCGCCATCTCCATGACCTCCGGTGGCGGAGCTTGGGACAATGCCAAAAAGTCGTTCGAAGACGGCTTTGTTGACCGCGACGGCGTTAAGCACATGAAGGGTTCAGAAGCCCATAAGGCCTCTGTGACAGGCGACACTGTTGGAGACCCTTACAAAGATACGTCTGGTCCTGCAGTGAACCCCATGATCAAGATCACGAATATCGTGGCCTTGCTCTTGCTCGCAGTCTTGGCTCACCAAGGCTAAACCGCCAGTCCATCAAAACTCGAGAGTCCCGGTCGAAAGGCCGGGACTTTTTTGTTTGCGGCCAAACGTTGTGGCCGATGGCAATGATTTAACCGACCAAAGCGCAGCAAGGCGCTTGGCCAAGCCTCAAGGGTTGGTTAGGCTGATTGAACCGAGGTAGTTGAGGAGAGCGGTGGTGCGAGTAGGGTTGTGTTCGAACAAGCCGAGTGCATGCGAGTTTGCCCGCTCACAGTTGGAACTGCCCTATGTTGGGTCTGGCAGTGTTTGCACCCGCTGTGGAAGCCCTTTAGCGGCCATTGTCGAATTGTCAAAAGAGGCCGAGCCAATCTTTATTCAGCCTGCGCCTGAGTCTGAGGTGCCAAAGCCCGAACCACAACCTGCGCCACGATATGAGCGGCGGATGGAATACGTCACTGACACGCAATCTGGGTTCACTATCATGCGATTGACCCGATGGGTTGTGAGTGCTGCCCTCCTGGTTCTTGTGGGCTTTATTGTTTGGCGGCTCTATGGCCCAGCGCAAGACACCAATGGGCCGGTAGGAAGATCAGGTTTATCAGCCTTGACTGAGGGGCTGGATATCCAGCAAATTTCACCACCCGAGTTGCGTCGCGTGGATGTCTCAACAGAGGCACGGGTTTCCCCTGATCCGACTAGTGCAGTTATTATGTTGCTAGCCCCAGAAACTATTCTGGATATTACCGGGCGCATTCAAGTTGGCGGTCTTGAATGGCTGCGCATTACCCTTCCCACGGATCGTTCGCGTTCAGGCTTTATCCGCGAAGATGTGCTGGCCCCGCTGGGCGATGGCGACAGCGATTATTCGAGCCTTGATCCGCTAGCAGGCAATACCATTAATGGGGCCATCATGCCGGTTGCCCCGGTACAAGTTGGTAGTTTGCCTTTTGCTCAGCCGATAACTTATCAAGTTGTTGGGCCACCCGCGTCCATTCATCAGAGCCCTGCTTTTGAAAGCCCAAAATTGGGTCAAGTGCCCAGTGGTGTGCTGGTTATGGTTATCGCCCAACAGAGTTCGAATGGGCTGCCGTGGTATCAAGTTCAACTAACCAATGGGAACACGGGCTGGATATCCAGCAATGCAGCAGTGCTTGCGCCGCAAAACTTAAATGCGGCCGCTGGTACCACCACGTCCACCGCGCCCGAAGCGAGCACTATGCTTGCGCCAAAGGCTGAATCTGAGTCACCGGCTGGGCCTGTGGCTGTGAGTGTTGGGACGTTGATGCGAGTCGATACGCCAACCGCCAGCCTGCGGGCCCGGCCCGGGGCGGCGGGTGATCCTGTTTTAGAAATCCTGCCTACCGATACCTTGATGTCGGTTGAAGATGTTCGCATTGTTGGCGGCATGCCGTGGTATCAGGTCACCTCGCCAAAGGGTAATCAAGGCTGGTTGTCGGGGCGTACACTTGTTGCCAATCAATAACCTTAGCGCTGTAGGCCTAGCGCTTTCACCCCTATTGCGCTGTTGCAAGTCCTGATAAAGCACCAGCGAAATGTCGAATGTGCCGTAATTTTAAACCCGACCTAAGCGAAAGCTACGTGTATGTTTTCAGAAGAAACCCAAACTTCGCGCAATATGCGGCCTCATGGATCAGGCGGCACTAGCCGGGTCTTGTTGATCATGGGCGGGATCGGCGTAGCTGTCTTGGTTGTTTTGGGTGCATTTTACGGGTTTAAGGCGATATTTTCGGGCCAGCAGGCAGCAATGCCGACGCTTGAAGGGCCCAAATCTTATAGTGCCTTGGGGCGAACCGAAGTCCGTAACGAACGAGCCCGCCTTGACGGCACCGATCGCGCTGGTTCTAAAAGAGGGAACGATCGTTTCGGCTCAAAGCGTGGGTGTGAAGGCTGGCGTTGAGTGGCTATCTTTGACCGCCGTGGATGGTGCAAGGGGCTTCGCCCCTAGAGCCTTGTTTCGCGAGATTGTCCCTGTCAGCGGTAGCAATAAGATTAGTGGCGGGGTTCGTAACATTGTCACTTCCGCGCTTTTGAACCTACGCGAAACCCCGTCAATGTCCGGCAAAATTGTAGGTACGGTCGACGGCGGCACCCGCCTCGTGTCTGATGGATCAGTCGAAGCTGAGGGTGAGCTGTGGTTGCGAATCCCACTGGATGGCAACACCATCGTGTACATTCTGCAGCGCTTTACCACAGCTGATGATGACGCCAGCAGCAATGACGGGATCGGCGCAGACACCGCCACAATCGGTGCCGTAGGCCGCGCCATCCAGATTGCTAACGTGCAAGCAACGCCACTACCCAACTCCCGAGTTGTTCGCGCGCTCCAGCCTGGCGAAGTGGTTCGTGTCATCGGCCAAACCAATTCAGGAATTGCTTGGTACGTTTTGCGCCTTAATGATGGTAGCCAAGGTTTTGCACCAAAAGCTGCGATTAGTATCGATGAAGGGGCCTCACGCTGGGTTTATCCAGACGGTACAGAAGCACCGGGTCCAAACGTCCCGCAAGGCCAAACTCAGCCAATCGATCCAGCAAGCCTGTTGCGAATGAACTCTTTAGGCACCGGCACCGATGGGGCAGCTGGTGATGCGACTGGGGCCAACACCACGCCAGCAGAGGCCGCCGACGGTGTTTTGCCAGTCACGCCAACTGCGCCAGCATCTCCGCCTGCGGTTGCAGGTCCTCAGCCGTAACTGCACCACTCTGAAATAGCTGGTGTTGCTTTTTGTTGGCATCGCACTTGTGAACCTAGCGGTTCGAAAAGCTCTTTAGACCCCTTCGTCCACCCAAATCCGGATCAGATGATGCGCAATTGCAAGAGGGGGTGGCGCGCGTAAGGTGACGCCATCACGTGTGCAGCCCGCTTCAGACAAGAGTTGTCGTGCCTCATCGCGGCTGAACCAAATCGCTTGGGAGATTTCATGGGTATCAATATCGAGGTCATAGCTTTCAACCTCCGCAATCAGACCAATCATGAGTTGCGAGGGGAATGGCCAAGGCTGGTTGGCGACAATCCGTGCACCGGTCATCTTGACCCCAGCCTCTTCAAATAATTCGCGGGCGCACCCTTCCTCCACAGTCTCGCCGGGTTCAATGAAGCCAGCAAGCGCTGAGATGAAGCCAGCTCGAAAGCCAATGCCGCGACCTAGTAAGCATTGATTACCCTTTACTGCCAACATGATTGCAACAGGGTCTGTGCGCGGGAAATGTTCGGTTTTGCAGGCTGGGCAAGCCCGCTTCCAGCCAGCTTCTGCCATTTGGGTTGCCTCGCCGCAATTAGCGCAAAATCTATGGCGGCTATGCCAGTCTAGAACCGCTTTCGCTGTCCCAGCAATGGCTAGGTCCGCCATATCCATAACACTGGCCGCCACGCGCATGTCTTCGGTGTCGCCTAGGCCCTGTAACGGCCCATCGTTCCAATCAAACCTTGTCGGCAGAGTGGTCGCAAAAGTAGCGCGGCCCTTATCATCCAGACCCATCAGGATGGGCTCTGGGCTCGACTTTGGTAGAAAGGCCGACCTGCTTGTACTCGCCAAGCGTAAGAGCTTTCGGGCACCAGAAGCTTGTGAATCTTGGCTCAGTACCGGTTTGCCATCTTGGATCAAGATTAAATCGGTATCCGGGTGATTGAGCAGACTTTCCATTCTGTCGGCATCACGGCGCAGCGCGCTGGCGCGATCAAGAGGGAAGGCGGTGAACGGGATGAAATCGGAAGATTGTGCCATAAAGTGCACCTGAACTGGCCCGCCTATCTTGGTCAAGCAAGATTTGTTGCTGGCTAACACCTGTTGCATCCACAGGATTGCCGCCATTAGCGCTTGAAACTAGCCGCTTGACTTGCGATATGGGGGGTGGAGATCGGCGGTGGACGTAGTCCTCGCCAATTCGGTCAGGTCCGGAAGGAAGCAGCCGCAACGAGTTTCGCTATGGGTCGCCGTTCGGTCTCCACCCCTTTTACCTGTGCGCACCCACAGTTTGGAACCCCAGCATGGACGAAACGGATCTTGGCGGCGAGGGTGATCATCTTCCAAAGTCGGGAGGATTTCCTGGGTACGATCAAGCCGATGCTGAGCCGGACGATCTAACCTTGTCGATGTTCGGTGAGCCGGCACAGGTGCCGGCAAAAGTTGTTTCCGGGCAGGGCAGCCAGCCTTATCTCGTTTTGGCGCGCAAATACCGGCCACAACGGTTCGAAGATCTCATCGGTCAAGAAGCGATGGTTCGCACGTTGACTAACGCTTTTGCCTCAAATCGAATCGCCCATGCATTCATGCTGACAGGGGTGCGAGGTGTTGGTAAAACCACGACAGCGCGCCTGATCGCTCGCGCCCTAAATTATCAAACCGCGACAATCGATCGCCCGTCGATCCAGCTTGATCCGCTCGGCAGCCAATGCGAAGCCATTACGCGCGGCAACCATCCCGATGTGTTTGAACTCGATGCCGCGTCGCGGACCGGTGTTGGCGACATGCGCGAATTGCTCGATGGGGTGCGCTATGGCCCAATCGCGGCGCGCTATAAGGTCTATATCATCGACGAAGTGCACATGTTGTCAAAGAGCGCGTTCAATGCTCTGTTGAAGACATTGGAGGAGCCGCCTCCACATGTGAAATTTATCTTTGCGACCACCGAGATTCGCTCAGTCCCTGTCACCATCCTATCTCGTTGCCAGCGCTTTGACCTTCGGCGGATTGAGCCTGTTGTTCTCGCCGATTATCTTAAGAAGATAGCCGGTCGCGAAGGCACAAAGATTGCTCGTGACGGGTTGGAGCTGATTGCTCGTGCGGCAGAGGGTTCAGCGCGAGATGGTCTGTCGCTATTGGATCAAGCCATCGTGCAAGATCAGGGCAACGGCGTAACTGGTGCTGAAATCCGTGACATGTTGGGTCTAGCCGACCGAACCCGCACAATGGACTTGTTGGGGGCAATCCTAAAAGGCGACGCCAAGACGGCCTTGCAAGCTTTTCGCGAACAATATGATCTGGGCGCAGATCCTTGCCTTGTTCTGCGCGACTTAATGGACCTAACCCACGAAATTTCGCGCGGGGACGTTTTGGGACCCGACTGGCATCCTGCGGGTGCCAGTGATCATATCCAACAAATGAAGGCGTTTGCGCATAGCACAACCCCCGCGGCCCTTGGACGGCTGTGGCAATTGATCTTGCGAGGCTTTGAAGAGTCCGCGCGCGCGCCTGATCCGGTCCAAGCCGCCGAGATGTGTTTGTTGCGCGCTTGTGCTGCACAGCAATTACCGCCCCCTGAGGATTTGGCTCGCCTCCTTATTGGGCAGCCTATGGCGACCAGTGGGTCAGTAGGGGCATCGACTTTCCAAGCCTCTGCAGGCGGGCCAACGGCTGCGTCAGTGCCCGAAGCCGTCCCAACTCAAGCGATTGCGGCACCCTCTACACAGGCTGCTACGACCTTTGAGGGCTTGCTTGAAGCTTTAGAAGATGCCCGCGAAATTGTGTTGGTGACTGAGTTAGAGCGCTTTGTTCGCCCTGTAAGCCTTGTACCTGGGCATTTGGTGATCGAGCTTTTGCCCAATGCGCCAGCAGACCTACAAAAGCGAGCGGTCGAGGCACTTACGGCGCTAACCGACGAAGATTGGCTGGTTGAGTCGGGCTCAGGCGGGCAGGAGAGCATAGCCGAACGCAACAAGCGCCTAGAGGTTGAACGCGTCGACGCCGCCAAACAGGCCCCAGAAGTCGTTGCGGCCATGAAAGCCTTCCCTGGTGCGCGCATCCTTGAAGTACGCGCCGCAGCGGTTCTGGCAGGAACCTTAGAGGCAGTGGTTGAGGATGGTGACGAGGATGCCGACGCCCTTGCCAGTAATGTGTTGTCGGTGGACTTTAACCGCCGCCGCGTTGGCGACTAGACCTTAATCCGGGATTATAGCGTAGCCCAATTTAGCAGGACACGAGCGATGAAAGACCTTGGCGGATTGATGAAGACGATGCAGCAGATGCAGTCCAAAGTGGCTGATGCGCATAAGAAAATGGAAAAAATTGAGGCCGAAGGCAGCGCGGGAGCCGGCATGGTGAAAATCACCAGCAATGGCGAAGGCAAGCTTTTGTCGATCTCGATTGATCCCAGCCTGTGTGCGGCAGAAGATGTCGAAATTCTCGAAGACTTGATCAAAGCCGCCTTTGAAGATGCCCGCAAAAAAGTGGAAGCCAGTCGCGCCGCGATGGAAAAGGATTTGATGGGTGGCCTACCTCTGCCCCCAGGCTTTAAGATGCCATTCTAATCATGACGGATCGGAATGCGCGAACCAAGCGTGCCACGGCAAGTCCTGAGATTGAACGCCTCGTAGCGCTGCTGGCGAAGCTTCCGGGCTTGGGTCCACGTTCTGCGCGCCGGGCCGCCCTACATCTGCTAAAAAAGCGCGATGCCCTGATGCAACCACTTGGCCGAGCCCTTTCAGATGCAGCTGAGAAGGTGAAGGCCTGCCAGATTTGTGGCAATCTGGATACGCAAGACCCGTGCTCTGTTTGCGCTGACCCGGCGCGCGATCAGAACACTTTGTGTGTGGTTGTTGAAGTGAGTGACCTTTGGGCGCTTGAGCGCTCTGGAGCTTATTCAGGTCAGTATCATGTTCTTGGGGGCGTATTGTCGGCTTTAGACGGCGTGCGTCCTGAAGACTTGCGGATTGGCAGCTTGATAGCGCGTATTCAAGAAGGTGGCATCACCGAGGTTGTCTTGGCGTTGGCTGCCACTGTCGAAGGCCAAACCACAGCCCATTATCTCGCCGATATCTTAGCGGACAGCGGCGTTGCCACCACCAAGCTGGCCCATGGCGTGCCAGTGGGCGGGGAATTGGATCATCTGGACGACGGGACGCTGCTGGCGGCCGTAAAGGCACGCCGCAGCGTCTAACGTCTTGAGGTTTTAGCCAGTTACGACATCAAAGGTGAGGCCAGCGCTCTTTACAAGACGAGCGCGTAAGGCGAGGCCCATGACCGCCCCCGGCGTCCAAATGCCGCCAGCGGCATCCTTGGCTTCGTTGATGAGGCACAAAGCGGACTCGGCAATCATCTTCGATGTTGAGCCATAGCCCGGATCGCGGTCGCCGGTGACGGCAATTTGGACTTCGGCACCGGTGTCAGACTGAGCGATAAACAGCACATCGTAAAAGCCAGTCTCACGTTCTTCTTTCGAAGGACCTTCGCCGGGCTTTGGGCCACCTTCACCGCCGAGGCTTTTGTCGCCCGCAATCGCATTGGCCATAGCCTCACCCTTTTCGCCGGGCCCGGTCACCATCATTTCTTCGTACACAAGACCAGCCCCGTATTTATGGCCAAGCAGAGCATTGGTGCGGTGCACGTTGCGAGTATTAATCGGGGCCATCACGAAGGGGGCAACCCACACACCCATTTCTTCGTCCAAATAAGGCTTCATTCCATGGGGCTGCGTTGGGCCTTCAAAGCCAGGCGTCAGTGCAAATGGGTTGCGCAACAGGTCGAGGACTCCGGGCTCGCTCATGGCAGCGGCCATGGTGGCCCTAAGGCTAGCTGCTGTGCCGCCCGAGAACGTGCCCTTCATTTTGCGGACCCGGCCTTTGACCTTGGTCGCTGGGCTGCCCGTGTTGGCGATCATCGCTTCTTGTGCCATTTGAACACCAAGATCGAACGGGATGGAATCAAAGCCGCACGAGAATACAATCCGGGCTCCAGATGCCTTGGCAGCCGCTTCATGCGCGTCGATCATCTTGCGCATCCACGCAGGCTCGCCACACAAGTCGACATAGTCGGTACCGTACTCGGCGCAAGCAGCAACCAGGCCATTGCCATAGAGCTGATAGGGGCCAACCGTTGTAAGGACGACTTTGGTGGACATGACCATGGCCTTCAAAGAGGCTGCATCGTCGCTGTCGCAAACGACAAGCGGTGTATCCTTGGGCGCACCAATTTCGTCGCGAACCTGCGCCAACTTTTCCAGGCTGCGCCCACCCATAGCCCAGCTCACGCTGGTCGGATAAGTTGCTGCGAGATATTCAGCCACCAGTCGGCCGGTAAAGCCTGACGCGCCAAATACGATGATATCAAATTGCTGGCTCATGCCGTTTCTCCCGGGTTCTTTTGAGGTGTGTGGCTTGGAAAGTGACGAAGAGCAAGAGGCTCAAACCTATTTTGCTTGGCAGGCAGCCTTGATTGGTGCCCGTTGCGCTTGGCCCGGGAACCGAGCGAGAGCGGCAGCTGGCCGGATCGGTCGACGAGCTAGATTTCCTTGGCAAGCGGGGCATACACCAGCCAACCCGCCGCTGGCGCAGCTCTCGCAATAGGTGCACTCAAAGGTGCAGATGAAGGCTTCAGCACTATCGGCTGGCAAATCGTAGTCGCAGCATTCGCAATTGCGCTTGAGCGCCAGCATCGAATTAGACGTCAAGCTCTTCCGCGTAGCGGGCATTCTCTTGAAGCCATTTAAAGCGCAGCTCAGGCTTGCGCCCCATCAGCGTTTCAACCAACTCACCCACACTTGGCAAATCACCTTCGGGAATGACCAAACGGGCAAGCGTGCGGGTGGCCGGATTCATGGTTGTGACTTTCAATTGGGCCGGCATCATTTCGCCTAAGCCCTTAAATCGGCCGATTTCGACTTTCGCGCGAGGATTGAAGGCCGTCTTCAGCAACTCATCCTTGTGCGCATCATTCTTGGCATAGACTGTCTTGCCGCCATGGGTCAGGCGGTAAAGCGGCGGCAAGGCGACAAACAAGCGCCCCGAATGCACCAATTGCGGCATAGCCCGGAAGAAATAGGTGGCCAGCAGGGCTGCGATATGGGCCCCGTCGACGTCTGCGTCGGTCATGATGATGACGCGCTCATAGCGCAGGTCTTGAACCCGGAATTTGCTGCCAGGAGCGACCCCTAAAGCAAGGGCGAGGTCAGAGAGTTCTTGATTGCCGGCAAGCTTGTCGCCACCCGCGCTCGCCACGTTCAAGATTTTACCACGTAGTGGCAAAATGGCTTGGGTATTGCGGTCGCGCGCCTGTTTGGCGCTGCCACCCGCTGAATCGCCTTCGACGATGAAGATTTCTGTACCGACAGCGTCTTGGCGTGCACAATCTGCCAGCTTGCCCGGCAGGCGCAATTTGCGTGTCGCGCTTTGGCGTTGCACTTCTTTTTCTTTGCGCCGCTTCAAGCGATCATCGGCTTGAGCAATCGCCCAATCCAATAGAGCCCGCGCTTCACGTGGGCTTGCCCCCAACCATTGGTCAAACGGATCGCGGATGGCGTTTTCCACAATGCGGGACGCTTCTGCGGTCGCCAAGCGGTCCTTGGTCTGACCGACAAATTCTGGTTCGCGCACGAAGACGCTGATTAGGGCTGCTGCGGTGCCAAACACGTCTTCTGAGGTAATTTGAGCGGCCTTCTTGTCGCCCACCAACTCCCCATAATTCCGTAAGCCCTTGGAGATAACGGTCCGTAGGCCTTGTTCATGCGTGCCGCCCTCTGGCGTGGGGATGGTGTTACAATAGGAGAGAAGGAAGCCATCACGGTCGCCAAAACCACGCACACCCCAAGTCAAGGCCCACTCCACCGCACCATGACCGCCAGCTTGCGACGTGCGCCCGGCAAACATGGTGGACGTGACCGTTGGGGCTTCACCAACGCTGCTTTGGAGATAGTCGGCGAGACCATTTGGGAAGCACAAGACTTCTTCTAAAGGTGTGGAATCTCCGGGACGAATACGTTCAGGCGCACATTTCCAACGAATCTCTACGCCTCGGAACAGATAGGCCTTAGAGCGCGCCATGCGGAACAAGCGCGCAGGATCAAGGCTCGCACCTTCACCAAAAATTTCTGGATCCGGGTGAAAGCGGACAACTGTGCCACGACGATTATGCACCGCGCCCAAGTGTTCAATTGGGCCCTGAGGTATCCCGCGTGAAAACGCCATGCGGTATAGACGCTTGTCGCGAGCCACTTCCACTTCGAGACGATCCGACAGCGCGTTGACCACCGATACGCCTACCCCGTGCAAGCCCCCGGAGGTTTGATAGGCCTTGTCCGAGAACTTGCCGCCTGCGTGCAGCACGGTCATGACAACTTCAAGTGCGGACTTGTCGACATATTTTGGGTGTGGGTCGATCGGGATGCCGCGTCCATTATCCGAGACGGCGAGGGCGCCATCGGCTTCTAGGGTCACTTCAATACGCGTTGCATGACCAGCAACGGCCTCGTCCATCGAATTGTCGAGCACTTCTGCGAACAAATGGTGCATTGCGCGCGCATCGGTGCCGCCAATATACATGCCAGGCCGCTTGCGCACAGGTTCCAGCCCTTCGAGAACTTCGATGTCTTTCGCGGAATAACCCGCGGTGGCTGCAGAGACTCCTGCTGGCTCTAGATCATCAAACAAACTGGATTTTGGAGCGGCACTGGCAGCCATTCTGCGAGGTTCCTTGAATTTTGATGCGAACAAAAGCGGCCTGATATGGGCTCTTGTTTGGGCTGTGGGTCAAGCCTTTGTGTTAGCAGTCACGGGCTTTCGTTTTCTTATTGAACATCGTGTGCTCTCGTAAACCCTGTATTGATTTACTCAAGGGTATTGGTGAGGTTCGAGTGGGGAACTCTCGTGGGGCTCAATCCAGAAGTCCCACGTAACTAAGCTCGCGCTGTATCAATTTGAGCGAAGTGATCAAGAGTTGCGACACACCAAGTGTTAGAAGCTGTCTTAACTATGGGGAAAGAACCATTGGGTAATTTGGCAGACGAGATCATAAAATGGTTCGATAGAGTCAAAGGCTTTGGCTTTGTTCAGCTGAGGATGGACGATTGCGAAAACCTCAATGAAATTGATGCGTTATTGCAGATTAGCGTGCTGCGGAAGCATTGGAATGCCATCTCTAAGGAAGAAGATGAGATCACTACTTTGACCGCAGAGGGCGATAGGGGGCTGCAAGTTGTTGGGATTGTGAGCCTGCGGCCCGTGTTTCAGCCACCGCCTGAAGATGTGGATCAATTTGTTCCCATCACCGTCAAATGGTTTAATCGGTCAAAGGGGTATGGTTTTGCCGGTCTGACCAGCGAAGGACCCGAATCTGAAGATATCTTCCTGCACATCGTGCCGGGGCGGTGTAAATATGGTCCATGGCGGGGAAGTCTTGCGGGCTCGCGTTGAGTGCCGTGCTTAGGGGGGGGCGCCATAGCAATCGTGCGCTTGATACTTTGAAGCAAGTTGAACGGCGGTGACCTGATCGCAATCATGCCATCTTGGCGGACGTCAGCGCGTCGTGTTAGGGAAGGGCATGATCAAGTTACTTCATCTCATTTTCCTCGCCTTGGTGGCATGTGTCGCCCTTCCATCTGCGTCCTTTGCCCAAGCTGTGGCGATTGAGGGGCCTCAGCGTGGACTCCGAGTTGAGAAGCTATCGATTGCGACGCCCTCAGGTGTTCGGTCATTCAACGTCGAAATGGCCGACACACCTCGCTCGCGCGAGATCGGGATGATGTGGCGCACCCAAGTGCCGCGCGGCACTGGCATGTTGTTTGATTTTAAAACACCAGAAGCGGCTACTTTCTGGATGGAAAATACGCTGGTGTCGCTAGACCTCATCTTCATTCGCGCCGATGGTCGTATCGCAAATATCGCGGCGAATGCGCAGCCAATGTCACGCGCACTCATTCCTTCTGACGGTCCGGTTTTAGCTGTTTTGGAGATTGGCGCGGGCGAATCTCGTCGTTTGGGGCTGGCCGCTGGCCAAGGTGTGACCCATAGAATTTTCAAGCCTATCCGCGCGAAAAAGTGAGACTTCAGTAAAATCTGTTTAGGGCGCTTGCCCTAAACGGCATGGTCGCGCTATACGCGCGCCTCTCGGGGATGGTCGCGCTATACGCGCGCCTCTCGGGGAGTAGCGCAGTTTGGTAGCGCATCTGGTTTGGGACCAGAGGGTCGCAGGTTCGAATCCTGTCTCCCCGACCATTTTGGTCGTTTGTGACAAGCGGGACGTGCTATTTTAATGGATTGCCCGCTTTTACATTCATGCCGAACGCGCTCATGATGAGACATCTAGTTTCGAGGCCTTCATGACATTTGCAACAATCTTCCGTCCAGCCAAAAACGCCATGCAGTCAGGTCGGGCCAAGAATAATATTTGGATGCTGGAATTTGAATCCGCTGCCGTGCGCTCCTCTGATCCCTTAATGGGCTGGACATCGTCCGCTGATACCCAAGGTCAAGTGCGTTTGACTTTTGATACGCGCGATGAGGCTATTGCCTATGCGCAGAAATACAATCTGGCGTTTCAGGTTATTGATCGGCAAGAGCCTAAGCGGATCCCGCGTGCTTACTCTGACAACTTCACCTTTTACCGCCGTGAACCTTGGTCTCACTAGGCCCAATAGCTCAGCAGGATAGAGCATCCGCCTTCTAAGCGGACGGTCGCAGGTTCGAGCCCTGCTTGGGTCGCCAGTTCTTAGTGTTTTGCGTTCTTTGCCAAACCGCTTTGCCCCGTTATGAAGACATCATGACCACACTCGCAAATGATCTTGATATCCGCTCCGCCCGTCCTGACCAACTTGTGGCAGGGGCCACTGGTGATTGGGAAATCATTGTGGGCCTTGAAGTCCATGCGCAGGTGAGTGCCCAGTCCAAGTTATTTTCTGGGGCGAGTGCCGCTTATGGGGCCGCGCCGAACGCCCATGTGAGCCTTGTGGATGCGGGCATGCCAGGCATGTTACCGGTGTTGAACCGCTATTGCGTTGAACAAGCTGTGCGCACGGGCCTTGGCCTTGGGGCCAAGATCAATTTGTGGAGCCGGTTTGATCGGAAGAATTATTTCTATCCCGACTTGCCACAAGGCTATCAAATCAGCCAGTTCGCCCACCCAATCGTGGGTGAGGGCACATTGAACATTGATTGCGATAATGGCGAGACGGTTCCCATCCGCATTGAGCGTATCCACTTGGAACAAGATGCCGGCAAGTCAATTCATGATCTCGACCCCCGCGCGACCTATGTCGACTTGAACCGTTCGGGCTGTGCCCTGATGGAAATCGTTTCCAAACCCGACATTCGGTCGAGCGAAGAGGCGGCCAATTATTTCAAGGCACTGCGGGCTTTGGTGCGTTATCTGGGCACGTGCGATGGCAATATGGATGAAGGTTCGATGCGGGCAGACGTCAATGTGTCGGTCCGCAAGCCAGGCACGCCCTTTGGCACGCGCTGTGAAATCAAAAATGTGAACTCGACCCGCTATGTCGCCCTAGCTGTTGACTATGAAGCGCGTCGTCAGATTGAGATTTTGGAAGATGGCGGTTCCATCAACCAAGAGACGCGTTTGTTTGATGTGAAGACCGGCAAGACCCGCTCCATGCGCTCAAAAGAAGATGCGCATGATTATCGCTATTTCCCAGACCCGGACTTGTTGCCTCTAGAGCTAGATCAAGCTTGGGTGGATGCAATCAAGGCAAGCCTGCCCGAACTTCCTGACGCGAAAAAGCAGCGCTTTAAGGCTGATTACGGCCTGTCGCCTTATGATGCAGCCGTGCTGGTGTCAGACAAGGATTCTGCAGACTTCTTTGAGACTGCTGCACGCGGTCGCGATGCAAAGCTAGTCAACGGCTGGATGACGGTGGAATTGTTCGGTTGGCTCAACAAGCATGACAAGACATTGGCTGAAACCCCTGTTTCGGCAGAGCGTTTGGGCGAATTGGTCGATCTGATCAGCAATGGCACCATCAATGGCAAGATTGCCAAAGACGTGTTTCCCCGCATGATCGAAACCGGCGACGCGCCCTTGGTCATTGTAGAGCGCGATGGCCTGAAGCAAGAAACAGATACGGGCCTGATCGAAGAGACGGTCGACGCTTTAATCGCGGCCAATCCCGACAAAGTGGAAGAAGCTCGCACCAAACCAAAGGCGCTTGGTTGGTGGGTTGGCCAATTGATGAAAGCAACTGGCGGTAAAGCCAGCCCTGCAGTCATCAATGAAGTGATCAAGGCGAAGCTGGGGCTTTAGTGCCCCAAGTCGTTTTAGCGCCTTGCTTTGGCAGGGGGCACGACCTCGGTCTTGACCCGTTGTGGCCAGTAGTCTGGCATCAGCCCGCCACAGGCGTTCATCTCCAGCAACGTGGTCAGTACAAAACGCGTACCATCCCAAGTATAGGTTTCTGCTGTTCCGCAATCGGCAATTCCGCGCCCCTTGGAAAAGGTACTAATTTGCCCCGTCTCTGGCTCAATGCTTACATTGACTAAGCTGTGCGCATCTTCGTCCGACGCAGTGCTTTCAGGACCAGGAAAAGGGTAGGGAATCACGCTGGTCCTACCGTCCTGCAGGTAGAATTTCGACCATGCATTATAGGCGCCCGCCCCACACGGGATGGACCACAGGATCCGGCCCTTGCCCAAGCTAAAGCCTTCAATGCCTTGCCCACCGGGGTCATAACGCTCACTGTCATCGCATTCGGCCTTGCGGCGTTCCAGCACGGCCTTGGGGATACTAGTTCTGATCGGCAGCTTCGTGAACGCGACCGCATTGATTCTTGGAGTCGCGGGGGCAGGGGGAATGCGTTCGCGAGCAATCCTGCCCACATCGACCCAAGCCCCAGCAGTTCCTGTTCGGCCTTGTGTAACTTCGATCGCCCGTAGCGCCGCTACAAAGCCCGATAGACTGGCAAATGAGGTCGATTTGCGGCTTCCGCCGTTTGAATAGAGTACGGCGCGCCCAATTTGAGCTAACTCGATAAACCGGTCCACATCGGCGCTACTCAACTGGCTTGCGCCGCTTTCATCAGCTGTCAGGACGAAGATACCGTTTCTCAATGAACGCCCATCTCGGCCAATGATGCGTAGGCTGCCGTTTTTGGGTGTCGGCTGGGCTGAAGTATACATGGCGGAATAGATAATTTTTGGCTTGGCTGTAGGGCCAGCCTCAATCTCGAACCACAACCAGCCCATTTCAGAGTCCGCTGGGACACCACGCAGGGTTGAGCTAACACCCATTTCATTCAGACCCGAAATCGAAACAGTCGTGCAGGTCTTGATATTGCTACAGCTCACGCTCCAATCCCGATAATCTTTGGGCACGCTTTGCGCCTGCGCTGGCATGACGAAAAGACCTGTCAAAAGGAAGGACAGAAGAAGCGGTTTGGCGGGATGTATGTTCATAAGCACGGCCTTATCAGGCAAGATTTTTAAAGGTCAATGTCTTTTCGCCAAAGCAATTCACGCGGGCGCATCTACAGCGGAAATCGCACCAAAGCGGGCTATAAAGGTTTGACGAAGAGCTTCATCCACTTCGGGAAAAGTAACTGGGTAACCCAAATCGACCAAAGAGGTGACACCAAGGCCTTCTTCTTGGATCCCGCAAGGAATGATCCCTTCAAAGTGGGATAGGTCCGGCTCGACATTTAAACTGATACCATGAAAGCTGATCCATTTTTTGACGCGCAGGCCAACAGCAGCAATCTTGTCTTCGTGACGGGGAAAGCCAGGATGCGTGCGGTCTACCCAAACGCCCACTCTGCCACAGCGCAACTCGCCCTTTATGGTAAACTGCGCCAGTGCATCAATCACCCAATTTTCAACCGATTGAACAAAGGCCCGAACATCCCGCTTGTGGTTGCGCAGATCAAGCATGAGATAAACAATACGTTGGCCAGGCCCATGATAGGTATATTGACCACCCCGACCGCTTTTGAAAACCGGCAAGCTGGCACCGGGCAAAAGGTCGGTTGATTTAGCGCTGGTGCCAGCGCTGTACAGGGGCGGATGCTCGAGAAGCCACACCAATTGATTCGCTGTTCCTGCCGCAATTTCAGCCGAGCGAGCCTCCATAATGGCCACTGCAGCCTCATACTCGACCGGTTTTTCCGACACAGCCCATTCAATCACGCCAATTTCTCCAGTATTTGCAGCATCTTTACGCGCGTTAACTAAGTTCCAACACTCATGGGCTCTATCTAGCCACGTGACAGATGATAGTGAACACCCCCCTTCGCAGATTGAAAAGGTCATGGTCGAAATTTCGGTCTTGGTCGGACGATCTTCCTTGCCCATGCACCAGCTACTGCGGATGGGTCGCGGTGCCGTTATTCCGCTGACGGCTTCCCCGAATGATGCAGTTTGGGTTCTCGTCAATAACCACCCAGTGGCCCGAGGCGATATCCAGTTGGATGACGATAAGATTTCGGTTGAAATCACTGGCGAAGCTGATGTTTATGACTACCTAGCAGGGCCCTAACGGTTTTTAACTGTTTGGAACTGGTAAGATGCAGGCGTAAGGGCTTCACATTGGCGGCGTGTTCTACTAAAAGCGCCGCTCTTTCCGGAACGTGCTCATGGCGGAACTGGTAGACGCGCTAGCTTGAGGTGCTAGTGGGGAGACCCGTGGAGGTTCGAGTCCTCTTGGGCACACCAACGGAAAGATGGCTTTTTTGCCTGTATCTGCTACCAGCATGATGATACAGGCAAGCAAAATTAGGGGCTTACGACATGACGGAGAGTGACAGTCATGGACGATCTACAAGCCCTTGGGGTCGACCCCACTAATACAGTTCAAGGGCCAGACCGCCTGATTACCGTAAAAGTGATTGGGGCGGCAGGGGATCATGACGGGCCGTTGCTACGCCGTTTATTGCTGCCCATGCACCCCGCCGATGTGGCAGAGCTTCTACAGAACGCGCCGAAAGAAACCACCCGCACTATTTTCACTCTGATTGGTGAAGACCTCGACGCAGAGGTCTATGCTGAATTGGAAGATGAATTGCGCGAATTTGCGCTGGAATTCATCCCCGCAAGCAAGCTGGCGCAAAAGTTAGATGATCTCGACACCGATGACGCGGCCGCGATCGTGGCCGAATTGGATGATGAGGATCGCGCGGAGGTTTTGGCTGCGGCCTCTGATGATGTGCGAGTTGCCGTTGAAGGCGCATTGTCGTTTGATGAGGAAACCGCTGGTCGCCTTATGCAGCGGGAGTTTGTGGCCGCCCCACAGCATTGGGATGTCGGGCAAACCATCGACTTCATGCGCAAGACGGGCGAGGATTTGCCCGATCTCTTTTTCGATATCTATGTAGTCAGCCCGGCCATGCAGCCAATTGGTGCGATACCCGTCTCAAAGCTGATGCGGGCCAAGCGCACAATGCTGCTGCAAGACTTAATGGAAGTGCCCGAAATCATTGTCGATCCAGAGACCGACCAAGAAGTCGTGGCCCATGCCTTCCAAAAATACCACTTGATTTCAGCGCCGGTGGTCGATCGCAGTGGTCGTCTAACGGGGATGATCACGGTTGACGACATCGTGCGCGTTATTCAGGACGAAAATGAAGAAGACTTGTTGGCACTGGCCGGTGTGCGCGATGCGTCAACCGCCGACTCGGTCTGGGCTTCTGTTAAGTCGCGTTTGCCTTGGCTGGTGATCAATTTGGTCACAGCGTTGATTGCATCCGTGCTGATCGGTAAATTCCAAGCCTCCATTGAAAAGATTGTGGCTCTAGCTGTCATGATGCCGATGGTCGCCTCCATGGGAGGCAACGCGGGGACTCAAACCGTGGCAGTAGCCGTGCGCGCTCTGGCTGCGCGGGAGCTCACGCCAGGCAATTCGGGCCGGATCATCCTGCGTGAGCTGATTACAGGTTTGGTCAATGGGTCCGTGTTCGCCTTGCTCTTGTCGAGTGTGGCGTTGTTCTGGTTCCAAAGCGTCCTGTTATCCGTCACCATCGCGTTGGCGATCCTGCTGAACCTGTCGGTTGCAGGCCTTGCAGGCATTTTGGTCCCACTAACACTCAAACGCTTGGGGCAGGACCCAGCCGTGTCGTCAGGTGTTCTGGTGACCTTTGTGACCGATATGGTAGGCTTTGTAGCTTTCCTTGGCCTTGCGACGCTGATTATTCTTTAGGGCTAATTCGCACGGGCAGGGGTGCGTTGCACAGCTCAAGTTTGCCTGCCTTAAACTTGGTCCAACTATCGCGACGGTTCCTGCGGCTTTCAAGGACTTCAGCATAAATGGCGTGATCGGTACGCAAGGCCTCAAGGCGCACTTGCTCTGAAGCAGGCAGTCTAGAGCCCAATTCTGCCTTGATGATCTTTGGCTTGGTTTGGCCCGGAGCGTAAAAGCCCATAGCCTCACTGCCACGGGGCAAAGTCGCAAATTGATCCATACCATCGACGACCCGACCCAGAAGCGTGACGTTGCGGTCAAGCGCACGCGGACTATGGCCATTAACCGCGTAGAGTTCGGCCGGGCCACCTGAATCGGCTCCCTCATCCCGTCCTGCCCCTACCATGCCATAGCAATGAGGTAACCAATAGCGCTTCGCCTTCGGGTCCCAGGCGACAGGCCAATTGCGCCAAAAGCCAACTTTTGGCGCATAGACGTCGCCGTCCTTCAGTTCAAATGGCCTGAACTCAGTTCCATAGGCAAGGTCAAACTCTGCAACCATCCGCCCCCCGGCAAAGCCTTGCGCGGTTGCAGCCGCACCATCGCCCCACTGGACGACGTAATTATCTTGGCTCCGCACAATGTCACGGCTGTTGAAGAAGCCTTTTGCCAGCAATTCATTCAAGGCCAACACGTGATTGGGCGCAAAGTCTGGTGCCAGAAGAATAATCACCCGGGCCGGCGCTCGACCCCCTGCTTGGGTTGGCTCGAAATAGAGATAGAGCAAGCGGCTTTGTTCAAGTTTGGTCCAAGCGTCATTCGGCGCGGCGGCGATCAACTCCGCACTGGTCAACACACGCCAAGGCTTTATCGGAGCTGTCTGCGATGTTTTTGCCAGCACCGCGCCCGAACAAACCGCCATTGCCAGGGCCCCAATGCCAAAAGCGCGCTGAAAAAGGCTCGATTGCTTGTCCGACATGATCTGATCCTTGCTTGCTGTATCTCATAACGATGGCCCGAAGGTGCAGGATTGCCTCCCACTTGTCGAGCAGACCCTGTGGACAAAAGCGGCATCAATCCTGCAAAGCCAGTCTCATCGGGCGGAATCCGTCTCTTTTTGGAACGAAAAATGTCCAGACTCACTGCGTCTCGCGCTGCATTGGACCTGATTGCCAGTTTTGAAGGCTTCCGTGCACGTGCGGCTAAAACCCCCGACGGGCGGTGGACGCTTGGCTTTGGCCATGTCGCAACAGCACGTGAGGGCCTTTCGGTCTCGCGAGCGGAAGCAGAAGACTTGCTGCGTTGGGACTTGCGTCCTGTCGAAGATATGGTGCGCCAGTCGGCTTTAACTCCCTTAAATCAAAATCAATTCGACGCATTGGTGTCGTTTGCATTTAACATTGGCATCTCAAACTTCGCGACCTGCGACGTGCTGCGCTATTTGAACCAAGGCCAGCCTATTGCGGCTGCACTTGCTATGCATGCGTGGCGTCGGGCTCGGGTAAATGGTCGTGTTCTGGTGATTGATGCTTTGGTTCGGCGCAGGGCCGCTGAGGCTGCTCTGTTCCTAGAACCTTTAGGTCCGCGCCCGGCCGCACCAAGCTCGGTTTTGAGCCCGGAAATAGATTATACGGCAGCATTGCTATCCCATGCCTCTGATCCGCGAGACGTTGCTTTTGGCGTCGGTGCTGACGGGGCCACGATTGCAACCGATCCCTCGCCAAGTTTGCTGCATGAGCCATCGGAAGCTGAGATGCCAGAACCTGTAAAAGTTCTTTCGGAATCTATACCCTTGCCTAAACTGAAGGCAGAGGTGCCCCTTGACGAGCAAGCACTTGACGATCTCAGTGCTCCAATTGCTGATGTCGAAGAAGCAGAACAAACCACCGAAGCCCCAGTAGCTGTCCCGGCTGATCCTGCAGTGGTGCCTTTCCCAAATGAAGATGGTATTGCGGCGAATCAATTGGACCAAAGCCAGCGCGTGCCGGCCAATGATGGCCTGCGGGCATTGGCTCCTTGGGCTCCAGAACTGGAAGCGACATCTGAGACGACGATCCCCGGGGGTATCGAAGTCGAAAGTCCTCCCTTGCTTGCGCCAGCCGCGCCGACCCGAGTGCTGACTTGGTTAATATTGGCGGTTGGGGCCGTCTTTCTGGCTGTTGGCTTGTGGTTCGCCTATCTTTTGGGCGCGCTGACCCAAGATCCTGAGGGGAAGCCGATTAGCTTACAGGCGATCATAGCGATCCTCTCGGCTGCGTTTGGATTTGTGGCGTTTGTGACCTCTGCTGTGTCCCTGGCCCGTGGCAAAGAAAGCGGCGACGAGACAGAGTTACTGCCCTAAACGCTTACCCTTTTGCTTGCACTCGCAGGCAGGCTCGCGCATGGTAAGCCATGCTTAGAAACTCCTATCCCAGCCTCGATTTCGACCTCGGCGAGACAGCCGATGCTATTCGTGAAACCGTCGAACGCTTTGCAGCCGCAGAGATCGCCCCACGTGCCGCAGAGATTGACCGCAGCGACGAATTCCCACGCGACCTTTGGCCAAAACTGGGTGAGCTTGGCCTGTTGGGCATAACAGTGGACGAGACCGATGGCGGCTCTGGCCTTGGCTATCTAGAACATGTGGTGGCGATGGAAGAGATCAGCCGGGCCTCGGCCTCGGTTGGCTTGTCCTATGGGGCGCACTCCAATCTGTGTGTCAATCAATTGCGGCGCTGGGGCACGGCAGAGCAAAAGGCGCGTCATCTGCCCAAGCTGATTTCAGGTCAACATGTTGGCGCACTGGCCATGTCGGAAAGTGGCTCAGGCTCAGATGTAGTCTCGATGCGCTTGCGGGCTGATAAGAAGGGCGACCGCTATGTCCTCAATGGCGGCAAGTTCTGGATCACCAATGCCAAACACGCTGATACTTTGATCGTCTATGCCAAGACTGAGCCTGAAGCGGCCTCACGCGGGATTAGCGCATTTTTGATCGAGAAGGACTTTAACGGCTTCTCAGTTGCCCAAAGCCTCGACAAGCTCGGGATGCGCGGCTCGCCGACCGGCGAGCTCGTATTTGAAGATTGCGAAGTGCCGGAAGAAAATCTGATGGGCCCCCTCAACAAGGGCGCACAAGTTCTGATGTCTGGGCTTGATTATGAGCGCGCGGTTCTAGCTTCGGGCCCTATCGGCATCATGCAAGCCTGCCTCGATGTTGTTCTTCCATACATCCATGAACGCAAACAATTTGGCCAAGCGATTGGCGAGTTCCAGCTTATGCAGGGCAAGATTGCGGACATGTATGTCACGCTGTCGACCACGCGCGCCTATGTCTATGCCGTGGCCAAGGCCTGTGATCGGGGGCTGACCACGCGCAAGGATGCGGCTGGTGCAATCCTATATGCCGCTGAGAAGGCGACCTGGATGGCTCTAGAGGCCATTCAGTGCTTGGGCGGCAATGGCTATATCAATGATTACGCCACAGGCCGTCTTTTGCGCGATGCCAAACTCTATGAGATCGGAGCCGGCACCAGCGAAATCCGCCGCTGGTTGATCGGGCGGGAGTTGTTTAGCGAGACAGCGAGTTAGGTTTTCTATATGTTAGAAAGAAGGGATCTTAAAGTGCTCCGTCGTACTTTTTTCGCAACGCTCGCGAGCTTAGCTTTCGCCGGAACCGCACTCGCGCAGACGCCCGCACAACCTCAAGCACCTGTGACAGCTGCGCCCGTGGTGACGCCAGCCCCGAAAATCTTCCTCACCACATCCATGGGCGAGATTGAGATCACACTGGACCCCGTAGGTGCCCCCAAGACCAGCGCCCATATGCTGAAGATGTTTCAAACGACCCATTTTATTGGCGCTTCCTTCTTTCGCATCGAGCCGGGCTTTATCATTCAGATCGGCGATTTGGATGCGCAATTCAAAGGCCGCCATCCACCCCTTAGCCCGGTCGAGCTGGAAACCGCCACCAATCAGCATATCAAAGGGGCAGTTGCGCTCGCCCGTGGTAATGCGCTGAATTCGGGTCACTCCAGCTTCTACTTCGACTTGGCCGATAATCCGTCCCTCAACGCCGACCCCAAGGCCCCACCCAACACCACAGGCTATGCCGTCTTCGGGCGGGTGACTGCAGGCTGGGAGGTGGTTGAGGCCATGGCCAAAGTAGAGCGCACGCCAACCGGCGGCCCATTCCCCGGCAAAGCCCCGGTCGTGCCTATTGTTGTGACTGCCATCCGCACAGACCCACCACCAGCTAAGCCTAAGGCCGCTGCGAAGTCACCGGGAAAGGCTGCCAAAAAGAAGCGGTGAGGGGCCATTTGGCCCTAATGAGCGTCATCCACTTTCAGGCTATCCCGCAGCGCCCGCTTCAAGAATTTTCCAGACGCGTTGCGCGGGATGGCCTCGTTTAAGAACCAAACATAGCGGGGGACTTTGTGTTTCGCCATTAGGGCCAGACAATGCTCGCGCAATTCTTGGCCGGTCAGGCTAGCGTCCGGGCGCACCAGAATGGCTGCGCCCACTTCTTCGCCTAAGCGGTCGTCGGGCACGCCAAAGACACAGCATTCGGCAACAGCGGGATGGCGATAGGCGACGGCTTCCACCTCCACGCAATAGACATTTTCGCCACCGCGCAGAACCATATCTTTCTTGCGATCTACCAAGAAGATGAAGCCATCCTCATCGATGCGGGCCACATCGCCCGTATGAAGCCAACCATCTGTTATAGCCTCCTTAGTGGCGTCAGGTCGGTTGAGATAGCCTTTGATGACCGACGCACCCTTGACCCACAGCTCACCCATCTGCCCGTTCGGCAGAAAAGCACCATTGTCATCGACACAGCGTACTTCAAAGCTGGGCATGGCGGGACCGCAGCTTGCTGGCTTATCGACGAAGAAATCAGCGCTGACGGCTGTGATAATGCCGCAAGTCTCGGTCATGCCATAGCCAGTATTTGGTCTGGCTGTGGGGACAGACGCGTCAATCTTGGCGACAAGATCAGGTTGCACTTGTGCACCGCCACCACCCAGGGTCAACAGGCTGGAGGTGTCTGTATTGGCAAAATCTGGATGGGTGATGACCTCTCGCGCCATGGTGGGCACGCCGCTCATCGAGGTCACTTTTTCGGTTTCAATCAACCGCAGTGCCTCGCCAGCGTCCCATTTGTACATCAACACCATCGTACCACCGCTCGCCGTAATCAAATAGGCGGCGCAATTATTGGCGGTCACGTGGAAGAGGGGCGTGGTGATTAGGCCGACTGGCGGGTTTGGCGGTGGCACACTGGCTGGGTCAATGCCAGTGGCGCGCAGGGTTGCAAGGCCTTGGACTTGGGCGGAAAAGCCCATGTTCAACAGATTGGCCACACAGCCGCGATGGGTAAGTTGCGCGCCTTTCGGAAACCCTGTGGTACCCGAGGTGTAAAAGATGCAGGCATCATCGTCTGGATCAATCTCGACGTCTGGCATCTCGCCACCGCCGGCAATAACGTCAGTATAGGACACACCACCAGCGGGGAGCGTGTTGCAGCGAACACCCACAATTGTGATCCCGTCGGCCATTTGGGCCCGCTCCATGACCCGGGCCAGTCGTTCAGAATCGCAAAATAAGACCTTGGGGCCGGAATCCTTTAGCCCATATTCCAGCTCATCGGTAATCCACCACGCATTCATGCCGACGCAGGCGACCCCAATCGACACGCAGGCCCAATAGAGCAGCATCCACTCGGGATAATTGCGCATCGCCACCGCGACACGGTCACCCCGTCGCACCCCTTGCCCCCACAGCCAAGCGGCAATGGCATTCACCTGTTCATGGGCTTGGCCATATGTTAGGCGCTCGTCTTGATAGACCAAATAATCTCGGTCACTAAAAGCCACGGTCGAGAGCCACAAAGCCCGGATCGTGGGCGGGGCGTGTTTATAGCTGCGAAGCTTGCTGCCACGAACATCAATCTCTTCGATTTCGAACGGTTGCCCGGGCGACGTCAGTTCGGTCCAAGCCTTTTTGAGTTCCTGATAGTGCATCTCGTCCCCAGATTTGTTTATGCGCGCTTTTTCGATGCTCGCTTTGATTTCCCAATTGTATCCGGTGTTGTGCGTAAAGGGTCAAGGGGTAAGGTGGGGAGCGCTGGGCACGCTTTCGAATGCCCAAGGGTTTGCTGGACATCGCTGCCCGTGCCTCGTTCCGCCGCAGCGCCTTTGCCGCAAGTTTTATAAAATTAATGGAAGAGAGGCCGTGTGCGAACACTTGCTATCGGGATATCTAGGGCCTGTTGACAAACTGGATTCCCAAATCATTTGATTCTGATTCAAGGTAGCTTTTGGGGAGGCTATCTTGGCGCGGTTGTTGATGGAAGATGTAGAATGGACGTTCTTTGAGCCGTTTTTGGTTGGCATTCGGGGGCGTGGTGGTCGTCTTGCATCTGATCATAGGCTCATTTTGGATGGTATATTCACGATCGCGCGGACGGGGTCTGCGTGGCGTGATTTGCCGGAGGAATTCGGCAAGTGGTCGAGTGTTTACCGGCAATTTCGGCGCAGCACACTGGCAGGCCTTTGGGAGATGGTGCTTGAAGCCTTGAACGAAAGTGGGGTTTCACCGGGCCAAGTTCATATGATCGATAGCACAGTCATCCGGGCGCATCATCTTGCAGCCGGCGCTAAAGGGGGACTCAAAAAGAAGGTTTTGGCTGTTCAAAAGGTGGCTTTACGACCAATGTCCACATCGTTTCAAATGCGCACGGGCTTCCTATCAGAGCTGAAATAACCGGGGGAGAAGTCTCAGATTACAAAGGCTTTGATCTGTTGGTGGACGATGAGCTACCCCGTGCCAAAGTTGTTTTGGCAGATCGGGGTTATGACAGCGATCACATCCGAAACGTCATCACAAGCCGTGGCGGCACCCCAGTTATAATGGGCAAAGCAAA
>JBEAVQ010000001.1:0-97089 GCA_041160865.1 Pseudomonadota bacterium | reverse complement strand
GGCCTCAATATCGGCAAACATCCGGCGAACAACTTCACCTTTTCCGGGGCGATCCTCGCGACGCACAATCGCGCCGGCGGCAACCGCGCGCTCAAATGTGTCGTCGGTGGAGCGATTGTCATAAACATAGATTTTTGCATCGGGAAGCGCGTGAGCGAAGTCTTTAACCACGGTCGCCACCGTTGCCCCTTCATTGTAGCAGGGCACTAGAACCGCAATTGACAGGTCGTGTTTATGTAAGTCTGACATCAGAACCTCTAAGCCACTTCGCCATAGGATGGGTTGCCTGAATTAGGAAACGGGATTCGCATCAATCGCCTAGAGTGCAGCAAGATCCGATGCGAATTGCCACAGTTAGACGGAGTAGCTAGAGGGGGTAGCAAGATTTTCGGCGATGGGCGCATCGCGGCGGAAGAGAGGAAACCGGCGTGTCTGAACAAGTCCAAGATGTCCTAGCCCAGAAGAAGCAACGCGATAGCTTAGACCTCCTCGACTTCTTCTGCCAAGGCTGGCGGCCGCAAGCTCTGATCCTTTTGGTTTTACTCGCATGCGCTCTCCCAGGCTTCCTGGCGCTGCAGCCTTTGGACCGCGATGAGAGCCGCTTTGTGCAAGCGACCACCCAGATGTTTGAGACGAGCGATTTCATCCGCATTAGCTTTCAGGATGAGCCCCGCAATAAAAAGCCGATTGGCATTCACTGGCTCCAGGCGGCGACCGCCGGCCCCCTTGATGGACCAGAAACCCGAACCATCCAGACTTTTCGAATTCCCTCCCTACTTGGGGCGGCTTTAGCCGCACTGTGCGTCTTTCAGATTGGGACCCACCTCTATAGCCGTCGCGTTGGTCTCGTGGCAGGCCTCGCCATAGCATGTGGGCTGTTGCTATCCACCGAGGCTGGCATCGCCAAGACCGATTCGGCGCTCGCGGGCTTTACCGCATTGGCTTATCTGGGGCTAGCGAAGTTGCGTCTACCACCCGCGGGCAAAGCGACAGATTGGGCACCTTGGGCGCTGTGGGTTGGACTTGGCATGGCGGCTTTGATCAAGGGCCCGATTGGCCCGCTTTTGGTTATTCTGTCAGGCTTGATGCTACTGGCGTGGGAGCGCGACTTTGCTTGGGTGAAGCGGGCCCTGCATTGGCCGTCCATGCTGTTTGCAGCGGTTATCGTTTTGCCTTGGTACATTGCGATCTGGCAGGCAACTAACGGCCAATTCTTTTTCGATGCTGTCGGCCAGGACTTAGCGCCGAAGCTCTCTGGGCAATCCGAGAATAAGAGCGTGCCGCCCGGTGCCCACCTATTGTTGTCACCGGTGATCTTCTGGCCAGGCAGCATCTTGATACCGCTTGCGCTCTGGGCAGCTTGGCGAGGCCGCAAAGACGCGCGCGTGCGCTTTTTGCTGGCGTGGTTGGTTCCCGGTTGGTTGATGTTTGAAGCAGCTCCAGCCAAGCTTGCCCATTATACATTGCCAGTTCATGGCGCGATTGTTGTTCTCGGCGCGATCGGCCTTTTCAGTGGCGGGTGGCAGAAAGCTTGGCTTCGTTGGACCAGTCTGGCCATTTTGGCATTTGGTACGCTGATCATGGCTGCCTTGCCCGTTGTTTTGGCAGAAGATGTAGCCAAGGCCGCGCAGACCTCTGCATTGCAGGCCAGTCTGGCGATTGGGCTGACAGGAATTGTCGCGATCGTGCTGGTTATCCGCCAATCCCGCTGGGCGGCCGGGGCCTTAATCGGGACAGCCATGGTTGCCAGCCTTGCCATTAAGGGCCTGTTTGTGCCGTCGATCCCAGAGCTGGATTTGAGCCAACGGGTCTCGTCTGCCCTGGAGAAAGAGGGCTTGCATCCGCGCCTGTCGCCGGGCAAGCCCGGCCCGTTGATTGGCGCTGGCTATCAGGAGCCGAGTCTTATCTTTCTGACCCGCAGCGACTCCGCTTTATCCAGCGTGACAGCGGCGGTCGCAGCGGCAAAGCCCGGGGTAGGACTCGTGGTCAATGCGGACCCACAATTTGAGGCTCCCCTGATTGAAGGCTTAGCCCAAAAAGGATTAAGCGTCGCTTGGCGCGGTGCGCCTCTGGCGGGTCTCAACTATTCAAAGGGCGACGAGGTCACCCTTAAGATTGGTGAGATCGTGGCTGGCCCTAAACGTATTCAGGCGAGCGGCCCCCGGCGCTAAACCGCGGTGCATGCGCCGAAGGTGGCGCAAATTCCAGATAGGCTTGGCGAATGTCGGACGCTAAGTGCAGCAATTTTGGCAACAGCTCACCAATCGCGCGATCATCGCTCAAGGCCGAGCGAATAAAGCGCACAGTTACTGCCGCTAGAACCTCTGGTCCGTCGCCCGCAGAAGGTCTCAGGACCGGGACCGCGAGGTTAATTTCGCCGCCAATCGGTTTTGCATCAAAGGCAAAGCCGCGTGTGCGGATGTCTTCCAATTGCCCCTTGAGCGACGTATGCCCCTGACGGTGGAGGCCAATTTCCTCCAGCAAATTGCGCTTATGCGAGGTCTCAAACGCTTGCACGACTTGCCCTGCACCCGATTCAAACAGGTCCAAGTGCGCGCCACTGGTTAGACGATTAAGGGCAAGTGGGCTGGTTCGATCCGTCGCAGCCCTTAAAATCAAGTCAGAGCCTGTCAAGGTCCAAATCCCAACTGGCCAGAGGATCTGCTTACCAAGAGCGGCAATAAGGGGCCAAGCCCCTTCCCGGATCCAAGCTTCGTTTTGCGCACCCTCGGCGAGATTGGTTACTGCCAAGGTGGGACGATAACGATCATCCATTTCATCGCGAATCACAAAGCCGCCCTGACACAGGGTTTCTAGAATGCGATAAGCGGTTGTTCGAGGGACGCGGGCACGCTCTGCAACTTCAGTGACGGTCATACCGTCTTGGCCGTTTAGCGCGCGCAGTGCCTCTAAACCGCGAAGTAAGGCTCTAATCGGGCGCACTGGCTCTGAATGGTCGTCTATCATTAGGTAACCCCTTATCTCCGGGTGCGCACTCGATCCCCCATAGAAAAGAATGTGACTAATTTTATTGACACAATAATGCGTCTAAATTTTTGGAATATCAAGCTATATCGCGCAGGCCACTGCGCTAATTGGCTATTTGGGGGTAAAAACGCGCATGAGCATCGCAAGAGCCAGCACAGGAGCGACCAAGATGACGCTGACATGCCCGAAGGGCGGGCGGGCATATTTCCAAAAATAATACAAAAAACTTCGCAATTTTGCCGCTTCAACGTGCCAAGGTGCCGTTTGACTGGTGCCGCCTATGTGCGTAGCGCGTGCGTTTGGATGAAATACAACTTTTCCGCCACCTAGGCGATAACGACGGCAGAGATCAATATCCTCAACATGGAGAAAATAGGCTTCGTCAAACCCACCAATCTGCCAAAATGCGTCGGCACGGGTTAACATCAAAGCACCTGAAACAACTGGGGTCTCAATGGCGCTCGTGGGCAATGGCTCGCGGTTGCGGTTGAAGTCCCGCCAGATACCAGCCTGCTCACCAGGGCGGCCAAGCCCCAAAAAACTGACGCAAGCAGACCATAGGGACAACGCGCCACGCCGGGCACCGCGTTGTTCAAGGCCTTCTGGATCACAAATGCAACCGCCAACGAGTACTGGAGCGGATGCATCGGCGAGCAAGGCCATTTGAGCTAAAGCATCGGGCTCAACCATGCAGTCAGGATTCACAAATGCGAGTATTGAGCCAATGGCGTGCTTTGCGCCAAGATTGCACGCACGGCCAAACCCGATGTTGCCATGCCCGGTTATGAGCTTCAAGCGCGGCTCGGCCTCTGTCCAAGCGCTCAATTCATTTAAAAGCTTGTCGGGGTTGCCGTTGTTAACAAGGATGATTCCCTCACAGGCCGGACTGGCCAGCAGGCTTGTCAAACAAGCACGAAGAATATCCCCGCTATTATAGGTCACGACGACTGCGCTGATGCCTGCCTCAACCCGCACGGCGCTCTCTCAAATCGTCCGCCCACCAGCGCGGGTTGCGTAACATGAACGAGAAGGCAATCAAAGTCGCGAAGCTGACCCAAACCCACTCCCTCCAGGCCGAATGACTAAAGCCCCAATTGAGAGCAAGGAAGGTCAAACCGCCAACCAAGGCCGCTGTCGCGACGCGGTACTGCCCAAACACGCGGATCGCCACAGCGCCCGCCATAATCAGCGTTACCGATGCCAAGAGAGCCCCAATGCCGCCTGTCTCCAACCAGATATGCAATGGTGCGGAGTGGGGGTGCAATTGTATAATTGGCCACGTAAATCCACCGTAGACGATCGGAGTATCAAAAGTGCTCCCTGCCCCCAATCCCCAGCCTGTCAACGGTTTTTGCGCGATATATTCAGACGCCGTCTCCCACATTTGGGCCCGCCTACCATAAGATAAGGGCAACTCATCGCCAGGCAACAGTTGAAATGCAACCTGCGCGATTGCGGGGTATATCAATGGTGCAGCGGCAATCAGGGCTGCTGTACCACCGCTAACCAAGCCCAAAGCTAAGCGTGGAAAGCGTAAAGCAAACAAGGCAGCGATGGTACCCACTGCAAGGCCCAAAGCGTTGATGTCTGTTCCAAACTGAAGTGACACGAAAATCGATAAAGCGACCAGAAGAAGGCGGATGCGAGGATCAGACATTTGCTGATAGAGACAAGCGTAAACGACCCAAAACAGGGTGAGGGTTGCAGCGGCAGCCCGGCCCATATCGCCCGCAATCTCTAAAGACTCTTTATCCGGCGAGGCAAACCTATTCATCGCATAGTGATTTATGGCTTCGCTTATCAAAATGCCCAAAGACATAAACACGCCCGCTATAATGGCGCGTTGCGCCAAAAGCCGGTCTTCACCTTCGCACCCATAAACGGCCCAAATGCCGATCGGTGCCAAGACAAACACAGTAGCCAGCCGCCGAGCTGTCTGCGCGGCTAGGTCACCGGCTGGAGACCAGAGCGCGGTCAACACCACCCACATCACAAACAAGATCAAACACAGCCAAGTTGCTCCGTGTCTTTTCAAGACACCAACAAAGGCATTATGGAGCGACTTGCCAGGTGCTCTGAAGCTGTAAATCAGTCCCCACAGTCCCGCCATGCCCAAGCTCATTGCGAGGCCAGTAACACCGGTACCCGCAAACAAGCCAAAAGCAATTCCAAAGGCCCCCGCGATTTTTGCACGGGGGTCTAAAGGTCTGTTTGAACTGGGGTCGAGAAGAACGTTACTCACGCAAGCGTCTCTCTTAGATCCGGGGCCAAACTCTCAGCGGTCAGGATCGCAACCGCCTCTTCCAACGTCATGATCTCCTGAGCTTGGCTGCCAAATCGACGCAAGGCGACTTTGCCTTCTTCGGCTTCACGCCGCCCAACCACTGCCATCACAGGGACCTTGGCGAGGGAATGTTCCCGCACTTTGTAATTGATCTTCTCATTGCGCAGATCGGTTTCAACGCGAATGCCTGCCCGCTTAAAGCGCGCCGCAACTTCGTGCCCATATTCATCGGCTTCAGACGTAATGGTCGCAACAACCGCTTGAACCGGGGCCAGCCACGTCGGCAAAGCGCCGGAGTAGTTTTCGATCATGATGCCGATAAAACGCTCAAACGTGCCAAAAACAGCCCGATGCAACATCACCGGGCGATGCTTTAAGCCGTCTTCTCCGGTGTAGACCGCATCCAGCCGTTCGGGCAGGACATAGTCCAGCTGGAACGTGCCGCACTGCCACGTGCGACCAATGGCGTCGGTCAGGTGGAATTCCAGCTTTGGACCGTAAAAGGCACCGTCGCCTTCCGCGATTACGAAATCGACGCCAACACTGGTCAAGGCATCGGCCAAGGCTTTTTCGGCCTTATCCCACGTCTCGTCCGTGCCCGCCCGCTTTTCTGGTCGCGTCGCCAAGCGGTAATGGATGTTGGTGAGCCCACAGGCGGTATAGGCGCGATTGAATAGGTTCAAGAAGCGCTTTGTCTCCTCGCCAATCTGATCTTCGCGGCAGAAGATGTGCGCATCGTCCTGCGTCATCTGGCGAACCCGCATTAAGCCATGCAGGGCACCATTTGCTTCATTGCGGTGACAACAGCCAAATTCAGCCATCCGGATCGGAAGATCGCGATAGCTACGCTGGTCAGACTTGAAAATCTGAATGTGGGCCGGGCAGTTCATCGGCTTAAGCGCCAATAAATCTGCTTCGCCCGAGAAGATAGGCGCACCTTCTTCGACTGAAGGCGCTTCATCGGGGACCACGAACATATTCTCGCGGAACTTCTCCCAATGGCCCGATTGTTCCCAGAATTTTGACGCCAAAAGCTGCGGCGTTTTGACCTCGACATAACCATCAGCATCAAGCTGGCGGCGGATAAAGGCTTCCAGCGTCCGCCAGATCATATAGCCCTTGGGGTGCCAGAAGACCGAGCCCTGCGCCTCTTCTTGGAAGTGGAACAGATCGAGAGCCTTACCAATTTTACGGTGGTCGCGCTTTTCAGCCTCTTCCAAGCGCATCAAATGGTCGGCCAATTGCTTATCATCAGCCCAAGCCGTGCCATAAATCCGCTGCAACTGCGGGTTCTTGGGGTCACCGCGCCAATAAGCGCCAGCCAGCTTCATCAGTTTAAATGCTTTGCCCAAGCGACCGGTGGACGGCAAATGCGGCCCACGGCACAAATCCTTCCAGTTATCGCCTTGGCGATAGACGGTGATGACTTCGCCCGGCGGGATGATGTCATCGATGATATTGGCCTTAAAGGTCTCCCCAATCGCATTGAAATGTGCAATGGCGGCATCGCGGTCCATTTCCTCGCGGACGATGGGAAGATCGGCATCGACAATCTCGCGCATCCGCTTTTCGATCGCTTCAAAGTCATCGGTTGAGAATTTTTCTTCGCGGTAAAAGTCGTAATAGAAGCCGTCTTCCACCGTTGGCCCAATCGTCACCTGCGTGCCGGGAAACAGTTCTTGCACGGCTTGGGCCAGTACGTGGGCCGTATCGTGTCGAAGCACTTCGAGGCCATCGGAGCTATCGCGCGTGACCAATTCGAACTTTCCGCCATGATCCAGGGGGCGACTTAAGTCCCACCATTGACCGTCGACCTTTGCGGCGACGACTTTCTTGGCGAGGGATTTGGAAATGCCTTCGGCAATGGCCAAAGGTGTAACCTTTGGCTCAAAGTGGCGGACGGCACCATCGGGGAATTCTAAGTTGATCATTTTGTTTACTGCCAGAGTGGAATTTCAAAGAATAGCTTGCGTAGGACTGCTTTGACCGTTCAACGTGCCATCTGCCCCATTCGGTTCGGCAAGACGCGCACCTAATTTCCAGTCACCATAGCGCCAAGGCGTGAAGGCAGGGACTTCCTCGCAGGTGAGGGGTGCAGGATCATAGCCGGACCCGCCACCAGGGCGACACCGACAAAGCCGGGCGAACCCCATCCAAGATCCTCGCCATGCGCCAAATTGACGAACACAGTCTGCGGCATAATCGGAACAGCTTGGCAAATAACGACATTGTTGACCGATCAGCGGCGACAAGGTGACCTTGTAAACGCGTTGCGCGACGAGAAGCGCCCGTGCCGGTACAGAAGGGGTCGTTGGTGTTGCCATAATTTTGTCAGCTGCGTCGTCAATCTGATTGGAAGCCAGATCCGCTACATCCAGTGCCAAACCTCAGAGAAGAGAAGTCTATGTCGAACAGTCAGGCAGGGTGAAATCTCGCCGCAGCGAAGCGCCCTGCCGCGCCTCGCCGGCTTTAGTCAGTAGTGAAATGGGCAACCAGAAACGCAGTCATCATCATGAGGCTCCTATACCCCGATATGGGACGTCTTGTCACCACCCCTTCAGTCAGATTTCGCCCGTGGCCGCCTGATTGGCCAATGCGCGCTCACTGGCTTCAACCGCGGCATCGAATGCCAAAAGCGCGGAGGTGTGGCGCGGGGGATATTCTTTGACAGCTTCGAGGTAGCGTAACTCCCAGAAACGCCCCGCGGGGGCAGGTCCCTCCCCCTTCAGCATCGCCTTAAACCCATCGCGTGCCGCACGGATTTCATCGGCGGTGGCACCCACAATATGGCGCATCAAAATGCTGGCACTAGCTTGCCCTAAAGCACAGGCCTTCGGCTCAATCCCCGCCGCGATGACCCGACCATCCTGCAGACAAATATCCAATTCGATCTCAGATCCGCATAAGCGAGAGACCCGATGCGACCGCCCATCAGGGCTTTCCAGCAATCCGACATGGGGAATGTCGGCCGCCAGTTCGAGAACGCGCGAAGAATAAAGGTCTTGGCTCATGGCGCTAACATAGAGATTTGCTGGGGCGTTGGAAGGGCTTGGGTGTGATGACTGCTTGAGCTAGGGATGGGCTTATCCGTGATAAATGATCCCATCAAATAGGGTGCGTTCCTTAGGAATGCACCATCTCGATTGCTGCGATTTTGGTTATAGTTTTTCACTTAGACATCCTTTGCGGCAGGCTAGGCCTCCGCAAAGGCCTGTGTGGAGTTTGAGCGCGCAAGATGGGGGATCATAAGCTGTTCCAAGTGCTTTGGCCCAACGCGAATACAAATGCGTTTGGGTTTTGATTTCCCCCAGTGCATTCCAGCACTGGAATGCGCCCGCCGGCGCAGCCCGGATAAACGTACACAATCACATGACGGGGATCAAAGCGCGCCTGATCATCGCAAGCCAAAGGTCATGGGCAAGTTCATTTCGCCCGGCTCAGCAGCTTCGCAGATCAGGATCAATTTCATGTCGTCCATCATGAGCGCTACCCCTCCAGTCCGAATGCCGGCTGCCGTCGTTGAGGCTTTTGGTGAAAAGCTGGTCTTTAAAGACTTTGATGTGCCGACGCCCGGGCCGGACCAAATCCTGATCAAGAGTGAAGCTTGCGGGGTTTGCCATACCGATGTGCATGCGGCCAAAGGCAACTGGCCTATCAAACCCGCCCTTCCTTTCATGCCAGGTCACGAGGCGATTGGGATCGTGGTGGCGATGGGCGATAGCGTAACCAGCATCAAAATGGGCGAGCGGGTCGGCGTACCTTGGCTATACTCTGCCTGTGGGCATTGCGAATATTGTTTGTCGGCTTGGGAAGCCGCGTGCCCAGAAGCCCAATTTAGTGGTTTTACCCACAAGAGTGGGTTCGCGAGCTACATCATTGCCAACCCAGATTATGTCGCGCACATCCCCGCGGACCTGCACCCGACAGAGGCCGCTCCGCTGATTTGCGCGGGCGTGACCACCTGTAAGGGCATCAAGGAAACCAAAGCTCGACCGGGCCAATGGACTGTCATCTCGGGATGTGGCGGACTTGGCCACCTGGACATCCAATATGCAAAAGCCATGGGTCTTAAAGTGTGCGCGGTCAATATTGATGACGCGAAACTGGCCCACGCCAAGTGCTTGGAGGCCGAAATCATCGTCAATGCGAAGGCAGCTGATCCAGTCTTGGTGGTCAAGGAGGTGCTGACGCGTTTAGAAGCAGGCGATGTCCCCTCGCGCGTGGAGATCGAATTCCCATGAGTGACCACCTGCTTATGATCGGTCTGGAATAGCGGGAACCCATGCGTCTTTATTACTCCAGCACAGACGCTTGGCTGGCCATATGCGAGGCCTGTGAGCATGCCGAGAGATCTATTTCGCTTGAAGAATACATCCTTCGAGATGACGCGATCGGAAGTCGTCTACTGGATATTCTGATGGCCAGATCGCGCGCGGGGGTGCGCGTTCGGCTGTTATTGGATGCATTTGGAAGTCGGCGCTTGCAACAGCAGGCAGTTATGAGCGATCTTAAAACGTCTGGGGTCAAACTCGTCTTCTTTCGACCGATGAATTTGGTCCAAAGACTTCTGCCGCCACTCAGCTTTCCCCGCGATCACGCCAAGGCCCTACATATCGATGGCACGACCTGTTTCATCGGCAGTATGGGAGTTGCCCAACATATGTCTGGTTGGCGCGACACTTTGGTTGTGCTGGAAGGCACCGTCGCCGGCCAAGCCTTGGCTGATTTTGATCGTGTTTGGTGCCGCGAGGCGTTTAACCTTGGCTATCCACCCAAAGCTTGCACATATCCCAGTGATCACGAGCCGAACCAATTCATTGCCCAGATACCGGAGTATAAAACCCACGGCATTCGCGAAGCGCTCCTGTCACAAATTGCAAGCGCGCAACGGGCAATTCTTATCGCGACGCCATACTTTTTCCCGCCACAAGCACTTCGCACTGCCCTATCGGCGGCCCATCGGCGCGGGGTTTCGGTAACCTTAATGCTCGCCAGCCAAACAGATGTTCCCCTTGCCGATGGCGTGACACGAGCCTTGATCAAACAGTGGCGCTCACTTGGATTTGAGGTCGTGTTTTATCAGCCAGAGGTTCTTCATGCTAAATATGCAATTATCGACTCTTCGTGGGCCACGTTGGGCAGTTGCAATTTTGACTTTTTGAGCCTTGTCTATAATCGCGAAGTGAATGTCGTCCTGGCAAACCAAGCCCACATTCTTGAATTTGTTGCGCAATCCAAAATTGATTTAGACAATTGCGCACAGACCCCCGCCACCTCTCCGATTCAAAGCACCTGGGATACCTGGATGGGCAAGCTTGGTGCCCTTGTTTGCCAGTATGTTTGAGCGATGAAAATCTTATTCTCAAACCTTGGTTATGCGACGGGGATAGACGGTAGTCTTGGTCATCATGCCAGAAAAATATTTCGTCACGCATTCCAAACCATAGCCATGCAGCGACGTGTCCTCTCGCAATTTAAGGCGATTATTGAACAATATGACCCAGATATCTGTTGCCTGATTGAGCTCGACAGAGGGTCCGCCCACTCTAGTTTCTACAATCAAATAGAAGCCCTTTGTTCGCCGACCTATCCCGTTTTTGATATTGCCGACAAATATGGTCCTGAAAATCGGCTCTCAAAAATGCCGTTCCATCATGGGAAAAGTAATGGCTTCCTCGCAAAAAGCCCCCATGCATTTGCGCACCTTTATTTTGAGAACGGCACCAAGCGCCTCATTTACCAGATTACGCTGGCGCGAGACTTAACTCTCTTTTTCGCGCATTTCTCTCTGCACCGAAAAGTGCGAGCAAAACAATTCCTCGAAATGCGGGCTTTGGGGCAGCGTACGCCCGGACGGGTCATTGTCTTAGGCGACTTCAACACGCTGACTGGCTTGGACGAGTTAGCGCCCCTGATGGCCGGAGACGGCTTACACCTTCTCAATCAGCCAACGGTCGCGACGTTCCGGTTTCATCGCTGGCAACATACACTCGATCTTTGTCTGTGTAGCCAGTCCTTGGTATCCAAAATCAAACTTCGCGTTGTCACACAGAGCTTTTCAGATCATGACGCGCTCTTGTTGGAACTTGGATGACTTATGGGGGGTGTTGGCGCAATAAATCTCGGCCAACCGCGGAATAATCCTCCAACCTTGAATTAATACAACCGGTTTCAGAGACCCAATGTTAATTCAAATGAATTAGAAGCGGCACGGAATTATTACGAGTAGACCGCCTTGATACGTCCATATGCGCTGCACAAACACTTTGCCAACGTACGACAGGAAGCCCCCTTCATCGCTTTGATGATTGTGATCGCGGGCAGTGCATTTGCCCTATCGTCCAATCATATTTGGCCCTTGCTTTGGGCGGCCGGGTTTTTGACGCTGTTCACGGCCGATTCTTGGTTTGCCGGCTGGTTGCTTCGAAGTGGGCGCGATCATTTACGCACCAAAACCGCTGCAATTCAGTTAGGTACGATGTGCTCTCTAACCGTTTGTGCCTTCATGATCGCCCCAATTGCGATGATCTCGACAGGTGAGTTAGCCTTGGCGATTGCCGCAACGGCGATGTTGGCCGCCTCTGCGACTAGGGCCACGGGTATTTTGTCGGTATCGCGTCTTTCTGGTAGCCTGACTTTGGCGCCGTTCCTAGCGCTACCGCTTTTAAGCTTGTGGCACCCGTATGCTGGCCACAAGGCGCACTCGGAGTTTAGCCATTATGTCGCCTGCCTCGCGGCTATCTGCGGGTTAGCCTATGTCATCATGGCGTGGCGCACCCGCGATATTGTTGAACGCAAGCTGGAACGCGCTCGCAGAGAAGCTTTAGTCCAAGGTCGTGCCGCTGCGCGCGATGCGATGATCTCGAAATTGATCTTCAAACATACCAGCATGCGGGCAGCGCTGTTTGACAAAAAGGCCCGGTTTATGGCGGTCAATGAAGCTTGGCTGGGCGCGATTCAGCTAAGCGAACAGGATCTTCTAGGCAAAACCATGGCCGAGGCCATGCCGTCGGCCAAGCAGGATTGGCATGATGCCATCACGCTGGCATTGACCGGGGTCAGCACTCAAAAGACTGGCGACCACCGGGTGCGGGTAGACGGGGTGGAAGTCTATCTCGATTGGGAAGTCCACCCTTGGTACACGCCAGACGGGAAGATTGGCGGGGCGATTGGTTACGCTCAAGACGTCACCGAAGTTTTCCTCGCGCGCGCAGATGAAAAGGCCAGACAACATCGTTTGACCGTTATGATTGCTCGCGCGCAAGAGGCCTTAGACGAGAAGCGCAAACTTCTGGAAGAAATCTGTGGCCCAGCGGTGCTGAGTTTGAAGCCCAGCCGGCCCGCTTTGCATGAGAAACTTGAGATTTTGAAAGAGCCGCTCGATATGTCGGGGGATCAAGATCCCAACAATCAAAGTGCTGGGCAATTGTTGGCAGGCTTTGAGCGCGTTCTGGGCGATATCGACCAACGCGACAATTTGCTGGCGACCGCCGTGCAACAATTGAGCGAAGCACGCCTGAAAGCAGAGATCGCCAGCCAAGCGAAATCGCAATTGATGGCAAATGTCAGCCATGAACTGCGCACCCCGCTTCACGCCATTTTGGGCTATACTGAAATGCTGATTGAAGATGCCGAACATGACGGCAGACAAGACGCAGCTCGTGATGCGCGGAAGGTTCAGGATTCAGCCCGTCACCTCTTGAAATTGATCAATGAAATCCTCGATCTTGCAAAAATCGAGGCGGGTAAGATGGAAATCACCCGTGAGCCTGTGAACTTGGTCGAACTCGTCGATGAAGTCCTGCAGAGTTTGGACCCTTTGGCAAAAAATCGCGGCAACCAAATGATCTTGGCAACTCCAGAGGACGCGATCGTCGTTCTAACCGATGGTTTCCGCCTGCGCCAATGTTTGATGAACCTTATCTCCAATGCGATCAAATTCACCCAAGACGGGCAAGTCGCTATCACCTTTGAAAAGCTGGGCACAGCAACAGGGCGTGCACAGTATGAAATCAAAGTGGCCGACACAGGCATTGGGATGAGCAAAGAAGCTCAATCCCGATTGTTTGAGCCGTTCCAGCAAGGTGATGGCTCGGTGACGCGCATTTTTGGTGGAACTGGCCTCGGCCTCGCCCTTACCCGTGAAATGATGCAACTCCTTGGCGGGACCGTTCGTGTCGAGAGCGACGCAGGGCTTGGATCAACCTTTACATTGTCACTGCCCGCAAGAGGCCTATTGGCCAAGGATGTGGACGTACAGATTGCGTCAGAGGAGGCTGCGCCGTTGATCCTCGTTATCGATGATGATGAGGTCAGCAATACGTTGGCGCTGCGGGCGGCTCAAAGCCTGGGCCTGAATAGCGCGATGGCGTCCACAGGCAGTTCGGCCCTCGCCTATCTGGCCGATCGCGCGGTTGATCTGGTAGTCTTAAATTTCGATCTGCCAGATATGGACGGTTACGCCTGTCTGGCCGCTCTGCGAGCCAATGCAGCGCTGCGTGATACACCAATTTTAGTCATTGCGGCCGATGATGATCAACGTAAGTCAATCGCGCTTGGCGCACAAGAACACTTCATGAAGCCAGTTTTAGGCTCAGTATTGGGCGCTGCGATTGCACGGTTCATCCGCCCTAAGGGCGAAGCCCCCGATGCAGACACCATTGAGTTGCCCCGCTATCGCCATTGGAGAGCGAATTCATGACCACTCGGATACAGTTTTGCCTATTCAAATGCGCGCAAATCATGAAATTGCGAAACGGCAAGTAACGGGGGCTGTTATGCAAAGAATTCTGCTGGCTGAGGATCATGACGACAATCGCGAAATGCTGATGCGTCGTCTTACACGGGCTGGGTTTGAAGTGCGCGGGGCCAGCGACGGTCAAGACGCCCTAACCCAAGTCTTGGCATGGAAGCCAGACCTTGTGCTGATGGATGTATCAATGCCGATTATGTCGGGTCTCGATGCCACGCGCCTGATCCGCGAGAAGCTGGGCGCAACCATCAAGGTAATTGCCTTGACCGCCCATGCGATGAACGAGTCGCGAGAAGCGTGCTTTGAAGCAGGCTGTGATGCCTTTGCCACCAAGCCAGTGGATTGGCCGAACTTGATGGAAGAAATGAACCGCCAATTTCAAGGGAGAACGGCGTCATGACCGTGATCTCCAAGATCAATTTGCCAATACCAACATCCTAATTGTCGACGATATGCAGGATAACATCGATGTGCTGGCCCGGCGCCTGCGCAACACTTAAGCCACCGTTTTTGAGGCCAGTGACGCAACAGAAGCGCTGGATATTCTGAGCATTTCGCCAATCGACATTTTATTGCTGGACGTCATGATGCCGGGTCTAAGTAGGCTGGATGTGGTCAAACAGATCCGCACTAAACGCTCTGCCGCCGCTTTACCCATTATCATAGTATCTGCCTGTACGGACCAAACCATTATCGTGGAGTGTCTGCAGGCAGGTGCCAATGATTATGAAACCAAAGCCGTTGATTTTCAGATCATTAGCGCCCATCTCGCATCGAAATTGGGCATCCTCGATACCTATCGCGCAGCGCTTGGGGATCGGTCAAAGCATATCGGACTCGCAGAAGAAAGCCGCGTTCGCTTGGCAGAAGCCGAAGCCAAGATCGCAAGCTTAACGGGTAATGGGCAGGCCGGCCAAAGCCCCTTAGCCCTTGTAGTCGTGCCACACACCTGTGCCATCCAAAAGCTGCAGCCCGCCTTCAGTTTCCCGCACATAAGTTGGGTCGAGTGGGGATTTGAATGCCCCACCGGGCACATCCAAAACATAGGTGGGCTGGGCGAGGCCCGTCAGCGTGCGGCGTAACCCCGCCATGAGGTCTTGGCCTTCTGTAATCGGCAACCGAAAATGACCGGTGCCGGGGGCAAGGTCAGGATGGTGCAGATAATAGGGCTTTACCCCAAGGGCCACAAAGCCGCGCATGAGGTCCTGCAGCGCATCCAAGCGATCATTCACGCCCCGCAGCAAGACAGACTGACTAACCAGACTAATCCCCGCCTCACGCATCCGAATGATGGCGGCTTTGGCTTCTGGGGTGAATTCGCGCGGATGATTGGCATGAATGGCAACCCAACTTGCGACACCCTCTGCCCGTAGCGCGCTTACAAAGTCATCGGTAACACGCTCAGGTGCTACAACTGGCACACGCGTATGCCATCGCACGACTTTCACATGGTCAATGGCGGCCAAGGCTTGCACCAATTCGCGCGCGCGACGGGCAGACAACATAAAGGGGTCGCCGCCCGTCAATATGACCTCAAAAATCTGTGGACGCGCGCGGATGTATTCCAGAGCCTGATTCAGATTTGCGCCCACCAAAGCCTCGCCACCCGGCCCCACCATCTCGCGGCGGAAGCAGAAGCGGCAATAGACAGGACAAACCGACAGAACTTTCAAAAGAACGCGGTCTTCATAGCGGTGGACAAGGCCCGGCACGGGCGAAAAAGCAGCATCATCAATCGGGTCGGCGCTTTCCTCTGGACTTTGCTGCAGCTCCAGCACGGAAGGTACAAACTGGGCCCGGATCGGGTCGTGCGGGTCGGCCCTGTCGATGAGGTCTAGCATCGTCGGCGTCACGGCCACCGCATAGCGCTCCGCCACCGCTTCTAATCGGGTGGCCTCTTCTGGAGTTACATGGCCATGGGCCTGAAGATCGACAATTTTGGTGCTCGATACTTCTGCCTGAACGGGTTGCGGCAGTGCTTTAATCTTTGCCTGTGGAGCCAAAGCCGCCTGTTCCCCGTGCCGTTTCGTCGAGTTCTTCAAACTCCATCCAGCCAATTTGCGTGATGGGGGCAACGACCATTTGCGCTATGCGATCGCCACGATGAATGCGGAAACCCTCCCAACCATGATTGATCAGGATCACGCCGACCTCACCACGATAATCCGCATCAATCGTGCCGGGGCTGTTGAGGCAAGCAATGCCATTCTTCAGTGCCAGGCCAGAGCGGGGGCGAACTTGTGCTTCATAGCCAGCCGGCAAAGCAATGCACAGACCGGTTGGGATTAGGGCCCGCCGACCAGGCAATAAGTCGATATGGCTGCCTTCAGCCAAAGCGGCGCGCAAATCCATGCCCGCTGATTGGCCGGTTTCATAAGTCGGCAGTGGCAAATCACCAAAATGAGAGAGCTTTTTGACGGCAACCAAGGGACGAATGGTCTCCGCGGCCTCAGAAGGCGTTGTGGGCGCACGGGTCGAGAACGGCTTCAACATCCTTGGTCCTTCATTGGGCACTTGCGTTTGGCACCCCAGTCAAAAATCTTAAGTGGTAATTACACCACCAAGCTTAGCTCAATCCAGTAGCCAGATTCGGTTGGACACTGGGCTCAAATCCGTAATGCTTCAGCCAACGAACATCAGCAGCGAACATGTCGCGCAGGTCCGGGATGCCATATTTCAACATCGCCAGTCGGTCGATCCCCATGCCGAAGGCAAAGCCTTGATACTGATCTGGATCAATGCCGCAGGCGCGAAGCACATTTGGGTGAACCATGCCGCAGCCCAAAATCTCGAGCCAATCTGTACCTGTACCGATTTTCAGCGCACCACCGGAACGGTCACAGCGGACATCCATTTCCGCCGACGGTTCAGTGAACGGGAAATGGTGTGGACGGAAGCGCACATCTACGTCGTCGATCTCAAAGAAGGCGCGCATGAAATCCATCAGCACGCCCTTGAGATGGCCCATATGCACCCCGTCTTCGATGACGAGACCTTCAATCTGGTGGAACATCGGCGTGTGGGTCTGGTCGGAGTCGCAACGATAGGTGCGGCCTGGCGCTACGATCCGGATCGGCGGCTTCTGGGTCAGCATGGTGCGCACTTGCACAGGGCTGGTATGGGTGCGCAACAACATGCGAGAGCCATCTTCTTTTTCTTCAAAAAAGAAGGTGTCATGCATATCGCGCGCTGGATGCTTGGGCGGGAAATTCAGTGCGGTGAAATTGTGGAAGTCATCTTCGACATCCGGCCCTTCAGCGATCGCAAAGCCCATATCGGCAAAGATGGTTTGAACTTCTTCAAAAACCTGCATAATCGGATGAACCTTGCCGCGCCGTTCTGGTCGCGCGGGCAAGGTGACATCTATCCGCTCTGCCAAGAGGCGCGCGTCAAGGGCGGTTTGGGCTAGCGCCTCTTTCTTTTCAGCGATCGCGTCGCTGAGACTTTGCTTCAAGCCATTGACCAAAGGGCCAAAAGTCTGACGCTCCTCAGGGCTCATCCCGCCCATACCTTTAAGAAGTTCCGACACGCTGCCCTTCTTTCCAAGGGCATTGACGCGCACCAGTTCAACGGCCGCTTCATCTTGAGCGGCATTCAATTGGGCAAAGAGATCGCGGGAGAGAGTGTCAATATCAGTCATGAAACGGTCCTAGCGGATTGAACGCCCAAATGGGAGGGGGGTGGCGCAGATGATTGACGATAGCGCTTTGCCCAATCCTCACAAAAAAGTGAGCCTGCCTAGCGCTGACACAGCCTCCCCTGCCCCCTAAGGAAACGTCTCAAAATTTCAGGCGGGCCATGGCCCCGCTTCGGGGAGAATCCAATGTTCCGTGCTGCCCTTTTTGCTTTCAGTGCTTTCGCTATGCCTTTGGCTGTCGTTGCTAACCCAGCCCAAATCCCCACTGCCGCGCAAGCGTTCAGCAATCCGTTTTTCGAGGCCAAAGCCACGAAGTTTGGCGCGCCGGCTTTTGACCGGATTCGCCCAGAACATTTCCGGCCGGCCTTCTATGAAGGAATGCGTCAACAAAGGGCTGAGATTGAGGCCATTGCTAACGCGAAAACGACCCCCACATTCGACAATACCATTCTCGCGATGGAAAAGACTGGCCTGTTCCTCGATGATGTGTCGGCGGTCTTCTTCAATATGACGTCGGCGAATTCCAGCGCGCCAATCCGCGCCATTCAACGAGAGATGGGCCCCGTAATAGCCGCCCATTCAGATTCAATCCGCCTCAATCCGAAGCTATTTGCCCGGGTTCAAGCGGTGTATGACAAGCGCGCATCTCTGCGCACCCCTGAACAGCGCCGCTTGGTTGAACGTGTCTATCAAGGCTTTGTGCGCTCTGGTGCCAAGCTGAACCCCGAACAAAAAGCCCGCGTTTCGGAAATCAATCAACGTCTGTCAAGCCTCAGCACGAACTTCAGCCAAAAAGTCTTGGCGGACACCAACCAGTTCGCGCTGGTTCTGGAAACAGAGGCCGACCGCGCTGGTCTGCCGCAATTCTTCCTCGATGCGGCTTTGGAGGCCGGTCACGCGCGTGGCATGCCCGGCAAATATGTGGTGACTTTGAGCCGCTCCTCGGTTGAACCCTTCTTAGAGCTCGCGACCAATCGGGCCATGCGGGAGAAAGCTTGGCGCGGCTGGATGTTGCGCGGCGACAATAATGACGCCGAAGATACCAAGGCCACTGCCAGCGAGATTGTCACCCTTCGCCAAGAACGCGCCGCGATTTTGGGCTACGAGCATCACGCCGCCTTTACCCTAGCCGACACCATGGCCAAGACCCCGGCCAATGTCAGTGCCTTGCTGAACGGGGTGTGGGAGCCTGCGAAGGCGGCTGTCACGCGCGATGCTGCCGAATATCTGGCGTTGGCCAAATCACAAGGCTTTACGGACGATCAGCTCGAGCCTTGGGATTGGCGCTTTTATGCCGAACAAAAGCGTCGGGCAAAGTATAATCTGAACGAAGACGAGGTGAAGCCCTATTTCTCGCTCGACGCCATGTTGGATGCGCAATTCTGGGTCGCCAATCAATTGTTTGGCTTGAAGTTTAAAGAGATTACCGGCACCGTGCCCGTCTATCATCCCGACATGCGGGTCTGGGAAGTGATGGAGGGTGACGGCCGCCATATCGGCCTGTTCTATGGCGATTTCTTCTCACGCGAGAGCAAGCAGGGCGGGGCGTGGATGTCCAGCTATCAGGGCCAAGACCGGGTTAATGGCAATCTGAAGCCCATGGTCGTGAACGTGTTGAATTACACCAAGGCACCTACGGGCAAGCCGACCCTATTGTCCTATGATGATGCTGAAACCTTGTTCCACGAGTTCGGCCACGGCCTGCATGGCCTATTGTCCAACGTCACCTTTCCAAGCCTCGCAGGCACCGCCGTGTCGCGCGACTTCGTGGAATTCCCTGCCCAAATTTATGAGCACTGGCTGGGTCAGCGCCAGGTGTTGGAGCGCTTTGCCCGCCACAGCGATACAGGTGCTGCCATGCCGAAAGAGCTTCTGGACAAAGTAATGGCTGCGCGCAACCACGACCAAGGCTTTGCTACGGTTGAATTTTTATCTTCTGCCTTGGTCGATATGGACGTGCACAGCCAACCCAATCTGCCAAAGGGCTTTGATATGGGGGCCTTTGAAAAGGAAAGCTTAGCCCGGATCGGGATGCCGCGTGAGATTGTGATGCGCCACCGGCCGACTCACTTCAGCCATATCTTCTCGGGCGGCTATTCGGCTGGCTATTACTCTTACATGTGGTCGGAAGTCCTCGACGCCGATGGCTTCCGCGCCTTTACCGAGACAGGTGATATCTTCAACAAAGATGTCGCCAAACGCCTGCGCACCTATGTCTATGGCGCTGGCAATGCGCGTGATCCGGCGGAAGCCTATCGCCAATATCGCGGCCGCGATCCAGATCCAAAAGCGCTTCTGGAAATGCGCGGCCTCGCTGAGGGTCCCAGCGGCAATTAAGCCTTTTGAGCCAGACCTAGTTCCACACTTTGTGCATGGGTGATGATTAGATCAGCCATGTGCTTGGTCTTTGACGGCGGCAGGTCATGGGCCATTTGGTCGATGACCTCTAGCTTTGCACTTGGAATACGCCGCGCAGTGTCGACCCCGCATGCCAGTGGCACCAATTCATCCTGCTTGCCATGGATGACCAAAGTGGGCGCTTGGATTGACGCCAGCTTTCCGGCACGCGCCCCATCGGCCAGAATGGCAATCAGCTGGCGCAGCGTGCCCTTGGGATCATAAGCGCGATCATAGGCAGCGGTCGAATGATTGACGAAGGCGTCGGGCGCTCGCGCGGGATCAGGGTAAGAGATCAATTCCAGCGTCCGCCGACCAATCTCAATCGCCTCATCGCGGTTTGGTGCCTTGCTCCGGCGTGCCGTCAGGCGTTGACGTAGTTTCGCTGGAGCACTTGGCAAGCCGCGCGCCCCGCTGGTCGACATCACGGAGATCAAGCTGCGAACCCGACTTGGATGATGGATCGCCATGTTTTGCGCAATCATCCCACCCATGGAGACCCCGACGACATGGGCGGCGTCGATCCCTAGATGATCCAACAGCGCCACACCATCTTGGGCCATATCCTTGACGTGATAGGCAGTCTTAAAGCCGATCCCGAACAAAAGCCCAGCAATTGCGCGCAGAAGGGTTGCTACTTGCGCATCATGTAAATGCGTGGATAGGCCCACATCGCGATTATCAAATAAGATCACGCGATGCCCTGCAGCCACCAGCTCTGCCATGAAATCTTCCGGCCACGCGATCAATTGCCGACCCAGCCCCATAACCAACAACATCGGCACGCCTGAGGCCTCGCCCCGTTCTTCATAATATAGCTCAATGCCATTGGCTTGGATGGTCGGCATGCACATGTCCCCCGATGCAGGCGTGATTGGTTTAACCAAACAAAAACGGCCCTGAGATACCTCAAGGCCGTTTTTAAGTCATGTCAATCGCGCTCGCATTGCTCGCATTTTGAATGGCGCGCAACTTTGATCCGATGGATCAAAACGCGCTTACGCTAAAAACTTAAGCCGCGAGTGCAGCCTTTGCCTTTTCAACCACGGCTGCGAAGGCGGCGGGTTCGCGGATCGCGATATCGCTCAACACTTTGCGGTCCACTTGGACGCCTGCTTTCAACAAACCGTTGATGAAGACCGAATAGGTCATGTCATGCTGACGGGCTGCTGCGTTGATGCGCTGGATCCACAAAGCGCGGAAGTTGCGCTTCTTGGCCTTGCGGTCGCGGTAGGCATACTGACCAGCGCGCCAAACGGCGGCGGTCGCGGTGCGGATGGTGTTCTTCCGGCGGCCTTGGAAGCCTTTGGCGGCTGCCAGGATGTTCTTCCGACGGGCGCGGGTTTGTTGCCCTGCTTTAATACGTGCCATTATCTATATCCTTACAGCCCGTAGGGCGTCCAAAGTTTCACGCGAATTGCATCGCCTGTAGCGAGCACCGACGTTCCACGGTTTTGACGGATATATTTGGATTTGTGCGACATCAAACGGTGACGCTTGCCCACAACACCATGCATAACTTTGCCGGTCGCCGTGATCTTGAAGCGCTTCTTGACGCCACTTTTAGTCTTCAGTTTCGGCATTTCGCTCTCCTGTGCTATGATGCACGGACTTGTTTTCATGAAGAATTCAAGTCAGCTAAAATAACCGCCACGGCATGCCGTGTCGCCGGACGATCAGATGGGAGGCGCGATCTAATCTAAGAGCGCGCAAAAAACAAGGGATTGGACTGAGTCTAAGCGGGCAAAGCAGCATCCAAACCCACGTCCACCTGCAACCATATAAAGACATGTTTATATCTTTCCTTGCCTTTTGTCGAAGCCTCGGTTAGAAGCCGCCTTCTTAGGCCCTGTGCGCGAAGGTCGCTGGCGCAGGCATCGACTCTTCGAGGACACTTCATGACTGACTATATCGTGGCCGACATCGGCTTGGCTGACTGGGGCCGCAAGGAATTGGCAATTGCTGAAACCGAAATGCCCGGCCTGATGGCAACGCGCGCGGAATTTGGCCCGGGTAAGGTTTTGAAAGGCGCCCGCATCGCTGGCTGCTTGCACATGACCATCCAAACCGGTGTCTTGATTGAGACATTGACCGCTTTGGGTGCTGACGTTCGCTGGTCTTCTTGCAACATCTATTCGACCCAAGACCAAGCTGCCGCCGCGATTGCTGCTGCTGGCGTGCCTGTTTTCGCCATCAAGGGCGAAACGCTTCTACAATATTGGGACTATGTCCACAAAATCTTTGAATGGTCCGATGGCGGCTATCCAAACCTGATCTTGGACGATGGTGGCGATGCAACCTTGTTGTGCGTCCTGGGCCCCAAGGCTGAAAAAGACCCCAGTATCTTGAACAACCCACAAAACGAAGAAGAAGAAGCGCTCTATACTGTGATGAAGCGCTATCTGGTCGAAAAGCCAGGCTTTTATTCGGCGATCCGCGATGCCATCAAGGGCGTATCGGAAGAAACCACCACGGGCGTGCACCGTCTCTATCAAATGGCTGAGCGTGGCGATTTGCCATTCCCAGGCATCAATGTGAACGACAGCGTGACCAAGTCGAAGTTCGACAACCTTTATGGCTGTAAGGAATCTTTGGTCGACGGTATCCGCCGTGGCACCGACGTGATGATGGCGGGTAAAGTTGCCATGGTTGCAGGCTTTGGTGACGTGGGCAAAGGCTCTGCCGCTTCGCTTCGCAACGCTGGTTGCCGCGTTATGATTTCCGAAATCGACCCAATCTGCGCGCTGCAGGCCGCGATGGAAGGCTATGAAGTCGTCACCATGGAAGATGCGGCACCTCGTGCAGACATTTTCGTGACCGCAACCGGTAACCTCGACGTTCTGACGCTCGACCACATGCGCGCGATGAAAGATCGCGCCATTGTCTGCAACATCGGCCACTTCGACAGCGAAATCCAAGTTGCAGCCCTTCGTAACTACAAGTGGCACAACGTAAAGCCACAGGTCGATGAAGTCGAATTCCCGGACGGCAAGCGCATCATCGTGTTGTCGGAAGGCCGATTGGTTAATCTGGGCAATGGTACCGGTCACCCAAGCTTCGTGATGTCGGCTTCCTTCACCAACCAAACCTTGGCTCAAATCGAGTTGCACACCAATCGCGAAAAATATGAGAACCAAGTCTATGTGTTGCCAAAGCACCTAGACGAAAAGGTCGCCATGTTGCACCTCGAAAAAGTTGGTGCCAAGCTGACAAAACTGACGAAGGCCCAGTCGGACTACATCAGCGTTCCAGAGTCCGGCCCGTTCAAGCCAAATACTTATCGTTATTGATCCTGCGGCCGGGCTAGTCCCGGCGCAGATCAGGGGGCAATCGGGGGATTGCAAAGCGGCGGCGCAGATTTCTGCGTCGCCGTTTTGGTTTGGGTAGCCTGGGCAAGCCCGATGCTAGCTTTTAAACCTCAGTCAGTCTATTTGGGCGCAGAAGGCTTTGTGGTTGGGCCATCGTTTTGTTGCCACGGTTTGAGCGCGCAAACGGCAAAGAGACACACCAGATGATGTATACCAGATCGAAAAAAGCCACCAAGGTCGGCGGTCAAAGGAACTAAAATGTCTGTTGCAGCCCAAAAGGCCTATGACTATCTCAAAAGCCAAATCCTCAATGGCGGCGTGCCAGCCGGTGAACATGTGCCAGAGGCGGAAGTTGCAGCTTCTGCGGGCGTCAGTCGTACGCCCGTCCGCGAAGCCATTCGACGCCTGAGTTCTGAAGGCCTTTTGGTGCGGCGTCCCCATTTGGGTGCTGTGGTTCCGACCTGGAGCCAAGAAGAATTGGAAGAAGTGTTTTCTTTGCGCGCCATTCTGGAGACGCGCGCAGCTGAGCGCGCCGCAACCAGAATCAGTCCAGCAGACCTAGACCACTTGGCCTTGCTGGCCGACCAGATGATGCAGGCTGTGGGACCGGCACCAGATGGCCAACGACCAAACGACGGCCGGGCGACCTTTGCCGAACTCAATGGTCAGTTTCACAACATCATTGTAACTGCAGCTGGAAGCACAAGGCTAAGTTCGATGCTGGAACAAGTCATCCATATCCCACTCTCGGTGCGCACAATCATGCGCTATGACAAAGAAGCCCTGATCCGCAGCGCCGGACATCATATTGAATTGGTATCAGCTTTCCGGGCGCGCGATAGCGCGTGGGCCGCATCTGTTATGCGCAGCCATGTCCTGGCTGCCTGGCATGCGATCGCCCTGGAGGCAGCGACCCGGCGGGTCTAATTACCAAATTTGTATCGCCGCGCCCCCTATGGAGCCAGCCTTCGACCCTGCGCCCGACTTTTAAAATGGTGCCCGTTGCCCTGAGCTAGATAATTTTTGTCCACCTGAAGGGCAGATTGACAATTAACGACTTGTTCTGTTGTATCCCGCGTCTATCTCGCTAGCATGTATAAGTCAGATGTGGCAGGGCCGTCATGAACGGGATTCAGTCTGAAAACGGGGGTTTTGATGATCAAAAAGGTTAGTTTCAAGCAGAGTTTGTCGCTCTCGACGTTTCTGCTAACGGGCATGCTATCAGGTGCCATTGTATCCAATGCAAATGCTCAAGCAGCCCCTGGTCCGTCGGTAGCGGCACCGAAGGAAAGCGAAGTCATCGTCGTTACCGGTGCCCGGCAACGCCAGGAAAGCGCGAAAGATGTACCCCTTGCGGTGCAAAGCTTCTCGGCCATACAGATCGAAGATGCAGGCATTAACCGGCCTTCGGACTTTATCGCGCTGACGCCAAACGTCTCCTTCATTCAAACAACCAATGTCGGTGAGACGCAGGTCCACATCCGCGGGATCATTCAACCACGCGATACAGAGCCCCCATTCGCCTATGTCCTTGATGGCGTTCTTGTACCCAATCCCAACGCTTTCAACCAGGAGCTTTCAGACATCGCCGGTATCGAAGTCATCAAGGGGCCAATCGGCTCTATTTATGGCCGTAATGCTGTCGGTGGTGCAATTCTGGTCAACACGAAGAAGCCGCGGGACCAGTTCGAGGGCCAAGTCAGCGCAAGTTACGAAATTGAAGGGGAAGAGTATAAGGTTGGTGGCTTTATTTCGGGGCCTTTGGCAGAAAATGTCTATGGCCGGATCACGGCCCATGTCAGCGACCGTAAAGGTTATTTTGACAATATCACGCGCAAGGCGAAAGAAGATCCTTTCTCTGAAAAGCTGTTGCGTGGTCGCCTGATTGTGGATCTCAGCGATGCGGTGGAGCTCGACTTCCAGGCAGGCTGGGGCCAAATTGAAGGCTATGCTTTTGCCTTCAACAACCAGTTGTCATTTACCCCAGGGTTTGCCACGGGCGTTGATACCGGCGACACGTCGCTTCCTTATGTCGGCAACTTGGCTTCGTTCAACAATCAGGATCGTTGGAACGTCTCTGCAAAAATGACCTGGGATGTGGCCAATGGCGTTGTCTCTGCGTTTGTTGCGCACAATGCACTTGATGAAAATATGGGCGGAGAGGGTGCAGCAGACTTGGCGCTCTTTGGTTTGCTGGGACCACCAAGTGCTGTGAATCCAGCTCCAGGTGCCTTCTTCGGAGATCCCACCCTATATGAAGGCTATGGACCAACCGATCGTGATGGGTCACAATATCAAGAGCGCAATCAACGCGACACCAGTGCTGAAATCCGCTTCACATCCGACGGCGAAGCGCGGTTCCGTTATATTGTGGGTGCGTATGTCATCTCGTTCCAGCGCGATATCCTCCTGTTAACTGGCGATGTCGGGTTCGGAAACACGGTTCGCCGCGCCCCTGTTCTCAAAAATGGTGCCCCGGGCAGCCAAGGTACGGGCGGCGACAATGATAACTCTGCTTGGGCGATTTTCGGCCAGGCCGCTTATGACATATCGCCAGAGCTGGAGCTCTCCATGGCCTTGCGATATGATAAAGAAGAGCGCGAAAACACCAATACAGTGGTTGGTGCAGTGGCGGCCATCGGCGCTAAGCGGACGGCTGAGTTTGATCAAGTCCAGCCCCGCATCTCGCTTCGTTATAAGGCGAACGAGGCCATCAGCCTCTATGGAACCTATGGTGAAGGGTTCCGGTCGGGCGGTTTCAATGCTTTGGGGAGCCGCAACGCGATCTTGACCATTGATGGCAAGACCAACACAACAGTTCGTGATGCTTTCCCTAAGGAGACATCAAAATCGTTTGAAGCCGGCTTCAAATCAGTCATGCTGGATCGGCGGTTGAGCCTCAATGGTGCGGCATTCACGACCAAAGTCGAGAATGCGCATTTCTTCCAGTTCTTCCCGTTCTCTCTGGCCCGTGTGATCTCCATCGTCCAGGAAAACGAGATCCAAGGGGCCGAGTTTGATTTCAACTTCCTTGTCAATGATAATTGGAAGCTGTTTGGTGGCGCAGGGGTTCTGAATTCCGAAATCGGGAAGAATAACGAAGTGCCCGCTTCGGTTGGCAAGAAATTCCCCTTCACCCCGGAGCACTCCATCGTGTTGGGCGTCCAATATGATCGCAAGATTTCCAACAATCTTGATTTTGTTGGGCGCCTGGAATGGAATCAAACCGGTGAAATGTGGTTTGATACCGAAAACACGCGCGGCACGGTCCGCCCGGTTCTGGATCTGATGAATGCGCGGGTTGCAATCTCGGGTGAAAACTGGACGGCCAGCTTGTGGTCGCGCAATCTTCTCGACGAGAAGTACAATGTCGACGGGGTGGTTCTCAATGTGCCACCTCCAGCAGGCCTGACCTTCAACTTTGTCACCAAAGGGACACCACGGACCATTGGTGCCGAGTTGAGCTTCAAATTCTAACTCAAGAAACCCAGAGCGCGTCTTTTTCAAGGAGAAGAAGACGCACTCTGGTTTTTTAACGCGGTTTAGGGCACACGCGCCACACCCGCGCCAGTCGTCCGATGCAGCATGGATCGCCTTCCTTCCCCGGGATATGAGATCGGAAAATCGCCTTTGAAGAGAGACAATCGAGCATGAGGCCAGTTGAAATCGTCGAAGTCGGTGCGCGTGACGGGCTACAAAACGAGCCGGAACTTGTGCCAACCCACACGAAGATTGCGCTGATCAATCGGGCCATTGGCGCGGGAAACAGGCGTATTGAAACGGCGAGCTTTGTGAACCCACACCGTGTTCCGCAAATGGCTGACGCCGAAGCGGTGATGGCAGGACTGCCCGAAACCAAAGACGTGATCTATATCGGTCTGGTGCTCAACGAGCGCGGGGCAGAGCGCGCTCTTGCAACCAAAGTGCACCAATTGGGCGCTGTGGCGGTTGCTAGCGACACGTTCGCGATGCGCAACCAGGGCCAAACCTGCGAGGATAGTGTCCGGATTGCAAAAGCCATTGTGTCCCAAGCCAAAGCCAAAGGACGCAGCGGACAGGTGACGATTTCGGCCGCTTTCGGCTGCCCGTTCGAGGGCGAAGTTGATCCAGCCCGCGTGGTGGCAATGGCAAAGGATTTGGCAAAAGCTGCCCCTTGCGAGATTGCTTTGGCCGATACGATCGGGGTGGCTGTCCCGTCCCAAGTTACCTCCCTTGTGCACGCCGTTCGGGCGGTAATTGGGGACATCCCGTTGCGGGCGCATTTTCATAACACCCGCAATACAGGCCTTGCTAACGCCTGGGCCGCCTATGAAGCCGGTATTGCGACCCTCGATTCAAGTCTGGGCGGCTTGGGCGGTTGCCCGTTTGCACCCAAGGCCACAGGCAATATACCCACTGAAGATCTAGTTTATCTCCTTTCCCGGTCCGGGGTAACAACCGGCCTTGATTTGGATCGCCTGATCGAAACTGGTGTCTGGTTGACCGATATGATGGGCCGGGCACTGCCCGCCATGGTCAGCCGCGCCGGCAATTTCCCGCCTGCCTTATCTCTAACAGCTTAGTAATCACTCTAATAATCACTGGAGCAATTCATGTCCTATCGTCTTGGTGTTGATGTTGGGGGGACGTTCACCGACCTCCTGTTGTTTAATGAGGCCAATGGGCAAACCTGGCGCGGCAAAACACCGTCAACGCCGGAAGATCCCTCCATTGCCGTCGTATCTGGCACCAAGCAAATTTGCGAGGACGCCGGCATTGGCGCTGGCGATATCAGTGTGTTCCTGCATGGAACAACGGTGGCCACCAATGCTGTCTTGGAAGGTAAAGGTGCCGTTGTTGGCTTGATCGTAACCGAAGGCTATCGCCAGGTGATGCAGGTTGCCCGCTCCTTTGTCCCAGGCGGTCTGGCAGCCTGGATCATCTGGCCAAAGCCGACGCCGATGGCGCTTCTGGAAAATACGGTTGAGGTTTTCGGCCGAATGGATGCCCAGGGCCAGGAGGTCCGGCCGCTCGACGAGGCCAATATCCGCGCCGAACTTCTAAAGCTCAAGACCAGGGGGGTGCAGGCCCTGACCGTCTGCTTGATGAACTCCTATCTAAACGGCAGCCATGAAAAGCGGGTGGGTGAAATTGCCGTCGAGTTGTTTGGCAAGGATATGCCCATCTCGCTGAGCCATGAAATTCTGCCTGAAATGTATGAGTATGAGCGCACGCTAACCACCGTGGCAAATTCAGCCATGCGCCCTGTGGTGGGAAAATATGTGCGCAACCTCAAGGCCGAGCTAACCCGGATGGGCATGAACGGCCAGTTATCCCTGCTGCGTTCTGACGGCGGCTTGATGAGCGCTCAGGCGGCCGAGTTAAAGCCGGTGAACCTGTTGATGTCAGGACCGGCAGGGGGGGTCACAGGCGCGATTTTTGTTGCGAAAAACGCGGGCTTCAAAAATATTTTGACGCTGGATGTTGGAGGCACCTCCACCGATGTGGCCCTGATTGAACATGGTGAACCACGCCTGCAACGCACCACAGAAGTCGCCCATTTGTCGGTTCGCGCGTCATCGCTTGATGTGCGCACCGTTGGGGCTGGCGGGGGCTCCATTGCCCACGTGCCAGAACTGACTAAAGCCCTGCGGGTCGGTCCCCAATCGGCGGGTGCCATGCCCGGACCTGCATGCTATGGCCGGGGTGGTACGGAGGCAACCGTCTCTGACGCCAATTTGGTTCTAGGCTATTTGCCCGAAGAATTGCTGGGCGGCAGGATGAAACTGGATAAGGCGGCTGCCATAGCTGCAGTCCAGAAAGTGGCCGATGCCATGGGCGTTGACTTGATGGAGGCTGCGCGCGGGATCATTGATATTGTGAACGAGAATATGTTCGGTGCCCTTCGCATGATCTCTGTTCAGCAAGGCTACGACCCGCGCGAGTTCGCCCTAATGGGCTTTGGGGGAGCAGGTTCCCTCCATTCCAATGCGGTTGCCAAACTGATGGGGTCCTGGCCAGTGATTGTGCCGATCAGTCCGGGCGTACTGTGTGCAGCAGGCGATGCGACCACCCGGTCCCGCGCCGAGACTGCGCGCAGTTTCTCGAAGCGGAAATCCCAAACAACCAACAGTGATGTACACGCCACCTTGTCGGAAATGGCCGACCAAGCCAAGGCCACGTTAATTGCCGATGGGATTTCTGAGGCAGACATTAGCCTCAAATTTGAGATTGATGTGCGTTATTATGGCCAGGGCTTTGAAGTGCCGATGGCTGTCGAATTGGACGACTTTGTTGCGGGTGGCGTCGAGAAACTCGCGAGCGCCTTTGATGAAGAGCATCGCAGGCTGTTCACCTTCAACATGGAAACCGAGCACGAATTGGTAAATCTGCGTTGTGTCGCACTCGGAAAGGCGCTGGAACTGCCTGTGGCGCCGATTGAACAGGGCACCGGCGACGCATCCGCCGCCCGCTTGACCGACCATAAAATGTGGGTCGAAGGCGGCTGGCAGGATGGGGCAATCTATGATCGCGCGAAGCTGCGGGCAGGTGATGTCTTGTCTGGACCTGCCATCATCACAGAAATGGATTCCACCGCATTGGTATTGCCTGGTTGCGTCGCAAAAGTCGATGCACTCGGTAATATTCTGATCAATCCCGCCTAGCACCTGTACCGGTCGCTTAAAGCTGACACTATATTTAGGAGCCTGCCATGCCCGCAACAATACTCGAAACAAAGCCCCGCCCCTTTCGCCGCACGCCGGTTGACCCTGTATCGCTCGACATTATCGAAAATGCCTTGCGCAACGCACGTGTCGAGATGGACGCGACCCTGTTCCGAACCGCCCTTTCCCCGGGCATCCGCGAGCAAGGTGACGCATTCCCCATGATTGCCGACCCACAAGGCCGCATGGTCGTTGGTCAATTTGGTTCGTTCCTGCAAGGTTTCTTGAAAGGGTATGACGGCGAGATCGAAGAAGGCGATGTCATTTTGTTGAATGATCCCTATTCGTGTGAGGGTGCCATCAGCCACACCTCGGACCAGCTCGTTATCATGCCAATCCATCACGATGGCCGTCTGGTCGCATGGGGTGCTATGTTTGGCCATATGACCGATGTCGGCGGCAAAGTGCCAGGCTCTCTGCCTACGGACGCCTCGTCCATCTTTGAAGAAGGCATGCGCCTGCCACCGGTCAAGCTGTACCGAAGAGGCGTCCTGCAAGAGGATATTTTGAAGATTGCAACCCATCAGAGCCGGATGCCTGAATGGTATCGCGCTGACCTGATTGCCATTGTCGCGGCCTGTAGGGTCGCGGCGCGCCGGCTCGTTGAAATGTGCGAGCGGTTTGGCGACGACCAAGTCAATTCTGCCATGAACGACCTGTTGGACCGCAATCGTCGCGCGATGCAATTCCTGATTGGCCAGGCCATTGGCGAAGAACCTGTCTTCTTTGAAGATTATATTTGTGACGACGGCAAGGGTGCCGGGCCCTTCAAAATCAAATGCACCATGTGGCGCGAGGGCGAGCGCGTGATCCTGGATTTTGAAGGCACAGACCCACAATCTGACTCGAGCATCAATTTCTATCTCAATGAAAACATGTTCAAGATGTTCTTCGGCATCTACATGATCATGGTGTTCGATCCACAGATCCTGTTCAACGACGGCTTTTATGATCTGGTCGACGTACGCATCCCCGAAGGATCACTCTTGAAGCCGAAGTTCCCGGCCGCATTGTCGTGCAGGACCCATGCGCTGGGGCGTATCTTTGACGTTTTGGGCGCCTTGTTGGGCCAAAAGCAACCAGATTTCCTCTGTGCAGCCGGCTTCTCGTCCAGTCCCCACCTGATGTATTCGGGCTTCCATCCAGATGGCGAGTGGTTCCAATTGTTCCAGATCGGATTTGGTGGCATTCCCGGTCGCTTCCTGGGCGATGGTGCCGATGGCCACTCCTTGTGGCCAGGCTTTACCAATGTGCCCAACGAGTTTCTCGAGCGCTACTTCCCGATGCGCATCGAGAAATACGAGTGCGCAGTCGATTCCGGCGGGGCCGGCCTGAACCGGGGCGGTAATGGCATCAATATGGTCTATCATTTCCTCGAGAATGGCACGATCTCGATCCATGACGACCGCTGGTTCGTTCCGCCCTGGGGCGTCAATGGCGGCCAACCCGGTGCACGATCCTGGAAAAAGCTGGTCAAGGCCGATGGCCAAGCCATCCCGCTCGGGTCAAAAATGGACCGGGTCAGCGTCGAGAAGGGTGACGAGTTGCACTATGTCACCTGGGGTGGCGGCGGCTGGGGCGATGCGCTTGAGCGTGATCCTGCCCTCGTCGGCCTTGAAGTCAGGGGCGGCCTCGTCTCGGTTGCAGGGGCTCGCGATTATGGCGTCGTCTGTGATGAAGACGGGGTGGTCGATGGCGTAGCTACAGATGACTTGCGCAACAAGCTAAGAGCAAGCCGTGATCCTCTTAAGGTCTTTGAATTTGGACCCGGCATTGAGAAGCTGCGCGAGACTTGCGAGGCCGAAACAGGCCTGCCAGCCCCGATCCAACCTGTCTGGCGCGGGCGGACTAGTGACAAGATCGCCGCGCAATGAGTACACCAGAATCAGAGGCAACAGGTCCACTAAAGGGCTTGCGTGTGATTGAACTGGGGGTTTTGCTCGCAGGGCCTTTCTGTGGGCAGCTATTGGGCGATCTTGGCGCGGAAGTCATCAAGATCGAACCCCCGGGCCAGGGCGACCCCATGCGCGATTGGGGTACGATCAAGCCAAAGGGCCAAGGTCTTTGGTTTCCAATTGTTGCCCGAAACAAAAAATGCATTACCGCCAATATGAGAACCCCTGAGGGACAACAAATTCTCAAAGATCTGGTCGCCGAGGCAGACTTTGTGCTGGAGAACTTCAGGCCCGGCACGATGGAGAAATGGGGCGTTGGGTATGATGTTCTTTCAGCCATCAATCCGGGCATCATCATGATCCGTGTTTCAGGCTATGGCCAGACAGGCCCATCCAGTCACAAGGCTGGCTATGCAAGCGTTGGCGAAGCCATGGGTGGCTTGCGCTATGTGATGGGCGAACCCGATCGCATGCCCTCGCGTGCCGGCATTTCGATTGGCGACACCTTGGCGGCCACTTACGCAACCATTGGGGCTTTGGCTGCCCTCGAGCACCGCCGGAAAACAGGGCGTGGCCAGGTGGTAGATGCGGCAATCTATGAAAGCTGCTTCGCGATGATGGAAAGCCTTATCCCGGACTTTCAATTTGGCGAATATGTGCGCGAAAGAACCGGTTCGATTTTACCCAAAATCGCCCCGTCCAACATCTACCCCGCCAGCGATGGGATGCTGATTATCGCCGCCAATCAAGACACGGTCTGGCGTCGTTTAGCTGATCTTATGGGCCGGCCTGAACTTGCAGACGACCCACGCTATGCAACCCATATCGCCCGAGGTGAACATCAAGGTGAGCTTGATGCCATGATTGGTGAGTGGACACACACCCAAACCTGCGAAGCCCTTGAAGTAGCCTGTGAAGCAGGTGGCGTTCCCTGCGGGCGGATCTATCGTGCGCCTGAAATGCTGATGGATGAGCATTTTGCCGCCCGCGAAGCGATTGTGGAAGTTGAACACCCTGTTTTAGGGGCGTTCAAGATGCAGAATGTATTCCCAAAATTATCCGAAACCCCTGGCAATGTCCGCTGGACAGGGCCCGACATGGGCTCGCATACATTAGACGTTCTCCACAACATTCTGGGCTATGATGACACAAAGATTGAGGCGCTAAAGGCAGCTAACGCGATTTAATCGAGGTCGCCTCAATCTTTGATGGTCTATCCCTTTGCGTCATCTGGGGTTATCGGGACCGCGGGTAGGGCCGGTCTTTTGCTACAACAGATTGTGAACGTCATAAAACAGGCGTTTTATCCCCAGGCATCAACGTCGAGTTCTAACCCTAGCCTTGCCCGGCAGCTTAAGCCCTCTATCCGAAACAGATAGAGCTGGCATTGATCCAGACACGGTGGCAACTGGCCTCAAGCTTTCTGAAGCAATGCCTCGTGCTCTGCGCGATTCCTATGCACGCAGCCGCGCCAGTGCTTCGTCCAAGTCAATAACCTCGGCGTATTTTGCCTGAAGATCAAAAAGATTGGCCTCATGGGGGCGAAGGTCGCGATCTGCGCAAGCTTGCCTGACCACAAAAGGAGCAAACCCCGTTTGGATCGCATCCAATGTCGTTGCTCGCACACAGCCCGAAGTCGAGTAGCCGCCAATCAAAACACAGTCGACTTTGAGCGCGTGGAGCGTCGAGGCCAGAGACGTAGCGAAAAAGGCCGATGCGTAATTTTTCATGATAACGATGTCAGTTGACGCTGGTGTGAGGGCTTCTGGAAAGGCTGCTACCGGACTTCCGACTTCAAAGTGCTTCAATGCGGGCACTTTTTTGAAAAAAAGTCCCCCATCCACTCCCCCCTTTTGAAAGCTCACGCCCGTCAGAACAACAGGCATATTTCGCGCATGAGCCATGGCGCGCAGGGCGACCATGGCGGCCAATGCATCTTGTGCACGCTGCCCAGCATAAAGTGGACATTCCGGGTCCAAATAAGCCAAAACCGGGTCCACCAAAACAAGCGCTGGTCTCTCACCCCAGGCCAACTGTCCACCGAAACCTGCTTGGCGATAATCTGTCTCTAAAGCCGGTTCCCTCATCTGCCTGCCCTCCTGAATCTGTTCTTTGGAAGACTAGTCCCTCTGCATCACCATGTCATCTTCACGGGCGGCGGCCCCTTGTAATTGGGGTCGGCCGCAGATGGCGGTAGCGGTACAATCGTACTGGGGGTCGCAACCGATGTTGCAGCCGGGGGCTGAGTAGCCTGAACCTCAGCCCGGATGGCGGCCAAAGCGCTGACCGACGCATAGCCATCGGCAACCTTACTGCGGCTCTTCTGATAGGCCTGCAAGGCCGCCCGCGTGCGTGGACCGGCTTGACCATCAGGTGTGCCGACATCAAAGCCCAAGCCGTTCAGCAAATTCTGTAACTCGGTCGCCCCTACCCGACCAATGGGCGGGTCATCGGTCGGCCAACGGGTTGGCATTCGGCCACGTCCAGCGATTTGATCGGCCAAAAGCGCGACTGACAAGGCGTAGGCATCGGCCGCATTATAGGCCCGGATCGCGCCATAATTGACTCCCACCAGAAAAGCCGACCCCCGCGCGCCAGCGGGTGCCAGAAGCCGGACTTGCCACGTATCAGTGTCGACTGGGGCGGTTTGGCCCTCTGGCAGATTGGTGGCAATTGGATTGACGCCCAACGCCTTCCAAAACGACAGAGGCCGGCGAACCCCGTCAGCGAGGCTCCAATCAAAATCTGCAGGCACGCTTGCTTCTACACCCCAACGCTCTCCTGCTTGCCATCCCGCGCGCTCCAAATAGTTTTGCGTGGAGGCCAAAGCGTCGATTGGGTTGGACCAGATATCGCGTTTGCCATCACCATCACCATCAATCGCGCGGCTTAGGAAAGAGCTCGGCATGAATTGGGTGTGCCCCATGGCACCGGCCCACGAGCCGATCAGATCGCCACGGGTCGCTTCACCGCGCTCTAGAATGTCAAATACCGCCAGCAATTCGGATTCACCCAAAGCGGTCCGTCGACCTGTATAAGCCAAAGTTGCTAGCGAGCGGACCACATCGGAAGAACCTTTATTGCCGCCAAAACTGCTCTCCAAGCCCCAAATGGCAATGGCAAACTCGAGCGGCACACCCGTGCGCTCCACAATTGGGGCCAACGCGTCTTTGCGGGCGGCATAGGCAGCGCGGCCCTGCTCAATCCTGTTTTGTGATACGGCTCCGGCCATATAGGCCCAAATCGGGCGGACAAATTCGGGTTGGCTCTCGTTCAGCCGCTTCACATCCCCATTGGGCGCGATATTGGCTAAGGTGGCATCGACTATGGCGGGTGGCTTTTTATTGATCAGGACGGCACGCGTCGCAAAATCGCTACGCCAGGCGTCAAATTCAGCTGAGCCAGAGGAGGTGAAGGGCGGCGGCACATAGGCGAGCGGCTCTTGCGCACCAGCCAAGGTCGAAGTTGCAACAGCCAAAGCTGCCAAGCTAAAAATTCGGGCCATCATGCGGTCAGTCTAAGATGCTGCGAGTGAAGCCGCAATGAACAAGATGCGCGAAGTTCCATTCTGCCCTGTGCACTGCCTTGATAACCCTTTAAGTAAAGCGGATAACAATTGAGTGATCGAAAAGCCGGGGCACGTGTGAGAGACCAATCAAGCCAAGCAGCGGCAACGCCACCTGCAGCCAGGCCGGGTGCCATGATCTTCATTCTGGCGACTGTGGTACTCGATATGTTGTCGATCGGCCTGATTGTGCCGATCATGCCGCGCTTGGTTGAGACCTATTTTTCCGATGTTACCTCTGCCGCCCACGCTTTTGGCTGGTCGATGACGATGTGGGCGTTGCTACAATTCTTCATGTCACCGATTTTGGGGGCCTTGTCAGATCAGTTTGGACGCAGACCCATTATTCTCCTGTCCTGCGTTGGCTTAGGTGTTTCTTATTTCGCTACCGCCGTTGCGCCCACCTTTTTGGCGTTCTTGGCTGCGCGTGTGATTTCTGGGGCCACGGCTGGCAATATTTCCGCCGCCAATGCTTATGTGGCTGATGTAACACCCCCTGCTGGGCGAGCAAAAGCGTTTGGGATGCTGGGCGCGGCATTTGGTGTTGGCTTTACTTTTGGCCCTGCCATGGGCGGCCTATTAGGGGCAATTGACGTCCGATTACCCCTCTACGTCGCAGGCGCTCTTTGTTTTATCAATGCGGCCTATGGCTATTTCGTCTTGCCTGAATCCCACAAGCTCGAGAATCGCACCCCGTTTAAATGGCGCAAAGCCAATCCGATCGGGGCATTGGCTGTTTTTAAGGGCCAGCCCATGCTTTACGCCCTTATACCAGTTTATGCCCTGTTTGCGTTGGCCCAAAATGTGTTTCCATCTAGCTTTGTCCTTTATGCGGAGCATCGTTATCATTTTGACACCATTACAACCGGTGCGACAATGGCTGCGTCTTCCACGTTAATGATTTTGGCACAGATCTTTATTGTTCAAAGGGTTGTGGGGCGCTTGGGTGAGCGACGATCACTCATGATTGCTCTATTCTTTGGGATGAGCGGCTTTGCCCTTTATGGCTTAGCCCCGACTCCGATGTGGTTTTGGGCCTCAATGCCGGTCATGACGCTTTGGGCCTTGTTCACGCCTTCCGTCCAGAGCCTGATGACCCAGCGCGTCTCAGCAAGTGCACAAGGCCAACTACAGGGTGGCCTAGCGTCGCTCATGTCATTGATGGGGATTTTTGCGCCAACTCTATATACCAGCCTGTTTGCCTTAGGCGTCGCAAAGCAATTGCCCGGTGGCTTGGACTTGCCCGGTGCACCGTTCCTGACGGCGTCGTTTTTTCTCGGCACTGCCCTCATAATTGCAATCTTTGCCGTCCGCCGCAGTCCCGGCAGCGGAAAGCCACAATGAGATGGCACAAAGCCTCACAATAAGGTGACAACAAGTCCAACACAATATTCGTCATTCGTCATAGGCCCGTTATGAGATAGTCATAGCAATCAAACAAATTAGGCGAGTCGGACATCAGGGGAGTGCGTCATGGGACAGCGTAAGTTTTGGGCAACCAGTGTCTTGGCCATGGTGAGCCTGGCAACACCCGCCCTTGCCCATCCAAACCATAATGCACCCCCCTTACTTGCTCCATGGCAACAAGCCTCAATTTGGCCAGACCGTATCATCACCACGTTTGAAACCGACCCAACAACCAGTTTTTCTGTGACATGGCGGACTGATGGTAGTGTTAAGCAAGCTGTGGCAGAGATTGTCCTAGCCACACCCGATGCCCGCTTTGATCTAGGCGCGACCCGCAAGGCGGCGGACTCTGAGCCGCTCGATCTGGAGACCATAAAAACGGCCGGGCAAGAACTAAAAATGACTTGGAATGCCGGTCTGGCACCCGTCACCTATCACTCGATTAACTTCGATGGGCTGCAGCCAGACACGCTTTATGCCTACCGCGTTAGCGGTGGCGACGGCAAATGGAGCGAATGGTTCCAAATCCGTACAGCGCCCAAAACAGGCCCGATCAAGTTTCTCTATGTCGGCGACGCACAAAATGGCGTGCTGTCGCATTGGTCGCGCCTGATCCGCGCTGGTTACCAAAAAATGCCAGATGCGCGCTTCATCATTCACGCAGGTGATCTGGTCAATCGCGGCTCACGCGATATCGAGTGGGCAGAATGGTTCAAGGCTGTTGGCTTTATCCATGGCATGATCCCCGCCATCCCGGTATCGGGAAACCATGAGTATGATAGTTTTGGGATCGGGCCGGCCCAACGGCGGCTTCTCTCTGCGATGTGGCGGCCGCAATTCCGCTTAAGCTCGGTAGAAAGCTTACCTGCCACCCTGCGCGAGACGGTTTACAAGGTCGCTTATGGCCCAGACCTCGACATCTTCGTGCTGGACACCACATCGGAAGACTTGGCCAGCCAAGCGACTTGGCTGGATGAAGCCCTCACCCAGTCCAAAGCCAAATGGCGAATCGTGACCATGCACCATCCGATTTTCTCGTCCGGCCAAGGACGGGACAATCTCTCGCGGCGCAACCTCTTATTGCCGATCTTTGCCAAGCATAAGGTTGATCTGATCCTGCAGGGCCATGACCACACCTATGCCCGTGGCACAATTGCCGAAACCAATCCACAGCGGCCTGAACGGGCGGTTATTGGTGGTCCAGAAGATGTGGCGATGATGTTTGTTAATTCAGTCTCGGGACCTAAACAATATAAATTCAAGTCCTCACGATGGGACGACTATGCGCCATCAGGCGTAAGGCTGGACCGCTTTGGCGAAGGCACACAATTCTTCCAAACCATAGAGATCAATGGTGGCGCGCTTCAATATCGCGCCTATGCCGCCACGGGTGAACTCTATGATAGCTTTGATATGAGCAAAGACGCCGCTGGCAAAAAGCAGGTGACCAAGGGACCAGCCGCGACGATGGAACAGCGCACCTATGGCCCCAATTTTCCCTATCGCGACTTCACGGACCCACAATAGCAAGGCCAGCAGGGCCGCAAGAGTTTAAAAACCCATACGTACGACTTGGATAATCAATGTCCAAACAATGAGCGAGAAGACAACAGCCACGGCAAAGCCAACGGGGCGTAAATCCCTTAAGGAATCGTCATCTTCATAGATGCGCGCCGCAAACTCCATTTCCAGTCGCTCTTGAATGGTTTGCACGGGCGAAGGAGCTTGAGCGGGATCTCGCGAAAAACGTGAAGCGTTTTCGGCAGTTACCAGAACCGCATCCTGCACCTGTGTCTCCACATGGTTACCGAACGAATCCAAGCCCATTGCTTGACTCTCTATCGCGTCGCACAAGACTTTTTGCTTTGCTTTAGCCATCCCCGAACTTCCCCCATAGCCCGTATAATCCTCGCGTATTTCCGGCCACTTAAGCCGATTAGATAAATTTGAAAGATTCATGAATAACGGCCACTCATAGATCGACTACTCCGGTGACTGACTGGTTTAAGCGCCCTAAGCGCCGCAAGGACCCACGGCTTGCAAGCAGCACTCTCGCTTCATTTTGAACAGGATCAACAGCAAACCCCTTGAATAGAGGCGTGCTTTCGCCCACTTGAGGGCGGATGGTGGCGCGCTTTGCCACACGAGGAGAAATGTCATGGGTCCAGTTGAATGGCTTTTGAATACAGTTCTGGGTCTCTACCTCTGGGTCGTGATTGCGGGTGCCGTGATGAGCTGGCTCGTCGCTTTTGACGTGATTAATCTGCGTAACCGCTTTGTCGCCACGATTTATGATACGTGTGAACGCCTAACAACGCCCGTGCTTAACCCGATCCGCAAAGTGATCCCTAATTTGGGCGGTGTGGACCTATCCCCTGTTGCGCTGATCATTGGCATCCAGTTTCTGCAGAACTTCGCTGTTCCCCTCATTCCTTTCTGAAAACTTGACAGTGCCCTGACCTTGTTTGGGCGGGGCCACACAGGATAGAGAAAAGCCTCACAGACACTGAGACGAGGACTTCCCATGGGCGCACGGATTATTGACGGCAAAGCCATTGCAGAGGCTGTCGATCAAGAAGTGGCACGCGACGTGGGCAGGCTCGTCCAAACCTATGGCACGCCCCCTTGCCTGTGTGTGGTGCTTGTTGGCGACGACCCTGCGAGCCAAGTCTATGTGAGAAATAAAGGCCGACGGACGCAAGCCACCGGCATGGTCTCCCGCGAGATCAAACTTCCAGCCAGCGTCAGCCAAACGGAACTTGAAAACCAGGTCAAAGCCCTTTCGGCTGATCCAGATATTGACGGTATCCTCGTCCAATTACCTTTGCCGGCTGGCCTAAACAGTGATGCGGTCATTGCCCTTATTGACCCTGCCAAGGACGTGGATGGCCTGACCGAGGTTTCAGCTGGACGACTTGTTCTGGGCCGGCCGGGCCTGCGGCCCTGCACGCCAACAGGGTGCGTCATCTTGGCCAAGCGCACATTAGGCGACTTGACCGGCGCTCATGTCGTTGTAGTCGGCCGCTCTATTCTAGTCGGCAAGCCTGCGGGTCTCTTGTTTTTAGCTGAAGATTGCACCGTTACGCTGGCCCACTCGCGCACACGCGACCTCGCCTCCGTCTGTCGCTCGGCCGACATTTTGGTACCGGCGGTTGGCCGGCCAGAAATAGTAAAAGGCCCTTGGGTGAAGCCCGGCGCGACGGTGATCGATGTCGGGATCAACCGCATCGACAATCCCGCCAAAGGCCCCGGAGCCACGCGCCTTGTTGGTGATGTTGCCTATAACGAGGCATTTGAAGTCGCTGGTGCCATTACGCCGGTTCCGGGCGGTGTAGGCCCCATGACCATTGCCTGCCTCCTACAAAACACATTGCAGGCGGCTTGTGCCCGACGTGGTTGGACATTGGCCTAACCATAACAGCCAGTCCCGCTTGCCAGAAGAAGCTAATGTGCGACAACGCAGAGGCGGACGTCTGTCTCTGGGGGGAACCATTATGCTGCGTTTTTTGATCGCCTGCCTGTGCTTGTTCTGGGCAAGTCCCGCTCTCGCGGACGCATCCTTCAAAGCCACCTCACCCAACGGCAAAATTTTGGTGGAGGTTGGTAGCTCTTTTGGAGAGGCCACTTATCAGATCAGCCGCGCCGGTAAACCGGTGATCACGCGGTCTAAAATGGGCTTTCTGTTCACCAACGCGGCGAAGTTTGACCGCTCACTTTCTGCCATCAGCCACACCATGCGCTCGTTTGACGAGACTTGGGACTTGCCTTGGGGCGAGGCCAAGTCGGTCGTGAACCGCTACAACGAACTGACCGTCACATTTGAAGACGGGCGTGGGGCACCGCGGCAATTCTCTGTCACCTTCCGCGTTTATGATGATGGCGTCGGCTTCCGCTATAATTTTCCAGACCAGCCAAACCTAAAACAAGTCGCCATCAGCGAAGAAATGACCGAGTTCAATCTGGCCGAGGATGGCACCGCGTGGTGGATTCCAGCGGGGGAATGGAACCGCTATGAGTATCTCTATAGCCGCACCCCAATTCGCGAAGTTGGCCAAGCCCATACGCCGATGACCGTGCGGACCAAGAGCGGACTGCATGTGTCCTTCCACGAGGCAGCTTTGGTGGATTACTCGTCGATGTGGTTGCGCCATACCGGGGGCACAAAGTTTATCTCGACCCTCTCACCCAGTTCGCGCGGTGCGAAAGTCGTGCGCACCGCGCCCTTCTCCACCCCTTGGCGGACGATCCAGATCAGCGACGATGCGGCAGGCCTCGTGATGAGCCATTTGATCCTCAACCTCAATGAGCCCAATGCCTTGGGTGATGTGTCTTGGGTCAAGCCGTCTAAATATGTCGGCATTTGGTGGGAGATGCACATCAACAAATCGACCTGGGGCAGCGGCCCCAAGCATGGCGCGACGACGGAAAATGCCAAGCGCTATATCGATTTTGCTGCTGAACATGGCTTTCGTGGCGTGTTGATCGAAGGCTGGAACAGGGGCTGGGATGGTGATTGGTTTGGCGGTGAAACCGGCTTTGACTTCACCACCGCTTATCCTGATTTCGATCTGAAAGCGGTGACAGATTACGCAAAGTCTATGGGCGTTCATTTGGTCGGCCATCATGAAACCGCCGCCAATATCGCCAATTACGAACCCCAAATGGAAGCCGCCTTTGCCCTTTACAAGAGCTTGGGCGTTGACAGCGTCAAGACCGGCTATGTCGCCGATGCAGGCGGTGCGCGTTATCGCGATGCCAATGGTCAGATCGTATTTGAATGGCACGACGGACAAGAGGCGGTGCGCCACCACCTCCGCGTGGTTGAAACAGCAGCCCGCCACAAAGTCGCGATCAATGCGCATGAGCCGATCAAAGATACTGGCCTACGTCGGACTTATCCAAACTGGGTATCGCGCGAGGGCGCGCGCGGTCAGGAATATAATGCTTGGGGCAATCCCGAGAACCCGCCAGAGCATGAAGTCAATTTGGTATTCACGCGCATGCTGGCCGGTCCGATGGATTTCACCCCCGGTATATTTGCCATCAACCCCACCCAAAAAGGTCACCGGGCCCGCACCACAATCGCCAAGCAGCTGGCGCTTTATGTCACGCTTTACAGCCCCATCCAAATGGCAGCGGACCTGCCTGAGCATTATCTGGCTAATCCCCGTCCGTTCCAATTCATCAAGGATGTGCCCGTGGATTGGTCGGAAACACGGGCTTTGAATGGCGAGGTAGGTGATTTCGTCACCATCGCACGCAAAGACCGCGCAAGTGATAATTGGTATGTTGGAGCAATCACCGACGAGAATGCTCGGCGTTTGAAAGTACCATTGACCTTCCTTGATGCCGGGCGGACTTATAGGGCCCAAATCTATCGCGATGGACCCAAAGCCGATTGGGACAAAAATCCGCTCGACATCGTGATTGAAGAAAAGATGGTGACGCGTGACCAATTGCTCGACATCCGCTTGGCACCAGGTGGTGGCCAAGCGATCCGGTTTGTCGCCCAATAGAATTATGCAGTCCGCGCCTGCATCCAAGCAGCCGCTTCGCCGATGGCGATTCGAGCGGCGGTTACCTGGGGCCACATATAGTGGAACACGTGGGGCATATGTGGCACGATCTTGAGCGTTACATCGACCAGAGCCAGCCCTGCGGCTTCAGCCAAGCGCAGGGAGTCAGCCAGAAGCACTTCTTCAGAGCCGACATGGATCAGGATTGGTGCAAGGCCAGACAGGTCTGCCAGCACAGGTGAAGCCATAGCATCTTGAGCAGATGCATCACTCAGATAGGCGGCGGCCCAGCGATCAAGGCTTGCCTTATCGACGATAAAGTCGGCTTCGGCCTTGGAAGTATAACTGGCCCCCTCTTGCTGGAGATTGGCCCATGGGGAGATGACAAATAGACCGGCTGGCTGCGGCAAGCTTTCGGCCTTTAGCCTAACCGCTGTTGCCATGGTCAAACCGCCCCCAGCGGAATCGCCCGAGATGATGATTTTGGAGGCAGGAATCCCTTGATCCAACAATGCGCGATAAGCCAAGACTGCATCGTCAATCGCGGCTGGAAACGCGTGTTCAGGTGCCAACCGATAGTCGGCTGAAAAAGCTGTCATGCCTGTTGCCGCAACGAATTGCGCGACAAGATGGCTGTGGCTCTTGGGCGAGCCAATCACATAACCACCGCCATGAAGGTAAAGTAGGGTCGCCTGCCCAGGTTCATCGGCTCCCGTATGCTTTTCCGCTGAAACGCCGTTGAGAGTGACCGCCGATACCCGCACACCCTCTGCCAAAGGATAGAGCTGCCCCATAGCATCGTAATCGAGGCGCAATTTGGCGATGTTGGGCGGCTCGCGCAGCTGATCCGCCATCGCTTGTACCTGAACTCGCACGGCTGCAACTTCTGCCTGACTGATCGATGCTGGAACTTCGTGACCCATTTTAGCCTCCCTTTATTCTTTGGCCACCGTGCCGCAGCGATTGGGAGGATGCAACCGACAACTAAGCAAACGGGTTCATGACCATCGCCTTGAGCGTTTGATCTTGCTGCCCACGCCAGTCCTCTAAGCCAATATCTAAGCCGGATGGCAGCGCCGGCAGTGGGGCATCGGCACGATAGGTACCAAACAGTCGGTCCCAGAATGAAAAGCTAAAGCCATAATTGCTGTTGGTGGCCACAGGGTTGGGATTGTGGTGGATTAAATGCATGGCTGGCGTCACAAACAACAAACGCAAGGTGCTGTCTAAAGCTTTGGGCAAAGCAATATTGGCGTGGGTGAACATGGCTCCAGCACCCAGTGTCAACTCAAACGCAAACACCAATGCAGGTGGCGCGCCCAAAAGCGCCACGATGCTGGCTTTGAAAATCAACGATGCGATGATCTCAAAGGGGTGGAAACGCAGCGCCGTGGTTACATCCATCACAACGTCACTATGATGAAGGCGATGCAAGCGCCAGAAGAACGGGATCTTGTGGCTAAGAACGTGCTGACCCCAAACCGCAAAATCTAAAATCAAAATACATCCGACCCAGACCCAAGGCCCGGTCAATTGCCGCCAATTCACCAAGCCAAAGTCGAATAATTGAACGAAGCTTGCGACTGAAGCCAGCCCACCAGCCAACACAAGACGTGAGACCACTGACCCCAACAGCGAGAGCGCTCCGTGGCGGGCAAGGCGGACTAAACTGACCTGTGACGGCCGCGCGGGGCCTAACCATTCCCAAGTGGCGAACAAGCTGAGTAAGCCAATTGTGACGGCAAGCCGCAGCGAAGCGTCGGTCATGCCGATTTCAATATCCCCGAAAGTGCCTTGATTTCGATGAGGCGACCGGAACTGCGTCGCCAAGCCAGGCCAATTTGACGGCCAATCACCGGTGGGGTGAAGGGCCGCACCACAAGCCCGTCAGCAGCAATGCCTGCATCAGCTGCAATTTTGGGTAATAGGGAAATGCCAAGGCCACCAGCAGCCATCTGCACCAAGGTAAACAAGGATGTCGCTCGCACTTCTTCCTGACCGGGCCTTGTAATACCGCAGACACCAATCGCGTGATCGCGCAGGCAATGACCGTCCTCTAGCAATAAGACTGGCTCACCTTCTAAATCTGCAGCCGACAAAACTGCCTTTTTGGAAAGTGGATGGTCTGGGGGACCGACGAACAGAAACTCATCGTCGAACAAAGCCATGGTGTCTATGCCCTGCGCCTCATAGGGTAGAGCAATCAAAGCAGCGTCGAGCGTATGGGCGCGGAGACCATCGATCAGACGACCCGTCAAATCCTCACGCAGATAGAGTTTAAGTTTTGGGAACGCCTCTTTCGCGCACGGCAGGACTTTAGGCAGAAAGAAGGGCGCGATGGTCGGGATAACACCCAATCGAAATGGACCCGTCAACGGCTCTGACGCGCCTTGAACTGCCTCACCCAATTCATCGACAGAAGACAATATGGCGCGGGCACGCGCGGCGGCAATTTCGCCGGCAGGGGTAAGCGTTGCCCCGCTTCGGCCTCGCTCAATCAACTTCGTACCCAGAGTGGCTTCTAATTCTTTGATCGCCGCAGACAAGGACGGTTGGGTGACAAGGGCTTGTTCGGCAGCAGCCACAAAAGAGCCGTGCTCGGCAATCGCCGTCAGAAAGGATAATTGACGCAAGGTGGGTTGGGCCATGAGACTGCTATACCCCAAACAGCAGGAATGTCATTATCCGCGTCAAGATGAACGAATTGCAACTTGACGGCCATCTTATGATTCCTCATGCCCTTCATCAAGGAATGCACGCTTTGACGTGTTTGGGAGACCAAAATGCAACAATCATTTGACCGCCGATCTGTTCTGCTTGCAGGTGCCGCTATGACCGCTTCAACCGCCCTACCCGCCTTCGCCCAATCTGCTGCCCCGCGCCACGGTGCGCCCTTGGGGCCAATAGCCAAAAAGGTGGCTCATGAGATCACCCAGCATGGCCAGACGCGTACGGACAATTATCACTGGCTGCGCGACGCTAACTGGCAAGCCGTCATTGATGATCCCTCCAAGCTGAGTGCCGACATCCGCACCCATATTGAAGCGGAAAACGCCTATACCAAGAGCGTTCTCTTGGACCCGACAGCAAAGCTGCGCGATGATTTGTTTGAAGAGCTGAAAGGCAAAATCAAACAAGATGATTCAAGTGTGCCCGCCCGCGATGGCGCTTGGGCTTATGCCACGCGTTTCCGCACAGGCGGCCAGTATCCCATCGTTTACCGCAAGGCTGTGGATCCCGCCACCGGCGAAGCAACTGGTGCTGAGCAAATTCTGATCGATGGCGACAAAGAGTCTAAGGGCGAAAAGTTCTGGCGCTTACAGGATTGGGAACAAAGCCCTGACCAAGACCTCTTGGCCTATTTCGTTGACTATGAAGGCGGCAACAAAGTCACATTACGCTTCCGCGCTACCGCCAATGGCTCTGATCTGCCTTATAAGATTGAAGGTGCCTCAGCGGGCCTGGTTTGGGCCAAAGATGGTAGGACCTGCTTCTATTGCTTATTGGACGACAATTTCCGGGTCGCTAAAATCATGCGCCACATTGTAGGCGAGGACCCGAAGACCGATGTGATGATCTTTGAAGAAAAAGATGCGTCTTTCCAAACCGGAATTGGTAAAACTTCCTCAGGTGATTACCTGCTTATTTATCGGTCGCAGAGCGAGAGCTCTGACGTTCTAATCCTGCCATTAGCGACACCAACAGCCAAGCCAAAGCGGTTTACGCCTTATCGCAAGGGCGTTGAATATCTACCAAATCACCATGGCGGGCATTTCTACATCCGCAATAATTCTGGCGGCGCGATTGACTTCAAGATTTCGAAAACACCAGTCGCCAAGACCAATGCGGCGAATTGGACGGATTTCGTCCCCCATGAAGCAGGTCGCTTCATTGAGAGCGTCAACCTCTATGCCGGCCATATGGTCCGTGAGGAATCGGTTGATGCTCTGCCCCGCCTGACGGTCCAGGACATGACAAGCGGCAAGGAACATCAGATCGACTTCCCAGAAGAAGCTTATGATCTGTCGGTCTTGCGTGGGTTTGAGTGGAAGACAACCAATCTGCGCTTTAATTATAACTCACCCTCGACCCCGACCGAGACATGGGATTACGACCTGAACACCAAAAGTCGCACGCTTCGGAAGACGCAGGAAATCCCATCAGGCCACGACAAGAACAATTATGTCGTGCGCCGGACCGTGGCGGTTGCCAGCGATGGGGCCCGCGTGCCACTCACCATTCTCTACCACAAGAAGACCCCGATCGATGGAACTGCACCCGCCCTGCTCTACGGTTATGGGTCCTACGGCATTTCGATGCCAGCAAGCTTCTCCACCGCGCGCCTGCCTTTGGTCGATCGCGGTATGGTCTATTGTATTGCACACATTCGGGGTGGCCAAGACCGGGGCTATCAATGGTACCTCGATGGCAAGTTGATGAAGAAGCAAAACACCTTCTCAGACTTTGCCCGCGCGGCAGAGGCTTTGGTCGAGCAGAAATTTGCGGCTCCCAAGCAGATCGTAATCGAAGGCCGCTCGGCTGGCGGTCTCTTGGTCGGGGCCGTTATGAACCAGCGTCCAGAGTTGTTTGCTGGGGTAATAGGGGGTGTTGCCTTTGTCGACGTCATCAACACGATTTCCGACGGTGAGCTCCCTCTAACCCCACCGGAATGGACAGAATGGGGCGACCCAATCAAGTCGAAGGAAGCCTATGACTATATGATGGCCTATAGCCCCTACGACCAAGTCAGCACCAAGGCCTATCCGCCATTGTTTGCCCAAACCGCACTGTCTGACAGCCAAGTCACCTATTGGGAGCCAACTAAGTGGGTGGCGAAGCTGCGAGAGCTTAGCCCCGAGGCTGGGCCTTTCCTGCTCAATGTCAATATGACGGCAGGCCATGGCGGGGCTTCAGGGCGGTTTGATCGCTTGAAAGAAGTGGCAGACAGCCACGCCTTCGCACTCTGGTGTGTTGGGAAAGCTTAAACCAGCGGACAGCCCTCAATGGTTATCCGGTGCATCAAGCGAAAGTCGCCGTGATAGTCATTGAGGGCATAGTGCCACGTGGCCCGATTATCCCAAAAGGCCACCGAGCCTGGCTGCCAAACAAAGCGGGTGGTAAAGGCCTCATTGGTGGCGTGATTGTAAAGATAGCTTAATAGGGGCCAGCTCTCTTCCTGGGTCCAGCCTTCAAAATGCAACGTGAAGGCTGGATTTACATAGAGTGCTTTACGGCCACTCAAAGGGTGCGTGATCACAACAGGATGGATCGCATCCTGGGTGGCGGCTTGTGCATTGCCGATCCGCTCGCCCTTTTCGTTGCGATACGCCCCCTGCGCCCCAAATACATGGCGACTGGAGTGCACCGCGCGCAGCCGCGACAGTGTGTCTTTCAAGCCGTCTGACAGCCCATCATAGGCCGCATACATGGAGGCGAATAAGGTGTCCCCACCTGTCTGCGGAAGGTCACGGGCGACCAGAACAGAACCTAAAGCAGGCTCTTGATCATATGAATGATCTGTATGCCACGCCCCGCCAATATTGGTTGTTTGGTCCTTTTCTTTGCGGACTTCAGCGATTTCCGGGTGGGTTTCAGTTGCCTTGAAAAAGCGGTTGATGTTGATGGGTCCAAAGCGACGAGCGAACGCGATATGGTCTTCCGGCTTTAGGCTTTGGTCGCGGAAGAACAAGACGCCATGGTCCGAAAAAGATTGTTTCAGTTGGGCCTCTTCTGCATCAGTCATCCGCCGAAGATCAATCGCTGTGACCTCAGCGCCAACGCCCCTCAATGCTTCTATTTGCATCCTCACCACCTAAGTCTCTGCATGCTTAGGAGACAGTGTGATGGGCCAATCCGTAAGGGTCAAGATGGCTGGCAGACCTAAGCCCGCTATCTTGACCGAACCACGCGGTCGTGACCGAAAGGCGCTTGCGGGAAGAAGGTAATGGTATACTCTTTCAGCATGTGCCAAAACTTGGGTAATAAAATCCACCCAATCCCTTCACCCCCTATCAGCCAAAAGACGGACAGGACGCCTCTACTTACTTAAGGAACAAGTCGACATGGAAGTAGGTCTTTCCCGCCGCGCTGCTGTTCTGGGCCTCTCCGCCAGTACCGTTTCCTTGCCCGCCCGGGCAAGACAGAGCCTATCCGCGCAAGTGATTGTGATCGGAGCAGGGATTTCCGGTCTTGAGACCGCACTTCGGCTGGAGGCTGAGGGCGTCGACGTTTTGGTGGTGGAAGCTTCAAGCCGGATCGGCGGCAGGCTGAACACTCTGTACGATCTGCCGGGTCAGCCAAATGCCGGTGGGGTACAAATCGGCGCAAGCTACACGAGGCTGAAGGCACGCGCTGCGGCTTTAGGGGTCGAGCTGTTTCCCGAGCCAACTTCACCGCGCGCAACCATTCTCAATATTGCCAACCGCATGATCAGCCAGCGCGACTGGGCGGCTGCGCAGGAAAACACCTTCCCCAGCGCTTTCAAGAACCTGCCTCCAAGTGCCGCCCTATTTGCTGCTGCTGGTGGCCCTAATAATCCCCTCAAAAGCTTTGACGATTGGCGCGGACCAATTGGCGTTGCCAGCGATGTTTCAACCGACACCTATTTGAGTGCCAAGGGCTTTGATCAGGCAGCGCGCCGCCTAATTGATGTCGGGCTGAATGCAAACCAGTTGAGCACCTATTCGATCGTGAATGTGATGCGCACATTGACCTTGTTCGCGGCCGAACGCGCCAGTGGCGGTGTCGCCAGCATGGTGAAAGGTGGTTCGCAGCTCTTGCCCGAAGCCATGGCACAATCGCTCAGACGACCGGTCAGGATGGCGACCCCAGTCACCACGATACGCGCGTCAGCCCAATCCGCCGACGTAACACTGACCAATGGTGAGATCTTGCGGGCCCAAGCGGTGGTTGCTGCGTTGCCATTTCCAGCTTTGGCCCGGATGCGCGTGGATGCACCCCTGTCGCCTGAAACCCGCGAAGCGATACCGGCCTTGCCCTATACCCAGATCAAACAAATCTTTCTGGAGCCCGCGATCAACTATTGGGAGCGCGACGGACTGCCGATCGATATGTGGACCGATGGCCCATTGGAACGCATTTTTAGCGTCCGTGATAACGCTGGACAAGATACCGGCATTATCAATGTCTGGCTTAACGGAACCGGTGCCACTACTTTCAACCCAGCAGCATTGCCAGACCTGTTGGGTACCCTACGACCCGCCAGCGAGGGCAAATTCCAGGTGCGTCATATACAAGACTGGACGCAAACTAATCCGCTGGCCGGAGGTGCCTATATGCATTGGGCACCAGGACAAATTAGACGATGGGCAAGCAAAATGGGTGCCCCAGCAGGGCACCTGTTCTTTGCAGGCGAGCATCTGGGCCTTGTTCATACCGGGATGGAAGCCGCGTTCGAGAGTGCGGAAACGACGAGCCTAGACGTATTGGCCAAGGTGAAAAGATCGTGATGGCGGTCAGGGTGGAACCAGAAGATGTCCACCCTCCGCACGTTTAAGCAGCGCGCACTCGGATCAAGAATTTGTCAACTTCATCTCGCAACTTGGTTGCTTGTATACCAAGCTCTCGCGCGGCGGCCAGGGATTGCTCAGAGGCGGCACCTGTCTCGGCCGATCCGGCTTGAACAAGACCGATGGATTGAGAGACTTCGGCCGTGCCATTGGCAACGTCGATGGTATTGCGGGTGATTTCATTGACCACAACCATTTGTTCTTCCACCGCCGCACTAATTGCGGCCGAAATCTGGTTGATTTCGCCGATTGTGGTGCTGATGCCAGAAATGGCGGCTACGGCTTCATTGGTTGCCGCTTGGACTTCATTGATCTGAACCGAAATTTCATCGGTGGCCTTCGAAGTCTGTTCTGCTAGACTTTTGACCTCGGAAGCGACTACTGCGAACCCTTTGCCAGCAGTCCCGGCACGTGCGGCTTCAATGGTTGCATTCAGCGCCAACAGATTGGTCTGCGAGGCGATGTCTGAGATTAGCGAGACGACTTGGCCAATCTTCTCGGCCGCGCGGGACAGGGCGTTGACGGTATTGTTGGTAATCGTGGCCCGTTGCTCTGCTTCGCGGGCAATGGAGGCGGCTGAAGTAACCTGGTGGGCAATTTCCCGGATTGAAGCGCTTAATTCCTCAGACGCAGACGCGACGGTCTGTACATTTGATGACGAGGTTGCAGCGCTATGAGCCACCGCGTCAGAATGCGCGCTGGTGTCGCGGGCTGTACGAGCCAAAGCTTCTGACGTCGCCGTCAATTCCGATGCCGAGGCCGCAACAATTTCCACCACTTGGCCAACAGAACGCTCAAGGCTATCAGCCAGACCACTCATCATAGCACGTTTGTCGGCTTCTGCCTGTTCGCGCTGCTTCGCTTGGGTTTCCGATAGAGCTTTGACTTCGCGGGCATTTGTCTGGAAGATTTTCAACGCTGCAACCATGCCACCAATCTCATCATTGGAATCAAAGCGGTCAATATCGCCATCGAGCTTGCCGTCTGCCAATGCGCGCATCTCACCCGAAATCGAAACCACTCGGGCGGCAACGCGGCGGTTGATGAACCATGTCAAGAAGCCCACCATGGCGAGAGATACCAAAGCTTGGAACAGCGTAAACAACAACATGCTATTGGCATCATCAGAGATTTTACTGGCTTCAGTGTCAAGGTCACGCCCAGCAAGGGAAACCAGCTCTTCGGCCGTTGCAAGGGCTGCCGACGATTCCCCAAAGAAGCTGTTTAGGTCCATGCCATAGCCACCGGTAGCTGCGCGGGCAAAGAGCTTTGAGCGGGTTTGGGCGTAAGAGCCAAAATAGGTTGCTTCTATCTTAGACACCGCATTTCTTACAGCTTCAGGGGTTTGGGGATGGCTGGCGCGCATCTTGATCTCTGTCATGGCCGCTTGCGCCCGAGTGGCATAGACATTGGCTTGACCCATTTTGTCCGCAGAGATTGGAGCTTGAGTAGCGGTAGCAATGGCCAGAATAGTACGTTCGCGGCCACCAAATTCGCGCATTTCCCAAGCCAAGCGCTGAATCGCTTGCAGGTTGATCACGGTGCTTGGAGCAACGGCTTCAACCGGAATCAGCTCTGAGTCTAGTGACCGAATAGCCTCCACGGTGGACATGATACTTGAGGGTACCGAACCGACTAGGTTTGCATCGCGAGCGGTGGCGTCCACCGCCAGAGCCGGATCCGCGCTGCTGCGCAAGGCTTTAATGCTATCGAGATAACCGGAAAGCGACTTGGCGAATTGATCAGGCCGATCAAGATGGGGGGTCTCAGCCACGAGGGTTTGCAGTTCGGCAAAGCCTTTGTCGACCGTGGCGCGCTGTTGTGTCAGCAGTCCAGCTAGCTCCGATGGCAGAGCGGTTGGTAGGTTCAACCCAACTTGTGTCAGCGAGCGTTCAAGCGACAACTTAGTGGTTGCATCATATAGTTTATCGCTCGCCAAAACCGATGAGACAAGAGCCTGACCGGCTTGCCGCTTCTCCCAGGATTGAGAAAGCGCAAAAGCGGAATACACGAGTGTTGCTAAAGTTATACCTGCGCAGGCAGTCGTAACGATTGATTTCATAGACATAAGCGGCTCCAGACATATGATCGCGGCTACCTGCCTTAAGTTTCGTTATATTTCTCAAATATTAACTCACCTCTTTACCTAACGTAGTTTTGATTTGCCTCACAGACAGGTGAATAGTTCGCAATCCATTTTGGACTTCGGCTTGAGGGTTTTATCGCAAGTTACCTAGTTGAACTGTCGCTCTGGTCCCGCCAACGTGCAGCTAGCTTGAAGCCAGCGCAAGTTGATCCCTACCCGATTGGCTCCCTCATCCGCCCATGCATAGGAAACCGCCCGAGGATTGCCTTTCTCGTGAACGTAAAGTGTCAGGGAGGGCCTGTTTGTGCCGTATGGCCATTCCGCCAAGCGCAGGCGCAGATAGAACTCGCGCGCAGGCGACTCATCAGTCTTAAGAGCGAGTTCTCCGCCTTGATCATGGATCCAGCCACGCTCAAACGTCCAGCTTTCCTGGCCTGCCCCTGAATCACCGTGCTTCGCTCCGCGCAAGACAGAGGTCCAACACGTAAATGGACGCGCCTTATTCAGTCTATGCGGCACATTTGCTTTATTGCCATAGACATAAGCCCCTGTTTCATCGACGGCCTGGTCGAGGATTGTGAGGCTGCGGTTAGTCAATACGAGATTATCCGTGATCACCAATGTTTTGCCGCTCCGTTGCGACTTTACGCGGCAAGCCCCGGGCTTCATCGTGCCGATGAATTGTTGCTCTTGACGACGCCAATAGACCTCACATCCCGGATAGAGCGTCATAGTGCTTGGGCTGAGGCCTGCCAGTTTAGCTGGGTCTTGATAGGCCCCTTTGATCGCCAGCGCTTGCTCTGGAGAGGGGGCAAAGATCTCTAGCTTGATCGCCTTTTCTGCCGCATCAATCGAGAAGCGATACAAGCGCTGGCGATAGATCTTATTGGGATCATTGTCGGAATATTGCTCGACATAGAACATGTTTGGGCCAAAGGCCGGTAAAGTCACCGGGGAAAAGATAGAATGAATGCGTCCGTTGCGTTCGACCTCAGGTGTCTTGAGCTCCCCGTCAAAATAGACTTGCAAATCATTGTCGTAGCGACCTGGAAAATAGTCGAGCAGGACGCGCAAATCCTTGGCCAAGACGTCTTCTGCGGTCGGGGTACGCTCTTGCGCAATCGCATGGGGCGCCGCAACCAGGACCAAACTAAACCAAGCTAGGCTGCTGAAACAGGAAAGGGCTTTCGCAATCATTTATGCCTCCTACGGGATGCAAAGTCACAAGCGGTGAAAGTCAATCCACAAAAAAGCCCGACGCGAGGTGCGCCGGGCTTAAATGCCAAACCATCAGGGCATGGATCAGTAGTTGACCTTCAGTTCCAGACCAACGCTGCGACCGCGGCGTGGCATGAAGAAGAAAGCGCGTGGGCTGCCAGTGTCAATGCCCGACGCGGCAGCGCCAGTTAGACCGGCCGCAGCCGCTGAGCCCTGGAAGACGTCAAACCAACGGGTTGCGATGGGGATGGTGTCTTCGTCGGTCAAATTCTTGCCCCAGAGCGACACTTTCCAACGCTCGCCACTAACACCGACACGACCACCGACCAAGGTGGTCTCACCGGTTTCAGCACCGCCATGCACTTGGATATATTTGGTGCCTTCATAGGAAACATCTGCCGAAGCAAACAATTCCAAATTCGCGCCTAATTGACGGGAATAATCCACGTTGAAGCTAGCTTGATCAGCAGGCACAAGTGGAATTTGTGCCCCGACGATCGAACCATTTGCCCCTGGCAGTGGGACGACTGAGCCGTTTGGCAAAGGTGGTGGGTTTGGCGAACCGGCCACACGACGGGTGGTGGTGCAAGTCGTGCCAATTTGATAGCCGCCGGAGGTTAGCGTGTATTGGAACTCGTCACACCCCTCGGTAAACTCGGTGCTGATGTGGGAGTAATTTAAGCTGAAGCCCAAATTGTCGGTAACGCGGAAGCGGAAATCTGCTTCAAAGCCCTTGATTTCAGCGTTGCCTTGGTTTGTGACGATCGAGGTCAACACGCCGCTGGACCCTGCCACTGCTGTCGTCAACTGCATGTCTTCTGCCTTGGTATCGTATGCCGACAGTGCCAAGGTGCCCCGACCATCAAACAAGCGAGCCTTGTAGCCAACTTCATAATTGGTCGAGGTTTCTGGTTCGAATACGGGGAAACCATTGGCAAGGCCCAAAGTGCCGTTCAAACCACCTGGCTTGGTGCCTTCGGCATAGATGCCATAAATGGTTTGGTTCTCACTCGGCTTCCAAGTCAGTGTCGCACGCGGCGTAAAGGAGTCAAAGTTGCGTGTGTCATCGTAGGTCAGGGCGCCGTTTACAATGCTGAAGTTCTGGGTCGACCGCTTTTCAGCCTGTTGGCGGGCCTCCAGATCGATTGACAAAGTGTCAGTGATATCAAAGCCCAAACGCCCAAAGATCGCCCCATTCGAGGTTGAGTTGGTTAGGTTCTTTTGAGTTGATACGACGCCATTCACAGGCGCAGATGTGCTTGCCACAAAGTCAATTGAGTAGCCGGTCTGATCGAGGCTGTAGCCATAAAGGCCCAACATCCAGCGGACGCGCTTGTCTTGGGGCGACGAAAACTTCACCTCTAAAGACATGTCTTTAGAGTCAGTTGTGCCAGAGCTGCCGAACAATGAATTCGATGTTGGGACGCCATTAGCGCCGATCCCTTGCGGGAAAGATGACCCGTTCAAGAAGTCAGAGTCAGAACCCGTCTTCAGTGACTCATCGCGGAAGCCATAGCTGATGTTGACGGTGTAATCATTTGGCAGGTCGACATCGGCGATCAGCGATCCAAAGGTCAGGTCCCGTTCAACACCCAGGAAGGGGGCTGCTGGGCGGGTATTGTTGGCACCTGTGTTCTGGAAGTAAACGCCTGTATCTTTGATAACACCACAGAACCACTGGTTTGGATTGTTATCGGTGGTGGCCGCTGCCCCACGATAGGCATTTGAGCGATAGCCGGGAAAGCAATTGTTCTTGCTGGAAGCTTGGAACCCGAAAGCGCGTGGGCCATCCTCGTCCTCTGCATGAACGACGCGCGCGCGCAGAGTAAGGCCCTGCACGGGGCGGGCTTCCAAAACGCCACTTACAGACTTAGTTTTTTCCGAGCCAAGCGTTTCGTTCAGCGCGGCGGAATTGGCCCATTCACCGTCATAAGTGTAATAGCGCGCAGCCAAGCCACCCGAAAGCCATGACGTGATCGGGCCAGCCACACGTAAGTTTGCGCTCTGCTCATTATTTGAGCCAACCGAGACCGTGGCACCAGCCTTCAAAGAGGTGCCCGGGCTATTGGTGATAAAGTTGATCGCACCAGAGTAGGTGTTGCGGCCATAAAGTGCAGATTGTGGCCCTTTGATCACTTCCACGCGGGCCACATCGGCCAAATCGATCGAAGAAATGTCGCCCTGATAATAGACCCCATCTACGAAATAAGCAGTACCCGCTTCCACGCCAGGCTGGGTACCCGCCAAGATCGACGCAGCACCGCGAACAACCGGACGGTCCGTTGCACGACCAAAGGCTTTAGAAAAAGACAAACCGGGGGTGAAGCGCGCCAAATCGTCAATTGCCTGAATGTTCAAGCGCGAAACGTCTGCTGCGCCAACGGCGGTCACGGCAACAGGTGTTGAGATCAGTGTTTCCTGGGTCTTTCGAGCCGTCACGATGATGGTTTCAACTTTGGAACGATCTGCTTCGGTGTCTGATGCGGCTTGGGCGAAGGAAGTACCGGGCATCGCAAGTGCGAGGGCCATCAGGGCTGCAGAACCAGTCAAAAGTAAGCGCTGTGTCATTTGGTATTCCTCTATGGAACGTCGCCGCCGCCGCACACACTTGCGGCTGGATCACGGTTGATGACAATTGTGTAAAGAGTATATCAAACTCTGGGAAGGTGTGTTCTGCGAATTTTTATCTCGTTGTCCAGCTTTTGTGGCCAATGAGCAACACATAGGCCCAACGTGGGCTTGAAATGATCAAGTTTACGGGCTTATTGGCCTGTTAAGGCCATGTTCTTGGATCCCCGCTGGACGCGCAATACAGGTAATTGATGCAGAAGTGGTAGGGATCGTGGCGACCCCGTGCGAGCCGTATCTCCTGTGCGAGCCGTATCTAAAGCGCGGCGAGGATGGCGGTGCCCATGTCTGCAGTCGACAGACTTCCGCCTAGATCGGCTGTACGTGCCCCGTTATCCAAGGCGGCCTCAACGGCTGCAAATAGCTTATCTGCGAGGCCCACTTCACCCAATGACCAACGCAACGCCATCTCCAAAGATAAAATCGCGGCAACTGGATTGGCGAGGCCCTTGCCGGCGATATCAGGTGCCGAGCCATGGATCGGCTCGTAAAGGCCGGGTTTGCCGGCACCTCCCAAGGCTGCAGACGGCAAAAGACCGATCGAGCCTGTGCACGCCGCAGCTAGGTCGGACAACACATCGCCAAAGAGATTATCGGTCAGCAAAACGTCGAACTGCTGTGGCGCGCGAACCAACTGCATGGCCGCATTATCGGCATACATGTGTTCAAGATTTACATCGCTATAGTCGCTGGCATGCAAGGCCGTGATTTCCTGACGCCAAAGTAGCCCGGATTCCATCACGTTTGATTTCTCAAGGCTGGTCACTTTATTGGAGCGCTTACGCGCAAGTTCAAAAGCAACACGGCCAACGCGCCTAATTTCGGCACTGGTGTAGACTTGGTTGTCAAAGCCTCGCTTGCTGCCATCGGCTAAGGTCTCAATCCCGCGCGGCGTGCCAAAATAGACCCCACCGGTCAGTTCACGCACGAAGACAATATCAAGCCCTTCAACCAAATGGCGTTTCAGACCAGAGGCATCGGCTAAAGCAGCAAAGCATAAGGCAGGGCGGAGATTTGCGTACACGTCCATCTCTTTACGTAGGCGCAGCAAACCCATTTCTGGACGAAGCTCACGGGCAACATTTGCCCATTTAGGCCCACCCACTGCCCCCATCAAAACCGCTTTTGCAGACTTGGCCGCAGCCACCACGGCATCGGTAATCGGTGCACCTTGTACATCAAGACTAGCCCCACCAAACAGAGCGGTTTCAACGTCAAGTTTTAGTCCGTGTTGGACCATTAACTGCTCGAGCACGCGCTCAACTTCAGTCATCACTTCAGGGCCAATACCATCACCGGGCAATAGGAGGAGTTTGTGTGTCATACATCGCCCATAGCCACGAATTGCGTGCCTGTCACGGACGAATGCAGGGGCCGCACTTAAGCGGCTTCGCGATAGCCGTCTGGCGCGATGGACTCTGCCGCCCCGACACCGATTTCTTCAGAGGTCAAGGTGTCCACACCAGAGTATGACTCGAAAATCATCGCTTCGATTTCCTCAGTCGGCGCAACGAACACCGCCAATGGTCCAATGGTCGCTGCCAAGGCGCTCAAAAAGCCTGGATCCAAGAATTGGTCGAGCACGAAATCTGCCTCTCGCTGATACCATTAACGATCTGGTAACAGAAATTAAGCAGATATGAATCAATTTGAAAAGCATTTAATCTAATTTTTATAAGCACTTCAGCCTAACCAAGGCGTCATTAACTTTCTTTTTTGTTCATGTTCCGCGATTTGATCCTGCTGCATAAGACTTTGCCCGATTTCGTCCAGACCCTCCAGTAAGGACTTCTTTCGACCTGGGTCGATCTGAAAATGGTAAATTTTACCATCTGGACCGGTCAAGGTTTGGGCGGCCAGATCAATTTCAAAGCGCGCATTTTGGCCATTAGCTTGGTTCATCAAAGCATCGACCTGCGCCGCCTCCAAGACAAGCGGCAACACCCCATTCTTGAAACAATTATTGAAAAAAATGTCTGCAAAGGATGCGGAAATCACACATTCAATCCCATAATCCAACAAGGCCCAAGGCGCATGCTCACGCGATGAACCGCAGCCAAAGTTGGGCCCTGCTATGAGGATTTTTGCGCCAGAATAAGCAGGGTTGTTCAACACGAACTCAGGATTTGGCGATCCATCTGGCAAGAAGCGCATATCAAAGAATAGGCCGCGCGACAGGCCAGTGCGCTCAACAGTCGATAGAAACTGCTTGGGGATGATCTGATCGGTATCAATATTAGCCACGGGCAATGGGGCTGCATGGGCAGCCAAGTTTGTAAACTTCTTCATCGGGCGTCCATCCTGTCCAGAAATCTTGCGTGCATGCTTTTAGGGCTCATCAACCGTTACGCTGAATGAGCCGCCAATCTTTTCAATTGTGACCTTTTGCTTGTCTGGCGACTTGATCTCAAGGCTACCATCGCCATCTGCATCAAATTGGCCAGTGAAGATAGCGCCTTCCTTATCGGTGCAACTTACGTCTTCTAGGGCATTTAATGCTGCCTCAGAGGCCTTTGTCAGGACAGGGCTACAATTCAGATCGCCTTTGGTCTGTTCCTTTTTCAGAGCGGTTAGGACGGTGCTGCGAAACTCGCCCAACACGCCACCCATAATAGCCTTCAGCCATGGAGCGTCATCTAGTTTGAGCGTCTTGGTCGCCGCGGGTTCGGCATTTGCCTGATCCTCTGTGGCGCTCTCCTCGGCCGCCAATTGGGCGGCGTCTTTGCCAGCCGCAGGCAGTGGCGGGGCCTGCATGGTGCGAGGATTATCAACTGCCTCAAAAGTTGGATTGATTTCAGCAGGTTTGGGCCTGAGAGCTTGGTAAGCCCCCAAGCCGAAAATCGTTGCACCAATTATGATCAGCGGCACAAAAATGCCCGAACCTTGCTGCTTTGCCATATCGCCTAAACCTCAAATGCCGCCACGACGGGGACGTGGTCACTGGGCTTTTCCCATGCACGCGCATCTTTGTGAATGGCGAAACTCTCCTTGAGGAAGCGGGGCTCAAAATCAGCACTAGCCCAAATGTGATCCAGCCGGCGACCCCGATCATTCTTCGTCCAATCGGGCGACCGATAACTCCACCAAGAAAAAACTTTCTCGGGCGCTGGGCGGGCAACTCGCGCCAAATCGACGAGCCCGCCGCGTGCCAAAATGCGGCCCATGGCGTCGGTCTCGACCGGAGTATGACTGACAACGTTCAGCAATTGCTTATGGCCCCAGACATCATGTTCGCCGGGCGCGACATTTAAGTCGCCAACCACCACCAACGGATCCGCATTCTTCCGGGCGGAATAATGGGCTTCCATGCGTTCAAGAAACGATAGTTTGTGGTCAAATTTTGGGTTGATCTGTGTATCCGGCTCGTCCCCGCCAGCGGGCACATAAAGATTATGGATGGTGACGCCAGCAACTTTCACCGCGGCAACACGGGCCTCTTCGTGGCGACAAAAGGCCGGTTCCTCGACCCCTTCAAGCGGAAGCCTGGAGGCAATCGCCACCCCATGCCAACCCTTTTGCCCGCGAATATGCAGGTAAGGCAGGCCCATCTCGGTAAAGGCAGCGGTTGGGAACTCGCCGTTGCGGCACTTAATTTCCTGCAAGCACAAGACATCCGGGCGATGCTGCTCAACGAAGCGCTGTACCAACCCTGCGCGCAGGCGAACCGAGTTAATGTTCCAAGTGGCAACTGAAAGACGTGTCATCCCACTGGCTTAAGCGACTTGGGAGAAATGGGAAAGTGCGCTAAGCGGCAAAGTATGGGAAAGACACTTTATGACAAGATTTGGGATAACCACGTCGTCGGCACGGCCGAGGATGGCGTCTCCCTGCTCTATATCGACTTGCATTTGATCCATGAGGTCACAACCCCGCAGGCCTTCGCAGGGCTGAAGGCAGCCGGTCGCCCTGTGCGACGCCCTGATCTGACCTTGGCTGTCGCCGATCACAACACGCCGACCGAGAACCAATCCGCTGGCGTGGATGCGGTCGCTGATCCAGAAGCCCGGCTGCAATTGCAGACGCTTGGCCGCAATGTGGCCGAATATGGGATCGAGTTCTTTCCAATGGGGGAAATCCGCAATGGCATTGTCCATGTGGTTGGGCCTGAACAAGGCCGCACGCAGCCTGGCATGACCATTGTTTGTGGTGATAGTCATACATCCACACATGGTGCCTTTGGCGCACTCGCCCATGGTATTGGCACCAGCGAAGTCGAACATGTCTTGGCGACCCAGACCTTGCGCGCCCGAAAAATGAAAAATATGGCGGTGATTATTGAGGGCACCTTGGCACCTGGTGTTGGTGCCAAGGACATCGCTTTGGCGATTTGCGCCAAGATCGGTACGGCAGGCGGCACGGGCCATGTCATCGAATATCGTGGTTCTGCCATCCGTAGCCTTACAGCTGAAGGGCGGATGACCTTATGCAATATGGCAATCGAAGCAGGCGCGCGAGCGGGCCTTGTTGCCCCCGATGACGTCACATTTGCCTATCTGAAAGGTCGCCCTTCCGCACCAAAAGCAGGGGCTTGGGACCAGGCAATCTCATTCTGGAAAACCCTCTACACCGACGAGGATGCGGTGTTCGACCAGGTTGTTGAAATTCGAGCGGAAAGCATCGCTCCACTGGTAACTTGGGGCACAAGCCCGGAGCAAGTTGTAGCAATTGACGGGGTTGCCCCAGACCCAGAGGACTTTAGCGACCCAATCGAACGCGAAACTGCACGCCGATCCTTGGCCTATATGGGCATTGAAGCCGGTCAGAAAATGACAGATCTTGCCATTCAACGGGTGTTCATCGGCTCGTGCACCAATTCTCGGATTGAGGATTTGCGCATGGTGGCAGCACTTGTTCAGGGTCAGCAGGTAGCGAATGGCGTTCGCGCGATGATCGTGCCCGGCTCCGGCCTTGTCCGCTATCAAGCCGAGGAGGAAGGCTTGGACGAGATCTTTTTGGCAGCCGGATTTGAGTGGCGCGAACCTGGCTGCTCAATGTGCTTGGGCATGAACCCAGATCGGCTTGTGCCGTTTGAGCGCTGTGCGTCCACCTCCAACCGCAATTTCGAAGGCCGGCAAGGCCGCGACGGGCGCACCCACTTAGTCTCACCCGCCATGGCAGCCGCTGCCGCGCTGACGGGACGATTAAGCGATGTTCGCGAGTTGCTTTAAGCTTCAAAGTTGCCGGCGCTAACGCGCTGGCTCACCTCGGGCCAATCTCGTGCATTGCGCGACCCAGTTCTCCCGATAAACACGAGCTCCAAAGGTCGGCAGATTCTTGGACAGCCAAGCTATTTGTTCGATATTCATCGTGGCAATTTGATAGAAGTAATAGATGCCTTGAGCATTCAACCAAGCCTTGTTCTTCGGGCCCACGCCATCAATCAACAAGAGTTCATCTGGATTAGCCCGACGACGCGAGCGCGGCGGAGCTTTGCCTGCGCCAGCCAGGGCAATCGCTTTTTCTAACGCCTCTGCAGACGATCCAGCCAAGGGCGACGGCGTGAAGTTTTGGTTGCTGATGGGCTCAAGCAGTGGCGGTGGCGGTGGCGGTGGTGATGGGAGCACGACTGCTTTCGTTTTGCGCTTTTTAACAATCGGTGCAGCGACAGCAACTGGCTCAGTAACTGGCTCTATCGCTGGTTCAACAACTGGCTCTATCATAGGGGCTGGCACGACGACGGACTTCTTCCGGCCACGCTTTGCGGGTTCCGCAGCGGCGGAAACAAAGGCTACTGGGGCTGGCTCAATTTCTTGGGCCAATTTAGCCGTCGTCAGTTGTTCGGGCATAGGGGGCGTTTCGACAATGCCGCCTGTGTCGCGGCCTTCAAAGAATAAGACACGGGCTTCGAGATATTTGTTGCGCCATTTCAACGCCGCAACGTCCTCACCATCGGTAGTGACTTCGCGCAGCTTGGCATTGGCCGCGGCCAATTCATCAGCACGCGAGCGCACTTCTGCCAATTCAGCCTCGAGCACCGCTGCCTTGCGAGTTCCGATTGCATCGGTCAAGGCAGAGTTGGCACTAGCGGTCATTTGCCGCTTCAAATGGTCGCGCTCTTCTCGCAAAGGACGCAGTTCCTCATGCAATAGCTGATTGTCGGAGTCAGTAGATCTGATCCAATAGCCCAGCACAAAGCCAAATGCCGCAGTTATCAAAATGATCAAAACGCTTTGAGTTAACAGAAACATGGCTTTGGTCCTTGCCTTCCCTATGACGGGTTTTTATTGGGTCTTTAATTTGACGCAATGACTTTAAATTCGATGCGACGATTTTGCTCACGCAATGGGCTATCAGGTTGCCCCGGGATATCCCCTTTGCCATTTGGGAAATCATTCACGAGGGGTTGGCTTTCGCCATAGCCTTTGGCCGTAACTTGATCGGCGGGCACACCCTTTGAGATTAAGAAATCGCGAACCATATTCGCACGTCTTTGGGACAAGCGCTCATTAAGGTCCGCGGCACCGCCGGTATCGGTATGGCCACCGATCTCGATCTTAAAGGTGCTGCATTCCTTGGCAACTGCCGCGACTCGGTCGAGCACTTCTTGTCCACCCACCAGGGGGCTACTGCCTTTTTCAAAGCGAATGGCGCCACTTTTGCCAGCCTCTGTCAGACGGCTTTGGCAACTGGCTTCAGCTTGTTGTGTGGACTTGAGATCTGGCTTTTTCGACGTTGGAACACTGATTTCGGGCTTAGTGGGCAAAGGGGAGCGTATTTCGGCAGAACCAGGATAGCTGACCCCTTGGCAGTCAACCTTTGCATAGACGCCTGGACGCCCAACCCGATCGCGAACACTGCCTAAGACCGTTGCGCAGGCTGCCTTTGCAGTCGCTTCATCCGCCAAAAAACCGCTAATCAGTAGGCGTCCGTCTAAGGTCCCGGCACGCGCGAAAGGAAATCCTGCTTTATCCAAGCTTTCTTGCGCTAAAGAGCGCGTCTCTTCTTGCAAGGCCAACGCACGTTGATGGTGGAACCATATCAGAATCGCCAAACCTAATGCTCCAAGCACAAAGACTGGCCAGCGATTCCTAGGATTAAGCATGCTATGTTTGCCATTTCCGTTCTGGAAGCCCCGTGCCAACTCAAAAAGGCAATGGCAAGGCCCCGCGATCAATTCATAGTAAAATCATTCTCAGTTCAACGCGGTTGGAAAGCAAGAGCACTCGCGTCTGACGTGCAAAAAACGCAGCATTTTGCGGAGTTCACTCTCCCATTGGGGCAATCTCACGCTATGAGGAAGACATGATCCAAGACGTGACAAGCCCACAAAACAATTTGGTCAAGCTGGCCAAGTCACTTGACCGCAAGAAAGCACGGACAGAGTCCGGCTTGTTCCTGGCCGAAGGTGCACGCCATGTTGGAGAAGGGCTACAGCTTGGCTGGGAACTCGAAGCGCTTCTGTTTTCCGCCGCGGCTGAGGCGCGGCCTGCTGTGCAATCCCTCGCACAAAAAGCCTTGAAGACCGGTGCGCGGGTAGCTCGCGTGTCAGACCGCGTGCTTGAAGCTGTCGCCAAGAGAGATAATGCCCAATCGGTCTTGGGGCTCTTCCGTCAGCGTTACACGCCATTGGTCGACTTGGAAAATGCCCCATTGATCATCGCACTGGAACGAATTCGTGATCCAGGCAATTTGGGTACGATCCTGCGAACCCTTGATTCAGTCGGTGGCGGCGGGGTTGTCTTATTGGAAGAGAGTTGTGATCCTTTCTCCATCGAAGCCGTGCGCGCTAGCATGGGCTCTATTTTTTCCGCGCCAGTAGCCAGGTCCGACTTTGCTGGTTTTGACACTTGGCGCCGGGTGCAGGGCTTTAAGATGGCGGGCACTTCGCTCAAAGGGTCAACACGCCACACGGAAACCGACTTTGGCACCAAGACAGTCCTCTTGATGGGCAACGAGCAATCTGGAATCCCTGATGAATGGGCATTGGCGTGCGATGTTTTGGTGCGGCTTCCGATGGCGGGCCGCGCCGATAGCCTAAACCTTGCGATTGCCACAGCTGTAACGACTTATGAGATTTGGCGTCAAAAAGGCTTTAAAGGGGCGCGTGATTAGATGGCACAAAAGCCACCACCGCAGGTGAAATCAATACCAACGCGCATGGCACCGGTCCTGATGGCGGATGATTGGTCTGATTATACGCTGCTCGATTCCGGCGACGGCCAAAAACTGGAGCGCTTTGGCCCTTACACCTTTATCCGGCCAGACAGCCAAGCCTTGTGGCCGCGGCGCTTGAGCGAAAAAGATTGGGCCTTTGACGCCGCTTTTTCAGGTCAGGAGAGCGAAGAGATGGGACGTTGGCGCTTCATCCGGCGGGTCCCAGAAACATGGCCGATTTCGTGGGGCGGGATTAAGTTTCACGCCCGTTGCACGCCCTTCCGACACTTGGGACTATTTCCAGAACAATCAGTACATTGGCGCTGGTGCCGAGATCTCATTGAAGCGCGCATTCATCAAGCCCAGAAGGATCCACCGCCCAAAGTTCTGAACTTGTTTGGCTATACTGGCGTAGCTAGCCTCGTTTGCGCCAAGGCGGGTGCGAGCGTCACCCATGTCGATGCCTCCAAAAAGGCAGTCGGCTATGCCCGAGAAAATCAAGCCCTCGCGGGATTAGACGATCGGCCGATTCGATGGATTGTCGATGACGCCTTGAAGTTTGTTGAACGAGAGATTCGCCGTGGCAATAAGTATCACGGGATTATCCTCGACCCACCCAAACATGGGCGCGGCCCGACCGGAGAAATTTGGAAGCTCGAAGAGGGCTTAGAGCGTCTTTTGACCGCATGCGTTGAGCTATTAGAGGAAGATGCCTTGTTTTTGGTGGCGACCGTCTATGCGGTTCGCCTGAGTTTCTTGGCGCTCGACAATGGATTGGCCGCTGCCCTTGGCAATCGGCCGGGCCAGCGCGAAGCCGGTGAGATGGCTATCCCGGAACAAGGATCAGATCGTCTTTTGCCGACGGCCATTTTCGCGCGCTGGTCGAACCAGAGATAAGGTGTAAAGCCGCTGAGATTATCAGCCGCCTCGTGTTGATGTTTCTGAATCGTTAACCGATGCAGGTCAGTGAGTCAGGTCGAAATGGACCTATCTGCATCATGGCAGCCACACAGACCTTAAATGCAAAGCCTTTGGCCATCGGTCTCAAGCACGCGGGCTTGAGCCTTGCGACGCTGTTTTTGTCGCTCGCCTTAACTGCGGGCGCTATTCAAGCCTTTGGCAACGAACAAGACGCAGGCCCCAGCGCTGTACTGGAAGTACCGCGTTACAATCCCGCCTCACCCAAGCCCGCCACGACCAGCATGGAGCCAAAGGTCGATCTTGCAACACAGGGGTTGGCCATAGGCTGGTTGCCTTGGCGAGTGCCAGATGGGGCGATGACGCCTTGGCTGCCCGGGACGCCGCCGCCTAATTCACCCAGTGCTGCAGATCAAGCCATTAGCGAAGCAGAGGCAGAGCGCTTGGCAGCCACCGCAAAGGCAAAGGGTGACCCGGTTGTGACGGGTGCCGCGACCGCAGCTTCCTCGGGCCAGATGCCGCCAGTCTATGGTACGGCGCGGATCATGGCACCCACGTTCGGGACTGCGACCAATGAAGGCGGTGTGCAGGTCTATCGCGGGCAAGGTCCTGCCGCCCTAACCCAAGCCCCCGCCGCTGGTGTGCATCAGCAAGGTCCAGGCGGTTTGTTGCCGATCATCGGGGCTGGCAACCGCACGGTTTATGACGTTTACCGCAAGCCATTCTCTGAAACGGGAAAGCCAAAAGTCGCCTTAGTTGTTGGCGGGCTTGGCCTAAACGCGCGTATCACCCAGCGCGCCATCGATGAATTGCCTGCCGAAGTAACTTTATCCTTTGTGCCTTATGCGGAAAATCTCCAGGGCTGGATCAACAAGGCCCGAGCGAAAGGGCATGAGGTACTGATCGAGATCCCGATGGAGCCATTTGATTATCCCGAAAATGATCCAGGTCCACATACTTTGCTGACCACGGCGTCGGCAGACGAGAATCAACGCCGACTCGAGTTTTTATTATCACGGGCAAGCGGCTATTTCGGGGTGACTAATTATCTCGGGGGCAAATTTGCGACCTCGAATGAGACCAGCAGCGCCCTTATGCGACAATTGCGGTCCCGTGGTGTGGCTTTTATTGCCGATGGTTCAGCCTCGCAACTTGATGCAGCGGCCAGTTCTGCAGGGCTTCGCAATGCTCAAGCAGATCGCTTGATCGATCAAAGACCTTCGGGCGATGATATCGCAGCACAGTTGGGTGCGCTCGAGGCGATGGCAACCCAGCGTGGCGCGGCGCTCGGCTTTGGTGTTGCTTATAGTGTTACCATTGACCAAATTGTACGTTGGGCGAAAGATGCAGGCCGACGGGGGCTTATCCTGGCCCCAGCATCCGCGGTTACATCATGAGCAAAGATACCATACCTGCCCCGCCAGAAGGCTATCGACCCAATGTAGGCATCTTGTTATTCGATATGCGGGGGCTGGTTTGGGTCGGCAAGCGCCGGGGCTTTAATGGGCAGCATGCTTGGCAAGCGCCACAAGGCGGCATTGACCGCGACGAAGATGTTGAGGCCGCAGCCTTGCGCGAACTGGGCGAAGAAACCGGCATCGGCCCAAGCTTGGTTTCAATCATCGGTCATACAACCGATTGGCTGACCTATGACTTCCCACCCGAGATGCAGCGCGGTAAGTTTCGTCGCAACAAGGGCCAGGCCCAAATCTGGTATGCCTTGCGCTACTTAGGCTCAGACCGCGACGTGAAGCTGAATGCACACAAGCAAGTTGAGTTTGATGCTTGGCGGTGGGAACGGCTGGAAGCACTTCCAGAACTGGTGGTGCCGTTTAAGCGTGATGTGTACACACGGATCGTGCAAGACTTTGGACACCTTGCTGCAGCCTAGCCTCATGTGGCATGACCGTCTGATCGTAAGAGACGGAGTTCGCGGGTGGAAAAGCCAATTCTAATGATTCATGGGGTTGGGTGTGGCGGCGACGCTTGGTCTGTGATGGCCGCGCTGATGCAAGCCAAAGGCTGGACGCCTTATACACCAACGCTTTATCCCCAGTTTCGCGTTAAAGAAGGTCCCACCGGCCAACTCTCGACGCTTGGCCTGCACGATTATGTTGAAGCGGCAAAGTCTGAAGCTTTGGCTATTGAGCGCTCTACCGGAGAAGAGCCCGTTTTAATGGGCCATTCGATGGGGGGCCTAATTGTTCAAAAACTGGCTGAGCAAGGCGTTGGCAAAGCCGCGATTCTCATGACGCCGGCCCAACCGGTTGACTGCCAAGTCCAAGATCTGCGCATGCTATTTACCTTTGCCAATATCGTCCTAAAGGGCGATCCCAAACTCTCTTACAAAGTCTGGAAGACTGGCTTTCGATGGGGTGTCCTCAACCAAGTTGCACCAGAGCTGCATGATAAGATTTATGCATCCGCCCTTTACGATTCCGGTCTCGTCTATCAACAGCTCGGCAAGCCAGAGACAGACCCACACCGGGTTGGGGTCATTAATGAGCGTTCGATTGAGTGCCCAATCCTGACCATTGGTGCGGTGCAAGATCGCGCGACAGTTATTCAAGCCGTCCGCAAAGTGGCACAAAAATATGCCCGTATCGGCGGGGACTATCGTGAGTATGACGGGGCAGCGCATTGGATTATCGATGAGCCGAAGACCGCTAGTGTTGTCGCCGACATCTGTGAGTGGCTGGAAGCCAAGGGTCTTTAGGGCGGAGCCAACCAGGCCGAAACAGTATTACTGCACCATGTGCAGAAAAAGGTGTAATCGCGCGATTTCCGTAACCACGTGTTCACCTTGTTCACGGCAAACTGTCCGAACTCTTAACCTTGTCCCGGATCCTGCCCGCTTATGGCTTACCAAGACGCCGCACTCATTGCTGAACCAGAACTTGATTTGGATCTGATCCGCGATTTCTTGATGCAAAATCCTAACTTTGTGCGCGAAGACACCGAGCTCTTGAACCGGATTGCAGCCGAGCCAAGTTCTGGGAATGTGATTGCAATTGCTGACCTCGCCCGGGAACGTATGCTGCGAGAAACACGCGCTGCGCGCTCGCGCTTTGCTTCGATCGTTGAGACCGCACGCGCCAATTATGAAGCACAAATTCGGGTCCAAGAGGCCATTCTGGCAGTCCTAGACAGCCAAGACCCTGAAGATTTAAACGAACGGCTTTCTGGCCATGTGGCGTTTGCTTTGGCTGCAGATGTGTGTGTTTTAGCCGTGTCTGAATCCAATGCCGCCAGCCAAGCTCTCGATAAGGCAGGGTCAGCCATTGAACGCCTTGTGCCAACTCATCAACCAACCGTCCTTGGCCCGATCGAGCGCCCACGTACTTGGCTTTATGGCAACAGAAGCGAACTTGTGCACTCAGAGGCTCTGGCCCGTTTGGAATTTGGCCCAACTCGCCGTTTGGGTATTTTGGCAATCGCCAGCCGCGATGTCGACGCCTTTAGGGCTGACCATGGCGGCGAGCTGGTAACCTTTTTCGCGCGCGTTCTAGAACGTGTTCTTACGCGCTTTGCGGCTGATGGCTTGCTGTGAGTGACGCGGTCCGTCAAGCGGACTTGCGAAGCGACATGGGCGATGGCTTCGCCCAAGTGCGTAAAGATTGGTTGCACTGGCTGAAGCATGAGCGTCGACTGGCAGACCACACACTGGAAGCTTACCAGCGTGACGTCGACACCTTTTTAAACTTCTTGGTGCTGCATCGCGGTGAAGACCTAACTCTGGCTAGCCTGCCCGACCTAACCGCTTCGGATTTGCGTGCCTACTTAGCACGGCGACGTCAAGCTAACACCCCCTTCTGCGATCGCTCCGTGGCCCGTGCGCTGGCAGGGATCAGGTCATTCTTCTCCTTCTTGGACCGACGACGGGGCCTTACTAACACGAGCCTAAGCTTTGTTCGCGGCCCGAAGATCAAGCCAGCCCCACCGCGCCCTGTGACAAGCGAGGCTGCTTTTGACTTGATTGATCTGGCTGAAGAAGCAGATGAGCCGTGGATCGGTGCCCGCGATACCGCTGTGCTGACCCTACTTTATGGCTGTGGACTGCGCATTTCAGAGGCGCTGGGCCTTACGGGTGCGGAATATCCCTTGCCATCGACGCTGCGAATTCTGGGTAAAGGCCAAAAGACACGCCTAGTGCCGACTCTGCCGGTCGCGCGTGAGGCGATTACGGCTTATGTCAAACTGTGCCCCCATCAGATTGAACCCATTGGTCCCTTGTTTCTAGGCGCACGCGGAGGGCCACTGCGCGCCAGATTGGTTCAAGCCAGCATGGCCAGATTAAGGGGCCAATTAGGTTTGCCAGCGTCAGCGACACCCCATGCGTTACGCCATGCCTTTGCGACGCACCTCCTGCAATCTGGTGGCGACCTGCGCTCAATCCAAGAATTGCTGGGCCACGCATCTTTGTCGACGACCCAGCGCTATATGGAAATCGACCCAGCTCACATGATTTCTGTGTTTTCAAAAGCCCACCCGCGAGCTTAGCGCGCTGCTGATCGGTATCGGTCAGCATGCACGTTAAAGCATCCTTACACAGATGTACGCCTAAATTTTGAACAGTTAGGTTTGCCCTGTTTGAGAGCATACAGTCAGCAAGTTGCTCAAAAATTGGGCTATTGCTCGGGATATCGCGGAAGCGGCAGGCCGACACTTGCCCAAAAGTGCCCAATTTCTGACGCTGCGGTTTGGATGGAGACTGGGCTAATTGTGAGCTCAAGATCGCAAACCTTGTGGGGAGCACGACGAACGTGACACGTATCGCAACACGCACACGACCGGAGCCTAGCTTCGACGCGCTGGTACGAACGGGGCTAGCAGCCCTAGCAGCGCTAATTTTCATAATAGCAAGCGGCTTGGTATCGCCTGCTCATGCGCAGGACGCTGCCAATGCCGTTGCCGCAACTGCGGCACCTGCAGCTGAAGCAGCCCCTGCAGCAGCTAAATTGGTCGCAACTTTGCCAGATAAAGTAGTCGACAAGGGTGACGTCACCTGGATGATGGTTTCGACCCTTCTGGTTCTGTTGATGATCGTTCCAGGCCTTGCCCTCTTCTATGGTGGCTTGGTGCGCGCAAAGAACATGTTGTCTATGTTGATGCAGGTTTCCACCGTTATGGTGATCGGCATGGTTACGTGGATGCTGTGGGGTTATAGCTTGTCCTTCACTTCGGGCGGCGAGATTGACAGCTTCATTGGTGGTTTTGACCGTTTGTTTCTCAATGGCGCAGGCTTGGATGGGGATGGAAATCCTGTTCTGGTCGCGACCTTCTCGACCGGTGTCTATATTCCAGAACTCGTGTTTGTCGTCTTCCAAATGACCTTTGCTGCCATAACCGCAGCCCTCGTTTTGGGTGGCGTTGCTGAACGGATGAAGTTTGCCGCCGTGGTTCTGTTTGCAGTTCTTTGGCCTCTGTTGTCCTACTATCCCATGGCACACATGGTTTGGTGGTGGCCCGGACCAGACGGCTTGGCAGCGGCTTCGGCGCAAGGTGATAGCTTCACTACTGGCCTAATCTGGAGCTTTGGTGCCCTCGACTTTGCTGGCGGTACTGTGGTGCACATCAACGCCGGGATTGCGGCACTGGTTGGCTGTATCATTCTGGGTGCGCGTTCCGGCTACCGTAATGAGCCGATGCCGCCACACTCTTTGGTCATGACCTTCATCGGCGCAGGCCTTCTGTGGGTGGGTTGGTTTGGCTTCAATGCAGGCTCGAACCTGGAATCCAACTATTATGCTGTCTTGGCGATGGCCAACACTTTCATTGCAACCGCTGCTGCTGGCTTAAGTTGGGTGTTGTATGAGTGGGTCACCCGCAAGCGTCCGTCGATGTTGGGCTTGGCGTCGGGTATCGTGGCTGGTCTTGTAGCCGTGACCCCTGCCGCAGGCTTCGCTGGGCCAATGGGCGCTTTGATCCTAGGACTTGTGGTATCGCCAGCCTGTATCTTCTTCTGCTCGGTCGTAAAGTCTGCGCTTAAATATGACGACAGCTTGGACGCCTTCGGTATCCACGGCATTGGTGGCATCATCGGTGCTATCGGCACCGGCATTGTAGTTTCGCCAGCCTTAGGTGGCGCAGGCATTGTCGATTATACCAAGTGCTTCGACGAAGCCGGCAAAATTCTTGCGGTTTGCCCGGCAGCCACTTACGACATGGGCAAGCAAGTTATGGCCCAGCTCAAAGGTGTTTTGGTCACAGTTGCTTGGTCGGGTGTGGCATCGGCCATCGTCTTCTTCATCATCAAATATACGATTGGCCTTAAAGCCTCAGTCGATGATCAAGAAGAAGGCCTCGACATTGCAGAGCATGGTGAGCGCGCTTACCATCTCTAAAGCTTAGATCGACATTGGAATAGAGGGCCAGCGTCGCGCTGGCCCTTTTTTTGTGTCTAGTTTTCTAACCGACGTATCGTCACAATGGCACCATAGCTGGCACCGATCCGGTCTACCGCAGCTGCCAAGGGCTCGTGCGCGACGGCCATATGATAGCCATTGGCATGTAAGATATGTGTGGCGTCCGTCATTAAGGCGACATGGCCCTTCCAACAGACAATATCGCCTCGCTTTAGACCCTGTAGACTTTGATCAAAGACTACAGCCTGCCCAATTTCGCGCTGCATATAGGAGTCGCGCGGCAAATGGATGCCGGCGGCTTTAAAGGCAGTCTGGATCAAGCCAGAGCAATCAAGCCCCAAACTCTCAACGCCACCCCATTGATAGGGCGCGTGGAGAAATTGCTCAGCGACTGCAACAGGGTCTTCTGCTAGCGCGGCCAAGCGGGACAAATGGGCCTCATAGATCCAGCCTGCCCGCTCAACCGCAACAAAGCCGTTCTCGCGTTCCCCCTTCAGGCTTACCTGCGCGCCGAGACTCAAGAGAAAATACGGCGCGGCGCGCGCGCTCGGCCCCGAGAAGGCATAGGTACGCAATACTTTGACTTTGTGGGTTGTCGCCAAAACTGGAGCGGACAAGGCAGCCATGTCAAACCAGCCGACATACCCATCGCTGTGCATTTGACCCCAGCCAAAACCGCCGCGCTCTTCGTAAATGTCGATCACATCGCCATGAAGCGCTTGGCTCAGTTGTTCGCCATCCAGCTCTGGCACTTTGCGCAACGGGGCAACGCCTGCGCTAACCTGGTGGGGGATTGGATCTACAAAGCGGGCGGATTCCACAAGTCCTTTAAGCTTTGTCGCCGCCAGATCACTTCGGTAGGGGTAAAGATTTGGATCCAACATATCTTTCGTCCATCATGCCAGCTTTTGACGGGCAGCTGCCGCTTCGTTTGCGTCCATAGATGATGCACGATTGATTTGCGTGATCTCGGCAATGTTACGCGCAATGGACGCCGCATAGGTGGACAGCCGTTGCGCTCCCGCGTCCGTTCCGACCACAAAAATATTGCGCCGATCGGCCGGGTCCGGCCGACGTTCAACCAATCCAACATCCTGCAACGTGTCAATGGCCCGAACAATAGCTGGCTTGCCTACACCAAGCCGCTGCGCCATAGCGCGCACAGTATGTGGCCCCGGCTCCAGATATACAGTTAGCATGAGGGCGGTCTGACGCGCGGTCAAATCCGGCCCATCGGATTGTACAGAACGGGACGTGACGTCCAACCACAAGCCAAGGGCTTGCTTATTAAGTCCAGCAAACTGATCCAACTTTGACCCCTAGGGCTATGGCCGCTCGCGACCATGCCATCTGCGCCATTAGGTGAATCGATTTGCGTTATTGGGAAAGAGTCCCTGTGGACTCAATTGCTTGCCCAAATTGCATAAGCGAGTCTGTTTAGAATTTAGCCGAATCTTTTCCGTAGCATGGCCTCTATCGTGCGTACTGCATGAACTTCGCCACCTTGAGGTCGACCCGGCTTTTCCTTTGGATTCCAGCAATAGACATCAAAATGCGCCCAGATGGGCTTGTGATCTTTCACATTGACGAACTTTGAGATGAAAAGCGCCCCGTTGATCGCCCCAGCAAAGGGACCACCTGAGTTTTTCATATCTGCAATCGGGCTGTCGAGGTCGTCTTCATAGGGACGCCACAGGGGCATCCGCCACAAATGGTCACCCGTCTGACCCGCCGCGTGCGTCAATGCTGCGGCCAACTCCTCGTCCTCGGTGAAGAACGGAGGTAACTCTGGCCCCAACGCGACTCGGGCAGCACCAGTTAGCGTCGCCATATCGAGAATCATGGCATTGCCGTCTTCGCTGGCACGCGTAACCGCATCAGCCAGAATTAGGCGGCCCTCTGCATCGGTATTGTCGATCTCAACGCTCAACCCGTTACGAGCATGGATCACATCGCTAGGCCGGAAAGAATTGCCATCCATTGCATTCTCAACAATGGGCAGATAGACCGATAAGCGCACATCCAAGCGGGCCTCAGCGAGCGTCGAGAACAAGGCCAAAGCACACGCTGCCCCGCCCATATCTTTCTTCATCAGTGCCATACCCGCGCCGGGCTTTAGATTGAGCCCGCCAGTATCGAACGTGACCCCCTTGCCCACCAAGGCCAGTGGATAGGCCTCGGGACGGCCAATCCGCAAGATCACCAATCGTGGTTCTTGAGAAGCGCCCCGCCCTACGGCATGGATCAACGGATAATTTTGCGCCAACAAGTCTGCGCCTCGGATCACTTCAATCTCAGCACCATGGCTTTCGCCCAAAGCAATTGCCGCAGCCTCTAAAGCGTCCGGACCCATATCATTGGGCGGCGTATTGACGAGATCACGACCAAGCTTAACGGCGCTGACGGTGCGGCTTGCAGCCGCTACGTCCGCGCCAACGGGCGCAATCAAACGGGCGAGGCGCTGCTCCTTGCGCTTGTAGCGGTCAAAAACATAAGCCCCCAGAAGATAAGCCACCAGAATGGCATGGCCCCGCTCCTTTGGAAACGGCGAGGCAATCCGATAATCACCTGCCGGCAATTTACTAGCCAGCGCACCAAAGACAGACATATCTGAACCCGCGCCTAGCCCAAACAAGACCCGCTCTAATGTACCATCAGGGGCTGGAACCAATAGCGCTCGACCGGCCTGGGCACGAAAATCGTGGTGACCAGCGAGAGCTGCCTGCCCACTGGACTTGCCTTCGAGATAGGCGGGCCATTCACCGGCAGAAATGGCGTAAATGGGAATGAAGCTTGCGTCTTGGGGGGCGATATTTGGATGCATAGCCATTCTTTAGGCTGATCTGGACCCGGTGAAAAGCGCTTAAGGCTTGGACGAACAGGGGTGCCTTGAGGGTTTGTTAACAAAGATTGACGAAAGCTTGGCACCTGTGATTCGTGAGGTTCTCACCATGTCGTTCTGCTTCCGCGCCCGTCGCTTGCCATTAGCTGCTTTAAGCGCAAGCTTGGGCTTGATCTGCTTTTCAGCCCAGTCAGCCCAGGCACTGCCCTTCTTCGGAAAAAAGCCAGAAACAGCCGCTAAAACACCATCAGCTAAAGGTGCTCCACGGGGTCAAACCCCTAGAACCTCATTGGTCGGAGCGCCTCTACCCCAAGCATCAACCGCCGAAAAAAGTGCTCCTGCAAAACCTGCAACAGCGAAAGAGCGCCAAGCAGCACGGAGCCTTGATATGATCAATCAAGCATCCTTTTGGCTCGGCGAACTTGAAAAAAATCCAGCCGATGATGAAGCCGCGCTGGAAGGCTCCATCGCATTGCGTAGAATAGGCTCGGCTGAACGAGCGATCCAACTTGCGGCCATGGGCTTGCAGGTCAAAGGCGAAAGTCCGCAATTGTGGAGCGCTTTGGCCTTGGGTCTTGTTGCCAGTGGCGAAAATCAACCCGCTCTGCAAGCCTTGCAGAAGGCCGTCTCTTTAAATCCAAAAGACCCCAATCTTCAATCGGCCCTCGGGGTTATTTATGACCGCTTGGAGCGCGCTGATCTTGCGGCACCTGCTTATGAGGCCGCGCTCAAGCTTGCCCCAGAAGACGCCGCCATCCTCAGCAATTATGGGCTTTCTATTGCGATGACAGGGGATCTGAAAAAGGCTGAGGACGTGTTGCGGCGCGCCAACCAAAGCCCACTTGCCCCTCCACAAGCCCGCCAGAATCTGGCGCTTGTTGTCGGACTGCAGGGTCGCTTTGAAGAAAGTGAGCGCTTGGCAACGCGTGACTTGCCACCCGCAGTGGCATCGGAAAATGTCGCATACCTCAAAGCGATGCTCAATGGCGGTGAAAACCGCTGGTCGCAATTACGCCAGGAAAATACCAACTAAAGAAAAAGGCCACCCCCTCTGACAGGTAGATGGCCCTTTCCTAAACTTGGGATGGCTTTAACTCACGCCATAAAGCCCAGATTTGGTCTCGCGAAGTTTTTAAGGTTCGGGAAGATCACAGCCAGATCTGTGTTCGAGACCCCAAACCAGGACCCCATCGTCGCCGCATACTGGTCTACCGAGGTGGTTGGAATATGGCTGTTGCCGGACTGATCAGGGTTACGGAATGTCCCTAAATCGCTGCCGACGGTCGGGAATTGGCCGTACATATCGCCGCCATTTACAGCCCCACCCATGACCAAATGGTGACCGCCCCAGGCGTGGTCGGTGCCGTCGCCATTGGTGTTAAAGGTCCGGGAAAAATCAGACGCCGTGAAGGTTGTCACAGAGCTGCGCATGTCCACGCCACCGATATTGGCCAAAGTTGCATCAAATGTGGCCATTGCATTGGCTAGCTTGCTCAAATTGTCCGGTTGAGCTGTGTTCTGGAAGTCATGGCTATCATGGCCGCCTACTGCTACGAAAAAGACCTGGCGGCGCAAGCCAAGGGCTGGTGCCGCGGCAATCATGCGCGCAACTGTCTGCAATTGTACCGACAAGGAGTTGGTTTCTACAGTGTTGGTGATGGGGTTGCGATAAACAGGAGGTGCCGGAATGGCCGTCACCAAAGCACCTGAAGCGGCAGTGTTCAGGGTAACCGAGGCATCAAGCGCGCGGCCAACAATCGTCGCATGGTCAGAACCCATATTGGCCACAAAGCCTGTATCACGGATGATTTCCCGCATTTTCGCGGGGCCTTGGTTCGAACCAAACAAAGTCGTCCCGCCAACCGCGTTGACGGCCACAGCAGGTGTCGCACCGGTTGCGACTTGATACTGCACAATCGTGCGCCCCGATAAGAACACTGTGTTCCCCGCGGTCGACATGGCGGTATACAGGCTGTTGGCACCATTTCCGGAGGCCATTAAGTCGCCGAACTGGCCACCCCAACCGGTGCGTACGCCTTCCGTAAGCCCTGCTTGCCAAACGGCTTGCTGGTCATTGTGGGAGAACAAGTTAGCCGGCAACTTCTTGGCACGCGCTTGAAATTGTGCCTTTGTCACTGGCTCGACCAAAGAGCCGACATTGGCGATCACGGCCAATCGACCTGCAGTGTAGATTGGCAGAAGTGGCGCTAGCATGGGATGGAAGCCAAAGGTGCGAGTCGTCGCATTTGTCCCAGCCGGAATGGCCTGAGCCGTCTTTGGCGTGAATGGCAAGATGCCGCCCCAGGCTTCTGGCGTACGGGCGGCAACGGTCCGCCCAGTGACCGGGGAAACTGAACCAACTGCCGCCGCTGGGGTACCAACTGGCATCAATGCAATCGGGTCTGCCCCAGTGTTACGCGCCGTCCAGTAACGATTCCAAGAGTCAGTATCAGAAGCCAAGACCGTATTGTTCGAGTCGTTACCACCCAATTGGAATATACAAACAAGTGCTTTATATCCCCCAGCGCTTTGGCTGGCGGCCGAGTTAAAGGCAGCCAGTTGCATGCCGAAGGCTGTAGCAATAGGTGCAGCAATCCCCACCGCACCGGTTGTTGCCATAAATTGGCGACGTGTATGACGTAGATCTTTCATGGCCGCCCCCTTAGCGCTGCAAGATGTAATCTGGAGAAACAACGGTCAGATAAACCGCTAGTTTCGATCGGTTGAGCAAAGCTGCATCAATCTGCGCCTGCGTCGTGGTGCCACCGGAAGGAATGGTGACCGCTGCGACTGCATCAATGATCTGCTGACGTCGAGCCGTCGTCATGTTGCCATAGGTCAAGAGATAATTGACACGGTCAACCAAGGCAGCAGGATCGGCGGCAACCGCCATTTCCTTTGTGTAGGACAGCTTGACGTCATTGCCCGAGCCGATGCCGGTGTTAACGGTGGTCTGCATGGTGTTCATGTAGCCAGCCACGGTCACTTCATTGACAATCTGCATTTCAGGCGCGACGAGGCCTAAAGTACCGGTTTTGGTGTTTGGCGGCGTGTAGCCGGGTCGGAAGAAGTTAAAAACAGAAGGCGAAGCCATGGGTGATTGGCCCAAGGACGTAGAGGCGCTGGTCGAGTTTACCGGCCACAAGCCGTTGGTTGAAGCCGCGTTCAAAGCACGCATCAGTCCGGTCATGCGGATAATCGGCTCGCGCAGCTTACCGAAGTTTGCATCTACCCCCGCGGACATGTTGCGGGCTTCACTGTCCAGCAACACCGCGCGGACAACTGCAGCCATATCTCCGCGCACGCCAGAACCATTATTATTAAAGACGTTTGCCACACGGTTCACATAGGCTGGGCTGGGGTTCGATGTCACCAAACGCTGGATCATTTGCTTCCCAATGAAGGGGCCAACGTTTGGATGATTGAAGATAGCATCGAGGGCAATGCGCAGATCTCCCATGGGATCTGGCGTTGTTGTCGCAGGAATGACAGTGTTGAGGAAGCGCTTCTCCGATATCGAATGGAAGCTCGGATAGGCGATCATCGGTGTCACAAACGACGCATCATTGCGGCCGCCGCCGCCAAATGTCGAGTTGGTAGGCGTCGCGGCATACCAACTAAAGCCTGTAAAGACCTTGGCAAGGTTGGAGATGTCTTCTGCCGTGTAAGTCGGAATTGGATTGCCCGCACTATCCAACTTTTGAGTGCCGTCATTATTGAGTTCAAACACGCCAATTGACATCAACTGCATCACTTCGCGCGCAAAGTTTTCGTCCGGCGACCGACCCGTCGTGAGGTCTTCCTTTTGGTTTGCTATATGGGTCAGATAGACACCCATCATGGGATGCAACGCCACATCTTGTAGCAAGGTACGATAATTGCCGAAGGCATTGCGGCCCAGCATATCATAATAAGAGCCCAAGCCCCGGACGTTCATTTGCGGCTCGGCAAATGAAATAACGAAGATCTGCGAGAGCGCAAACTTGGTTCGCTCGCGCAATTGATCTTGCGAGGTGACAGCTTCACGCCAGAAATATTCGTAGAAATGGCCGGAGTTGACATCTGCTGTTGGGTTAGGTGCGGCGGGTGCTGGGGGATTACGCAATTGGTCCCGACGTGTGTTCAGATAGTCGAGAGCAAGCGCGCCCTCCGGTAGGGCTTGCTGCGCTGTGATCCAAGCTGCGAAAGTCGTGTCGCGAGTTGCCTCAATTTCGGCCTCAGTGGGCCCAAATGTAGATTGAATGAGGAAGCGCGACGTTTCCGCTGCTGTGGGTCTTGGCGGGACAACAGGGCCACCCCCACCGCCAGGGGCGGAAGTATCACCGCCGCCGCCGCCGCAAGCTGAAAGCATTCCCAATAATATCGCAGCGCTTGCTACTTTAATCCAGCGATTGCCCATCATTCACCCCACCTCAAGAAGCCCATTGCGCCAATCGTGCAGACACACGTCTAGCCTCGCCTGTTCCTGTTAACATGAAGATCTATACCCGTTAAGACGATAAAAAGCCGTATACCAAACGAACGGATTTTTACTTGCAGGGATGATTTTCAAGCAAAAGCATCTGAAAGCTCGTGTTGAATAGGGGTAAGTTATCTTAGCAATCGGATTTCGCGTACCTGCCGGCGGCCTTGGTTACGCTCCAATTGAACGATTACATCAACCACGCTGCGCACATAGGCCAATATGTCGGCATGAGTCATCGCCGTACCCGTTTGCAAAGCCATCAAGGCTAGCTGCTCCAAAGCCCCATCGGGTGTATCGGCATGTAAGGTGGTCACAGATCCAGGGTGACCGGTATTGATGGCGCGCAGGAAGGTGAACGCCTCCCTACCACGAAGTTCACCCACAATGATTCGGTCTGGTCGCATGCGCAGTGCCGATTGCAATAAGTCATCTACATCGACCCGGGCCTCGCCTGTTTGGCCCTTTACGGCTACAAGGCCGACAGCGTTTTCATGAACCAGCCTGATCTCCGCAGCGTCTTCAATCAGGATCAGGCGTTCGTCAAGGCTCACTTCTTTCAAAAGGGCGTTTAAGAAAGTTGTCTTGCCCGTGCCCGTACCGCCTGAGACAACGATGTTTCGCTTTTGTTGTACAGCAAGCTTCAAGAATGCCGTCACATCCCCTTTGGCGAGGCTGGCCTTTAGTTCTTTATCCGGATCAAAAGAGGCCTTTGTCCCACCTGCACCGACAATATGGGATAGGGCTCCCGCTGACACATAGTCATCAAGCGTAAGATCGGTCAGTACGTGCTTTCGAATGGCCAACGCAACTTCGCCCCTGGTGGCGGGTGGCAAGACAATTTGAATCCGCTCTCCGGTCGGCAGACTTGCTGATAGCAAAGGATGTTCTCGGCTGATCCCTTGCTTGGAAATACGCGCGATCTGGGCAGCTAGGCGCGTCAAATTGACTTGAGTTACATCTGGCGCATCATAACGTACAATGCCACCTGTGACACTTTCGACCCAGACTTCGCCTGGTCGATTGACCAAAATATCGGTAACATCGGGCCGATTAAGCCAGCGCGATAACGGCTCCAGAAAGGCGGAGAGATAGACGCCCCCTAAAACCTGTGGCGCGCCGTGCGGCCCACTCATGGTCGGTTCCCGGGGGTTGGCTCCACGACAGGGGGAGTGCTTGCCGCTGGCGTAACGGGGTTTAGCGAGAAATCGAGGTCACGCGCGACAAATACTTGAATAGCCGTACCCTGCTTAACCGTGACTGTTGGCTTGATGGTTTCGCCAGAGGTTACGGCACTCGGGAGCGTTTGAGCGGTACCAATGACCAATTGGTTGGAGCTTGTGTTGTTTAAGGCTGCACTGATTGCCGTCGACAAAAGCCCTGGGCCATAGCGCTGGAAATAGTGGCGATCTACTTTTCCATCTAAGCCAGCTCGGCCTAAAGGGTCAGTCCCAGGTGATGCCAATTGGATCGAGACCCCATCAGGACGTAAAAGACGGGTCCAAACCACAAAGGCGCGCGATTGGCCCAATGCCACTTCCGAACGATATTGCCCTACCAAGCGAGAACCACGCGGGATTAGGACGCGCGTGCCGTCAAAACTCAAGACATCGCGACTAACGACAGCTCTCACGAAACCTGGAAGGTCAGAATTGATTGCTGTTTCCAGAACTGCCGCGATTAATGCGCCCTGTGGAACCGTCGTCTTTGGATTGCGCAATGCGCCGGCACGTGCAGCAGGAACATCACCTGAACTGACGCGTGCTGCAAAGGCATCATTGTCGCCCCCGCCAGCGCCGGCTGCATTGGCTGCATTGGCTGCAGCTTCGGCAGCCGCACCAGCAGGTACAAGGTCGACGATCAAGGCAGGAGAGCGCATGCGCTGGGTTAAATCTGCCCCTGTCCGAGCAGGTTGTGGCGGCGGAGGTGATGGCTCTGGTATTGGGCGGTAGACATCGCGCACAGGCGGTGGCGACAGGGGTGGTGGTGCGGGGGTCCAAGGCTGTGCAGGCACGGCTTCATTCGCCGCTGGGTTCTCAGGAACCATCGGCTGGGCGGGCATAACAGGCAAAAGTGCGTTTTGGGCAAACAAGCTTGGCGGCTCTGGTATGGTTTGGCCAAGACTACCATCATTTTTTGCGTCGCGCGTTGGGGTCAGATCCCCCACCCCCGCACGTTTTTGTGCCGAAACCATGGTGGTAAACACGATGATTCCAAGCGCCAAGGCCCCAACCGCCCCGGCCAGCACCACCCACGGCCGGTCGGGATAAGCCACAGCGGGTGCCGCATCCACAATTAGGTCAGACCCACTCGCCTCCGCGGCCGCATCGACACCTGACGAGGCGCTCGCTACGGGTTCAACGGGCTCAGGCGAGGCGACGTTGGATAGGCTCATGGCTTAGCTTCCTTTGGCGCGCCAAAGCCGAACAGCCCGCGGGACTTTGATTTAGTCTGGCTCGAGGGTCGCATCGCAGGTGCATTGGGGCCCGGATCAGGCTCGCGCCAAGCATCATTGCTAACGATGGTTTGATCGGTGCCATTGCGAAGTAGGAAGGCCGGCCCAACCCGCTCAACCACCATGACAGTGCCGCGCATGATGAAATTGACGAGGGATTCAGATCCATCTGCACTTAAAGCAAAGACTGCCGGGGTCGCAGCACCAGATGGCCATTCAAGATAAGTGCGTTGGCCATCATCAAAGATGCGCGAAGGCACATTACGCGTGCTACCAGAGACTGAGTAATTCTGGTTCGAATTAGCTTGTGGCTGGGGCACCAGGTCTTTTGGCTCGGTCGCGACGGGTTCAGGGGGAAAGGTAAATTTGACGCGGTAGATAATATTTGGATCGCCTGGCCCCGTTGGCTCTTCCGCGCTTAGTTGGAAGGTATAACGGCGCTTGGAGGTGATCACCGACATATTCGTAGCCGCATCAAACTCAATCGGCTTTAAAAATAGCGTATCGGCGCGCCGATTGGGCGTAACTTGCCAAGCAAGCGAGTCGCCAATTGAGACATTCTCAATGCGTTCATCAGCACCAAACTCAATCATCATCTGATAGCCATAATGACCGCGCAGCGAGACGACACTGTCTTCTTTAAAAAAGACCGTCTGAACGCGTGGATCTACCACCCCCGGGATTGGAACCTCGCGCATTTGGGCGCGCACCGCGTTGGAACCCATAACCAGCGTTGCAAACACGACAGCCACACAGATGTACCAGAGTCGCTTGAGGAGCGTCATTGGGCTGGAAACTCCTCACCATTGGGATTGCCCGATTTCGATTGTGGCGGCGCAGCAGGCGTGGCTTGTGCTGGGGCCTGTGCCGCTGGCACACCCGGAGTTGCCCCGTTCACAGGCGCTCCTGGAACGGGGACCGTCGTTACTCCCGTTGTCGGAACCGAGGTGGGCGCTGGCAACATCGGAGCTGGCGCGGCGGGCATCGGCACGGGCTGGGTTGTTTCGGCATCGCGTCGATAACTGGAAATCTGGAAGCCAAGCGGATTCAAATAGCGGTCTTGTTCGTTAATTGGTTTGTTCGAGAAGCTATAGCGGACCGACGCCACCCAAGGCTGGCGCATCCCAGGTCCACCGCCGCCTTCAGAGCGCTCCGTATCGAAGCGAATCATGGCTGAACGAGGATCCAAAATAGTCACGCTTTTCACCGTGACTTGGATACGGGTATTCGGGCTTACCCGGCTTTGTATGCCGTTTGGATTGGACTGATCCCAATCCCGCAAATATTCCGTCTCCGCTGCGCCTTGTGACCAAGCCAAAGTCTTCCGGTATTGTTCCCGATAGTCAGCAGCATCAAAGGTTTCCCGCGCCAAGACATATTGCACCACAAAGGACTGAGCCACTGCTTCGGTCTCACTCAAGGTACCAAGATTGATACCGCGCGTGGTCTGCACATAACCGGTCTCGCGATCGACGGTGATCGTATAGGGCATAGTTTGCTTAAGCGGCACCAAAACGACCAAGGCAACGGCTTGAATGGCCGCAATGCCAACCGCGATCCCAGCGACAATCCAAGCCGTACGCTGCGACCGACGGAGGGTAGCATGGGTGTCCTGCGCCCATGTACTGGCCGCTTCATAATAGTGCGCTCGGGCCGCTATGCCATTGGGCGGAACGCCAGGTGGGGTGTAGGATGGATCAGCTTGGGGGCCGGTCATGGTGCTTTTCCAGTTGCCGATAGGCTCAGTCTTGAAGGGGGTTGGGCAAACATGCTTTCGCGGGGTCGACTGGGCCGTGTAGGATTATTTCGCTTACGACCATTCTGACCCAAACGGATTGAATAATCACCTCGCACGCCATCCGCCCCGCCGCCTGCAACCAGTTCTGTCCGCCGATCAAACGTGGTTGAGGCTTGTGCGCCAGCACCTGAAACCGCAGCGGCCAAGCGGGCGTCCCGTCGATCTGATCCAGATCCTGAAGGCCCGCCCGACACAACGGCCGCAAGGCGCGATGCGCGGCTCGCTTCTGTGGGAGTGTCTAGGCCAAGGCCTTGGCTCCCTGCACCTGCTTCATTGAACATCACAGGTTCTGGCTCACGGGATTTAACGTCGGGCAAACGGAACCCGGCGACCAGCCGTGTGCACAGGCCGATCACGCTGCCAAAGACAGCCGTGAAGGTCAGGATGATCACCATGACTGTCAAAATCGGCTGCAGATCATAGCGATTCTCAGCGCGAGCCACCGCCAGACCCTGCAAACTAGGCTCCAAAGAGGCCAAAAGACCCGCCATGAAGACGACCGTTGCTAAAGGTACAAGCGCAAAGCCTAAAGCGGTGCGCAGCCAACCTTCAAAAAAGCCTTTAGTGCTCTCGAACAATAACAGACCAACAAATAAGGGTCCGATAGCCAATAGAAGGCCCAGCATCAGCTTGGCCAAGATCAAAAGTCCCAGGGTCGACACCAATAGCGTAATGGCGGAAAGCCAAAGGGCCGTCGCTCCAAAGGCAGGCCCACCCTGCAGCGCTGACCGCATCTGGATAACCGGTGCCAAGCCTTTCAGGCTCTCTGGATCTGTACCGGGGGCTGCTTGCAGAACAAAACTGCCCGCATTCAAGGTCGCTCCGGCTACATTGGGCCCTTGCCCCGGCAAGTCACTCACCAAAGCCATTGCGCTGGCCGACTGGGTCAATTGATCAAACGTGTATTGCAAACGGGCGAAAATGTCGGTTGGGCCAATAGTTTGCGGCACAGGCATGTTGGCCAAGAGACTGTTGGCGATTTCAGCTGGTCCGTCGAACAACAGAGCGAACACAAGGCTTTGGTAACTAGCCCAAGAAGTCGTCAACATCACCACGGCACCCAGTTTAATGGCGATCATCGGTAGATCGCCCACGCGCAAATCAGTGCGGCCAGTGAGCAGGCGGAAGCCTAATAAAGCGACATAAATGGTCAGAAGAACGGTGATGACCGAACCCAGCGTGGAACCCGGCCCGAAGAAGGCATTATAGCCGCCCTGCACGCCCTCACGGATGTTGCAATCCACCGTGTCGAGGAGGCCGCGCACAAGCCCTAAATCGGCGCGCGGAGCTGCACATTGCCCGATCATCGCCGCCCCCCTCTGCCGGAATCTCGAGCTTGATTGACGCTAGCAGTCAATAGCGGCAGCCAAATGGCTGGATCGTCGCCGTGTTCGGCCCGCAGAGCATCAAGGCGCCGCACAGTCGACTCACGGCCGGAAAGTACGGTCAAGACATCCGGCATGCCATCGAGATTTAGTCGGGCAACCACGCTGTCAGTGCCATGCTTAATTACGAAGCAACGTGATGTGTCTGGCAAAGCGCGGATCAGTTCTAGCTCATGCAAGGTTAGACCAAAGCCACGACAATATTCGTCTTCCTGTGCCTTGGGATTGGGCATGAAGATCTGGGTCGCCGCTTGCTCAATAATGGCGGAGGAAATCTGGCTCGACAAAGCGTCTGAAGCGCTTTGAGTGGCAAAACCCACAATCCCGTTGCGTTTACGAATGGTTTTTTCCCAATCGCGAATTCGCGCCACGAAGATTGGATCATCCAAGGCCTTCCAGCCCTCGTCGACCACCAAAATGGCCGGCGTGCCATCAAGTCGTTGCTCCACACAATGGAACAAATACATCATAGCAGGCGTCCGCAATGCCGGATCGTCTAGGATTGAGGTCATGTCCACGCCCAAGGTGCGGGTCGACAAGTCGAGGCGGTCTTCCTCATTGTCGAACAGCCAAGCGCGCACGCCATCATGAATCCAAGGCTCAAGGCGCGAGGCAAGGTCACCGGGCACAGGACGGCGCACGCCAGCTAGCAACTCGGCAACGTAGCGCAGGCGACGATATTGCGGGGCTTGGTCAAAATTGGCGGCAACCGCATCTGCGATCTGGGCCTGCTCATCAATGGTGAGCTTTTCGCCATCAATACTGACCAAGCGCGAGAGCCACTCTGTAATAAATGCGCGATTAGCCGGGGTATCGGGCAGCGATAACGGATTGAGGCCCGATGGATTGCCATGCCGCAAAGTCTCATAACGGCCACCGATCGCGCGAATAAATATTTCCGCGCCACGATCTTTGTCGAACAGGACGATGCGAGGGTCAAACTTACGCGCTTGAGTCAAAAGGAAATTCAACACAACCGTTTTACCAGAGCCTGATGGCCCGATAATTGTAAAGTTACCCAAATCATTCTTGTGGAAATTGAAATAATATGGCGTCGCCGACGTTGTTTCTAACACAGTTACGGCTTGGCCCCAGACATTGTGATCTTCTTGGCCGATGGGGAAATTATGAAAACTGGCCAGACCGGCAAAGTTGCCCGTCGAAACCAAAGCACGCCGGGCAATGTCTTTAAAATTGCCGGGAAACTGCGCCCAGAATGCAGGCTCAAGATTCACATCTTCTCGAACCGAAATAATACCTTCTTCCGTGAAAGCAGCCTGAACATCTGCTGCTGCTTGGTCAAGTTGCGCTTGCGTTGCGGCCTTGATGCACACGCTCATATGATGTTCGCCAAAAGCAGAGCGGCCAGCCGATACATCATCTTTGGCAACAGATAGGTCCCGGCGTAAACTGATGGCATCGTCATCTGCAGCCCGCATCCGCCGAAGCGCGAGGTTCATACGATCCAACGCCACTTGCCGGTCCACAAAGGCAAAGCTTTCCGTCACCGTCATTTCAACCGGCAGGCGCATGAGATCGTCCAACATGCCCGGTGCAGTGTGCGGCGGGTAGTCCTTGATCGAAATCATGGCACCAAACTGCCGCGCAAGGCCAGGAGCGGCGTGGAGTTCAAATGCCTCTAAACCAAAGCTAATCCTGCGATAAGGAATATGAAATCCGAGGTCGGTTTCGGGCAGTAATACGGGTCGTAACTCACCGTTATAAAGGCCGGAGAGGAATTCCAAAGGCTCAGAACAGAGGCCATGTTTACTGTCGTAGACAGATAGCACACGGGCACCATAGGGGGCGAGGGATGCCATCAGGGCATCGCGGGCAGTATCCAACTCGCGCATATCCCGGGCACGCTCTGCAGCAATGGCTTGAGAGGATGTGCCGCGCAACAGCTCCATCGCTTTATCGATAAAGCCCGTCCGCCCGACGGCTGGACGGCGAATAACGGTCAAGAACAGATCATTGATGAACATGGCCCGGCCATCGAGACGGGCAGACCATTGCTGATCAACTTCACGGGAAAAATCATCGGGGAAACAAGCGTCAAGCGACGGCCTTACCGGACTGCGGACAACATGATGAACCACCGCAAAACGCGCATGGGCGATCGATCGTAGCATCGTGTCGCGAATGGCTTTGCGGTAATTGAGGTCTTCAGTATCGGCCGTCTCGAATGCCAAACCGTCGAGCTTGATAATTTGCAGCATCATACCGTCGCGGGTTTCGATGGTCGTGTCATCGACATGGCGCGCGTAAGGCAGCCGAGCGCCCGCTGGAGCTTCTCGGTGAGCAATTTCGGCTAAAGTAGCCAAACGCTTCTGCTGGGTGGGCGGACTTGCCATTTAAATGTCAATCACCCTCTACGGCCGATATGAGTTGCAGCGCCAAAAGGAAAAGTTGGCGACACGCGGCGAACTGATCATGCGGGTTATCCATAGGTCTAAGAAGCGTGGCTCATCTCGGGCTGCAATCACCCCGACCAGATGCAAGATCACGGCCGCGACCAGAGCCCAAATCGATTTGGTAACCAAAAAGACCTCTGCCGTGATGATACCATTGAGGATGAACCACGTGTAAGTGACGCCCGCAAACATTTGCGGACGCGTCAAGGCAGCAAAAACCGGATCGCGCTCGAGCTGCGCCATAGTCGCCCCCTAAAAACCTTGTGCAGCGCTACGGATGCCTCCGACGATGGCAGCCGACCCAAACAGGATGAAGCAACCCAAAATCACCATGCCGCCATGGCGCCAATTCATCCGGCCAGTTAGCATCATAAAGCCACAACCGGCCACAGCGATCACTGCAACCGCAGTTGCGACGGCACCCAAAAGTGTACCCTGAACCCAGTTCACGGCCCCCAGAATGACGCCGGAGCCCTCAGGGTCGAGGTTAGCGGATTGCGCCAGGGCGGGGCCGGCCCAGAGAACGGCCCAGAGAACGGCCCAGATCGAGATCAGCGCCCAGAGCGTTTTGTGTACTTCTGTCATCGACTTCATCCTCAAGCTTTCACATATTCTAGCGGATCGAAAGCCGCTCTGAGATGGCCTTCACATAGTTTTGGGTTTCACGATAGGGTGGAATTCCACGATGGCGGGCGACCGCTTCGGGCCCGGCATTGTAAGCGGCCAAAGCCAAACGAACATCACCGCCGAAGCGATCTAAAAGCGTGCTTAAATAAGCGACACCGCCGAAAATATTGTCGCGGGGATCATGGGGGTTTACGCCAAGCCAAGAAGCGGTGCCCGGCATCAATTGCATCATACCAATTGCCCCCTTTGGCGAGACGGCTGAACCTCGAAAGCGCGATTCCTGCCAAGCAACGGCACGAACCAGGACTGGATCTACTCCGTATTTAGTTGCTGCCTCTGTAACATAGGCGTCCAAAGTTGGATGAAGCCTTGAAGGATAGGCTGGCTCAATGAGTCTTGATGGGACTGAAACGGTCGCCATAGCCGGGGCTTTGGGCACGGGCTTTAAGACGGGGATAGCGGTAGTGCCAAGAAACAAGGTCGGGCCAGAATAGACCGTTGTTGCACCATTGGCCCCAACTTCTATCACATCTGCCGCAACCGGACTAAAGCCGAGGCAGGCACAGGCCGTCACAACCCAGGCAAAATGTTGCCAAGCCATGAGCCGCCCCACCAATTTCACTTTATAGATCATGTGCATGCCAAGCGCTTGGAGCGGTTACTTTTGTCTGAAAATCTGCATTTGTCGAGGGCCGGCTGCGTTTACCCTCAGTACGCCCTCGCAGTCTTTGTCGGCTCTGTACTGACCACGAATTCGCCGACGCGCCCCAGAACTGTGAACGATGCCCCAAACGCAGCGGATACAGCGTGACGCCCCCCATAACATCAGCGAGAGACATCGGCTTTCTGAGACTAAGCGCTCTTCGCTCAGTTCTTTACCGTCAAACTGAGAGAAATCGAGCGACCTCTCTTGTAGGTATTTGCTTCTGTACGACCCAAGTTCGAGAGCTGGTATTCTTGGTTATCTTCGGCCAACAGGTTGCGGCCGCTGATGCCAAACGTGTAGTCGACTTTGCCGATTGTGAAGTCGTGTTTAAAAACCAGATCAATATTGGTGCCTGGGTTCTCAATTACGGATGGAACAGAGCCCAGACCGCGGCGTGCGATCCGTTCGTCCACCCAACCGACGAGCAGCGTCAATTGCTGATTGTCGGTTTCATAACCCAATTGCAAATTCGCTATGTTCTTAGGTGTACCCTGCAGCTCGCTGCCGTCTAGGCCAAATTGCGTTGCCGAGATCGAACGGAAGTCGATCGGGCTGATTACATTTGTTCCCTCCGGCGCATTCACTTCTGAATGGGTATAGGTGTAGTTGGCGGCAAAGTTCCACTTTGCACCTTGAAGTACTGGCAATTCGAACGGCAGTTCGAAGTTGGCGCGATATTCCAGTTCTAGGCCGTAAAGTGTCGCTTCTGGCGCGTTAATGAAGCGTGTGAAGGACCGCTCAAGGCGAACAATCACTTCTTCGATTGGATTGTCGATCTTTTTGAAGAATGCACCAGCTGTAACGAACTGACCGCGACCGAAATAATATTCAAGGCGAGCATCATAATTCTCAAACTCGCTGTCTTTCAGAAACGGGTTACCCTGATAGATGCGGTTCGACTCTGGATCGATGTAAGGCGTAAAAGCCAATTCGCGGAACTGGGGGCGCGCAATAGTTTTGGAATAGCCCAAACGCATCTGCAATTCGTCTGCGAAGTTCCAAGTGACGGTCGCCGCTGGCAACAAATAGTCGTTGGCGAGCTCAACCGGTGCTGTTGGCGTGTCGCCAAAGCGGTTGGTGGTCCGAACCTTCTGGGTCGCATCTTCATAGCGCACACCGACGGAAGCGCGGATGAAAGATGTCACCTCAAACTCCGACGCCAAATAGGCGGCCAGATTTTCCAAGCTACCGACATAGGCATCGTCCTTGCCGGTTTGCTCAGTAATCACGAAACGGGCTGGGTTGATGTTGTCAGGCGAAAACAAATAATCAACGCGCGAACGCAACACATTATTCGACGTGGGACCGCGTGGCCCGGTAAACGCGAAAGAGATGAGCTCGTAATTACGATCCGTGTTAGACATTACTGCCCCACCAGATAGCTCTAGCTCGCGACCTTTGCCGAGCGGCAGTACATATTTCCCATCAAAGCCAAAGCTAGAGACTTCGTCTTTCAATTCCGAGAACCGAATTGCGTTACCGAGGGAAGCACCGTTAAAGGCGGTAATGCCGTTCACGACGGTATAGGAGATATCCCGCTCGTAAGGCGCTTTGCGCGTGGATTGGCCAAGCGAGCCGCGCCATTGCAAGTCAACGCCACCAAGCTTGTGCTCACCTGAAAGCTGGGCAGAGGCTAGCTCGCGTTCATACCAAGCGGTGCCTTCGGTGCGATAAGATTGTCCTGTTGGCAAGTTGGTGTCGGTACCAACTTCAACTTGCGCCTTTTTGGAGGTGCTGCGCACCAAGAGGCCTGTCAAACCGACGCGATTATCACCCCATTTAGCGCTCGCGCTACCAAAGCCGTTGATCACAATGTCCCATGTGGAGGACAGGTTTGAACCTTCGGCTTCCACTGTGTTGGACACCACGTCCTGACGGAAGGCTTCTTGCGTTTTAAAGCCGCTCTTATAGCCGAAGACGCCAACCAAGCCGACTGTTGCATCGTTCACATCAAAGGTACGGCCTGCTGTCATTTCGGCATCAAAGTCCGGCCGTGTCTTTTCGCTTTGCACGACCGTCAGAGGCGAATTGACGAAGCTCTCGCCGATAAATTCTAGCTGCTTAGACGTAAAATTTGTGTCGTTGACGCGCTTACCAGTTGATACTGCATCGCGCACAGGCTGAGGAAGTCGACGCAAGTCGGTGTCGACCCCAGTCCAATCCATACGGTGGCCTTCATAGACTAAACCTGTCTTGCCAGTGGTCTCAGAATTGAACCCAACGCCGGTCTTGATGGTTAAGAAATTCTCGTTCGGTGCCTTTAGCGTGCGCAAATCAATCACACCACCGCCAAATTCGCCGGGATAGTTTGGCGAAAATGTCTTTTGAACGGTCGCGCCATTCAAAATATTGGAAGGGAACAAGTCCAGCGGTACCTGGCGGCGCAATGGCTCTGGGCTTGGCAGTGGGGAGCCATTGAGAAGCGCAGACGAATAACGGTCGCCCAAACCACGGACATAAACGAACCGACCCGAAACCACCGACAAACCAGTCAGACGTGTCAATGCGGCAGCGGCATTATCGTCACCTGTGCGGGCCAAATCAGCTGCCGACAGGAAGTTCGCAACTTCGGAAGTGACGCGTTGTGGCTCGGGGATAAAGCGGCCCCGGACAACGACGACTTCGACTTCTTTCTCAGGTTCATCGCTTGCTGCAGGAGCTTCAACTGTCTGGGTAGGGGCAGCTGGAGCAGCTTGCGCGCTGACAAGGCTGGGGACCAATGATGGCACCACAAAGATGCTGGTGAGCAACAGAAATCTGCGCAGACGGGCTGGTATGGTCATGTCGGACAGGCCTTTAGGAAGTCTGAGGAAGTGGCCAAGCGGGCCAATGTAAAAAACCAAACGGTGCGGCAGGGAAACCCCGCCGCACCGATAGCTTGTGTTTAGCAGGTCGAACCGGCTGCCAGACTGCAGGTCCAAGTGGACCACCACAAGTCTGCCCCATCACGAACTGCGCCAATGTAAGTGGTCGCCGTGAAGAAGGCGTCAACCGTGCTGGCGTTCAAAGCTGGACGGGCTGCTTCTGCCGTGCCGTTGACAAAGCGACTTGTCAAAGTTGCTGTCGTGCCAGTGGTGTTGTTTGTGCCGGCATTCAGACGAACCGTAGCAACCGCTCCATAAGAACCCGAACAGCTGGACAGGATCGAGTCGAGCTGAGGAGCCGGGCTCGTATTGGCAGTTTCGAAGTTCAAGCAGGTGGTAGAACCAGTCACAACACCGTTGAGAAGGCGAGCCGAAGCTCCAGGCGTGCCGCCGGTATTGTTCAGGGAGATACCCTGCAGGTTTGCCGATGCATCGTTTTGAGGAACACCTACGAAGGTGAAGTTCGAGATGATCGGATTGGTGTTCAGCGTGCCCGCCAAGCTGGCAACTGTCCGGTTGCTGGCTTCGATCATGCGGTCAGGACCACCAGTAGCCGTCAAAGCCTGAAGGATGATCCCAAACTGAGCCCTGCCGACCCAACCTTCATCAAAGTCCAGCGAGTCATCGAGAGCACCGGTAATGACCCAGTTGCGCAAGTTGACGGTGCCGCCAAAGATTTCGATGCCATCGTCGCCCGAGTTATGGACTTGGATGTTACTGATTTGGGTTGCAGATCCGACGCCACCCAAGGTCAAGCCATTCAGATCATCGCCTGCGGCTGCCGAGGTCAAGAAGGCACCAGGGTAGCGGATTTGGAGATAAGTGATCCGGCCACTGTTATCTGCAGAAGTTGCACCACCATAGAGGGCCTGACGACCGGTTGCAGCAGTAATGCCTTCGACCGCGTTTTGGCAATCAACACTGCCTTGCGCCACGGCTGTGGAGCAGCCGCGAATTGGAGCAGCACCAAGGAGGATCAAACCGGCCCACTCGCGGCTTGCACGTGCTTTGTCGGCTTGGGTGCCGGCAACATCGTTGCGTGAGGTCATGATCACGGGGGCTTGTGCGGTACCGTTGATGAAGATTTGCGAACCACGGTTAACGATCAAGACGTCGGCTGAGGTAGAGCCGTAGAGGCGCACACCTGGGTCGATGGTCAGGCTGGCTGCGGTACCTGCGTTCAATGCGGCACCACGGTCAAATCCAACGTCTACCCGTCCGGAGATCTGGTAGATATTGCCTGCCGTCAAGCGAAGGTTGGTTGGTGAAGTGCCGCTGCCGATAACGCCGCTGATAACGCAATTGCGTTGACCAGCAATGGTGCCTTGCTCAACTGTACCCGTAGGGCAAGCCGCTGCTGGGAGAAGCTGGATCGTCCAGCCTGAAGCCCAGTTTGAGGTTGCCGTTGCGGTCGCTGAGAAAGCGCCAACATAGTTAGCGGCTTCAAAGAAGGCGTTGACACCGACAGGGTTCAAAGCTGTGCGGGCCAATTCATTTGGACCTGGCAGCAAAGAAGCACTCAAGGTGGATGTCACATTAGAGACGTTATTGTTGCCAGCAGAGAATGCTGCTGCCGCCACAGAATCCAGCGTGCCTGGGCAGTCGAACATCATCGAGTCGAAGCGTACGGCTGGCGACGTATTGGAGGAGCTAGCGACCACGCAAGTCGTCGACCCGGTAACCACACCATTGAGGAACCGACCAGACGCGCCGGGAGTACCGCCGGTATTGTTCAGGGATATGCCCTGCAGATTAGCACCCGCACTGTTGGTGCGAATGCCAACCGTAGTAAAGTTTGCAATTGTTGGGTTGGTATTCAAAGTACCTGCCAAGCTGGCAACCGTTCGGTTGCTGCCCTCGAACAGGCGGTCAGGACCACCAGAGTTCGGAGTCTGCTTAATGACCAAGAATTGGACAGCACCAGTCCAGCCCTCATCGAAGTCAAGACTGTCATCCAAAGCGCCAGTTATGACGAGGTTCTTCATGTTCGCCGTACCGCCGAACACTTCGATGCCATCGTCCCCAGAGTTATGGACTTGGAGGAAGCTGATGTCGGTGGCTGAGCCAACGCCACCGAGGGTCAGGCCGTTCAGGTCGTCACCAGCAGCTGCCGACGACAAGAACTCGCCGGGGTAACGGATCTGGACATAACGCAGGGTACCGCTTGTATCAGCGGAAGTTGCCCCGCCATAAAGCGCTTGACGACCGGTTGCAGCCGTAATGCCTTCAACCGCATTTTGACATTCAAGTGTGCCCTGAGCGACAGCGGTGGAGCAGCCACGGATCGGCGCGCGACCCAATACAATGACACCGCCCCAGAGACGGTTAGTAGTCTCTGCATTTGCTGTTCCAGCAAGGTCTTCTCGACCTGTAAACACGATCGGCTGGCTTGGGGTGCCCACGGCGTTGATGCGGCTGCCGCGGTTGATGATTAGAAGGTCCGAAGCCTCGTCGCCGAAGATGGTTACGCCTGGCTCAACGGTCAAGGTTGCCGCGACACCGGTCGCCGCGTTCCCAGCCGCACCCAAGTCGCGACCAACATCCACTCGACCAACCAAGCGATAAGCAACGCCGGTGATCCGGGGCAAAGTAAGATTGTTTAGTACTTCACCGGTAAGGTTACAGACCGTGGTGGTGCCGATTGCGGTCCCAATGGTTGTGCCAAGCGGGCAAGTTGCTCCGCTACCGCTACCACCTGTTCCACCGCCGCCAGTGCCGCCTGGAGGATCGCCAACAAAAGTTGCGCCCGGAGATTGGATACTGCCGCCTTGCGAACAAGCCCCCGTAAAGAGTGCCAATGCAGCAACTAGCGTCCCGCGACTTGCGATTAATTTCATCATATACCCCTCACTGCCCGATGCGCTGGTTCCCAAAACGATAGGAGACGCCCAACGGAGCGTCCTTTGCTGGAAAACAGGCGCAATTACGCTCGTGCGGAGTTTCACTAGTCCTTGGATGTGACAGTCTCACAAAATCTGTGTGTCAAAAATATTATAATAGCTTGACAGTTTTATTGCAGATCGCCTGAAACAGGTCCCGCACGTTAAATGGTTGTGAATAATGAAGACGACTTGAGCCGAATATTTCTAAAATCCGGCCTACTAGGCCTCTAGCGCAGCATTCGCTGACCCGATTACTGCTGTGGGGGCTTGGTCAACCATTGCCAACGCCTCCTTGAGGCCACTGATCAAAACTTCCGGTGTAAAGGGCTTGGCGATATGGAGATCAGCTCCGGCTTCCAGAGCTTCGGCCTTGTGATGTGTCATGGCATTGGCTGAAAGCACGATGATGGGCATGCGGTTGCATTGCTTAGCCACTTCCACCTCGCGGATGGCTCGGGTGGCTGTCAACCCATCCATCACTGGCATTTGCAGGTCCATCAACACGAGATCGAAGTCGGCTTGTTCCACAGCGTCCAAGGCCTGTTGACCATCTTCGCACAAGGTCAAATCCACACCCAGCGGCTCCAAAATCAATTGCACGACCCGACGATTGGTTGGGTGATCATCGACGGCTAGAATCCGCAATCGGTCGGAAGGCGCGACGCCCTCGATATCGCGCGAAGCGTCACAAGTCGAGATTGCCATGGTAGCCGGAACAGCTGCAACAGGCAAAGTCAGTTCAAGACGGAATATTGACCCAACCCCGACAACTGACTCGGCACTGACAACTCCCCCCATCAATTGTGCCAAAGAATGGCAAATCGCGAGACCTAGACCAGAGCCACCATGTGCCCGCGTGATGGACGCATCAATCTGTTCAAACCGATTGAACAGACGTGCCAAGTCCTGTGACTCAATTCCAGGACCGGTGTCTGAAACCGCAATTGTCAAGCGCATCGCTTGTCTCTCGCTATTCTGGTCAGGCACCATATCCACAGCTAGTTTGACGGAGCCATCGGCTGTAAATTTGATGGCGTTGGCAAGAAAATTCGCCAAGATTTGCCGGATTCGCACGGCATCGCCGACCAACCAGGTATGGTCAGATTCCAAGTCGGGCTGGCTGAACTTCAAACCTTTGTTGTCCGCACGTACGGCAAACAAGGCCGAAGTACCTGAAATAAGATCGGAGATGCGGAAAGGCGAGGCTTCAATTTCGAGCCGCCCCGACTCAACTCGGGCCAAGTCGAGAATATCGTTCAAGACGCGTTCGAGTGAAACGCCCGAATCTCGAACCAAATCCACCATTTCGCGTTGGGCAGATGATAGTTCACTTTGCGCCAATGCCCCGGCAATGGCGATAATACCATTTAAGGGCGTTCGAATTTCGTGGCTCATATTGGCGAGAAAGGCACTCTTGGCATTATTGGCCAACTCGGCGTTGGCGCGCGCGTGATCGAGTGCTTCCCGTCTGGCGACGTCTTCGGTGATGTCGGTCACGAAAGAGCGGATGGTACCCGAACCTGATGCAGGCCGACCAAATACGGTAACAATCGAACGCCCATGACGGATGTTTACCCCATCGAGACAGAAGCGGAAGTCAACGATCTGAGGGCGACTATCGAGATAGGCTTGCCGCGTCACCCGGGTGACGAGTTGGCGATCCTCTTCAAGGATGTTTTCGGAGAAGAAAGCCGCCAAATCGCCATTGCGATCTTGATCAGGGCGAAGGAAATGCTCGACCGCACCAAATCCGATAATCTTGTGGCCTGGCTGCTCAAGGTCCCACACCATAGACGAGCCGCTCAACAATGCGGTTTCGAGGCGGTTTTCCAATTGTTCTGCGCGGGTCAGCAGGGTTCGAAGCTCTGTTTGGTCATCGACCATACCGAAAATCTGAACGGGCTTACCATGGTCGTCCAAAACCGTATGGACGATAGACGCCACCTGCCGGGTCACCCCGTCCATCCCAACGATGGGCAAGACAAATTTGTGAACGCCGGTATTTTGATTGACTCGCAGTATGTCCGCTTTAGCTTGATCCCGATAGTCGGCCGCGACTTGAAACAGCTGTTCTTGCGTTGTTGGCACCGCGGTACCGGGCTGTCGACCATAGGCTCGGAACGTGCCGGGCGACCAGAATAGATTTCCCGACCGCGCATCAAAATCAAAGAACCCAATCGGCAGATCGCTTTCCAACAAATCGAACATGTATGAATCACGTTCCCGGCGCTCTAGGGCATTGGCCAATTGCTGGGCATGGCTGTCCTTTTCGACAAGTAAAGCTTGCATCTTAGCTTGGCCCTGACTGACATAGCGGGCAAACCAAAACATGCTGCAGCAATAAGCGGCCGTGACAGATGCTAGAATCACACCCTCTGGCTGCAAGGCCAACTGCAGTCCAAAGCCCAATAAGCCGGCCCAAATCGGCCAAGTACCGAGGACCATGACTCGTAAACGAGAATTAGTCTGAGCGACGAAGATATTGGTGCTAGCTGCCAGCATGATTGCCGCAGCAGCGTAGCTCATCCCCGAATGGTCACCAGCAGAAATGACCACAATCGACGGAACCCAAGCTATGGAGCATCGCGCAATAAGGTTCAGTATGAGCTGGTTTTCGGCCTGCTGCGCGGCCTTCAACAGAAGGGCCGGGTCCTTTAGGGCCCGCATCCGGTTCAACCATTTATTGGAAAAGCCCTTGATATGTGCATCGGAAACGATGCTGACCAAGCAAATCAGAAATGCCCAAATAGGGGCGCCTGACAGAGCAATACTGGCGTTCAAAAGCACATGACACAGTAAACTGGCAGACCAATGCACACGGGTATTTTTAAGTGCCTGCCGCACGCCAATGATGCGAATGGCTGCTGGTGCACTCACTGGATCCAGCGTCACACGATCCAAAGCGAAATCGAATAAGCGAGAAAGGGCACCAAACATCGCTAAAGGTTAGCACCACGCAATGAATCTTGTTTTAATGCAAAGACGATTCGCTATTCTACCTATTTTCCTGGAACGATTTGGGGTGGCGCTGGCTTTAAGCGGTCGCACGCGCAGCTACGCAGAACGCCAGATATTGGCCAGTTATTAAGAGTCTGACTCATAGAGAAGCCTATTCCTTAAAGAGCCTTGCGAGGCGTTCGATGATTTGTTGGACGGATGCCATGAAGAGCCAGGCTGTGGCGCTGGCGATGGTGCGTTCGAAGTCTTTAGCGAGGCGACGGTTGCGGTTAAGCCATGCGAAGGTATGCTCTACGACCCAGCGAAGCGGGATAAGTTCAAAGCCTTTTGCCGCGTCAGAGCGTTTGACGATCTCGAACGTCCAATTGCCTTTTCCCTTCAAAGCGGCGCGCAAATTCTTGCCTG